>JAULVS010000129.1:0-27436 GCA_032110905.1 Chitinophagaceae bacterium | reverse complement strand
TGTCTCTTTTCTCATTCTGCCCTTCAAGTTCTCGCGTTGTTTCAAGGAGTTCATCAATCACTCTTCCACTAAGTTTCCCGTAATCGTGTGATGCTGCATATTTCTTCACATCAAAATAAACCGAACCGTTCACCTCATAACCATAGCCGGCTTCAATGATTTTTTTAATCATATCAATCTGCTCTACAATATGCCCGGTAGCAGTCGGCTCTATAGAAGGAGGCAACGTATTAAACTGTTGCATGGCCCAGTGAAACAGATTGGTATATTTCTGCACCAGCTCCATTGGTTCCAGCTGCTCAAGCACAGCTTTGCTGGCAATTTTATCTTCTGCCTGTCTTCCTTCTTCCTCAAAATGCCCGGCATCTGTAATATTTCTTACATAACGAACCTTATATCCCTGATGTAATAAATAACGATAGAGTACATCAAAGGTGATATAAGGACGCGCATGTCCTAAATGACTTTCGCCACTCACTGTGGGACCACACACATATAAGCCGACATGACCGGGTATGATTGACTCGAACAGTTCTTTCTTTCTCGAAAAGGAGTTATATAGCTTAAGAGAAGATTGCATAATAATCTGTTGGCGGTTGTTTAGTTTTTAGTTGTTTGTTATTAGTTTAAGTTTTTGCTTAAACCCATAACTCGTAACTCATACCTCGTAACTAATTTAAAATAATTAAGAAAATCAAAGATAATCAATCCTTCGCTGCAGGAAGATCAAAGACGGCAACAAGCGGCTTATGATCGCTCTGAAATCCTTTGTCGACCCGAAAACGTTGAATCGGAAGGGAGTCGCTGTAAAAGATATAATCAACCCGTAGTGTTGGTGCAAGAAACTGGAAAGTTCGTCCGATACCAAACCCCTTCTCGGAAAATCCATCCCTCAGGTCCTTTCGCAAAACCTGGTAGGCATAAGAATTTGGAACATCATTAAGATCGCCGCATAAGATAACCGGGTATGGACTCTTCTGCACTTCATCTCTCACGGCCAGTACCTGAACGGCACGCTGAAAATTGGCATCTTTTAATTTGCGAATAAGACTCTTCCCATTGATGGACAAATCATCTGCACTTTGCTGATCGATTGTTTCAATAAACTCGTAATCCTTTTTCACAAAATGCATACTTTGTAAATGAATATTAAAAACACGAATAGTGTCTGCACCAACCTTAAGATCTGTCCAGATAAACGTATGGTTGTATTCAGGAAGTGGTCGTATCTTTTTTTGATTGACGATGGGATAGTTGGAGAAAATAGCCAGACAGAAGGGATAATATTCTTTTTGAGCAGTCAGCGGATTATTGGCGTGTACACCAAAAGAACGAAAATTACCTGCAAAGGCATGCCGATAACCCAGCCTTCTTTTTAATTGCTCCAGAGAAAATGACGATGAATCATCAAGAGAAAATACAAGCTCCTGTACACATAAAACGTCAGCCGCCAAAGTTTTGGCATAGGATAACATGTTGGGATCGGGCTCTGCCCCATTGTTGAAAAAACCAAATAGCTGCACATTCCAGCTGGCAATACGAAATTGTGTATCTGAACTATTTATGTTGTTAATAGAATAACCGCTTCCTAACAAAGAGAAAATTAATTTCCAGCAAATAAGTACTGATAGAATAGGGATCAACACAAGTTTTCTATTTACAAAGAGCCAGATTAAAACAAAGAGTATTTGTAAAAGCAGCAAATAAGGAAAAGCAAGCGGAAGAAGATTAAAGACCGACTGAGCAGAAGGTGATAGTCCTGGTAAAAAGTAGAGCGCAAACATCGGAGCAGAAATCATCAGGTTGATGATCACCAATGTTCCTTTTGTAATGCGTTTAAAAATCCCTGCCATTAATATTAATTATCGGTATCAGCTGCTCTCTTAAGGAAATCCTTCTCTTCATCGGTTAGAGAATCATATCCGGTTCTATTAATCTTATCCAGTAATGCATCAATTTTCTTTTCCGTATGCGCCGTTATTTTTTTATAGGGCACCCTATCGCCCGATTGATAAAAAACGTGATCGCGTAAGGAATTTGAATTGCCGGACTGACTACTGAATATAAATATTTTTTTACACAGATAATAAACCCTGTACATCCATGCTCCCGGATCTTTTCCTTTCCCCACTGCATAGAAATAACTGAAGCCTGCAAGTGCGCCACCGAAAGCAGCAAAATGATAAGGGAAGGCATTCGTTGCCATACCGGCAAAATGGATCAGTAAAAAAACAAGTGTGATCACCCAGATCGGAATCCCGCCATTGATCATCGGGAAAACACGATACCTGGGTGCAAGGGTTGTGATGCCAACTGCAACTGCAATAACCGCAGCACGCGGACCTTCATAAAAAAAAGAAGAAAGAAATGAAAAACGGGGAATGAAATGAACCGCCGATAAAAAAAACAACATGCCTGCAAGTCCGCCATACAGGTATAGCGGATAGATATGCTTACTGCCTGTAAGATCCTGAAGCAGGTAACCAAATGACCACAGGAACAACATATTACCGATAAGGTCCCAGATGCTCATTTGTACAAACAGATGGGTAAATATCGTCCAAGGCCTGTGTAATAAAGTTTCCATATCGGCCGGAAGCACGAAGTAATTATAGAAGCCTGTATTGAAAGCTTCAACAGGGTCATTTCCTAAAACATAAGCGATCTTGATAAAATGTAGCAGGGAAAAGAAAAACATATTAACAACAACCAGCTGCAGCAATGGATTGTCTTCAGATAAAAAACGGGTATACTTTTTTCCTGCCATAAATTTCAATCGTCAGTTTTTTAATAAAACGTTTGTCTGTTCTTTTTGTTCCAGTAATAGACAAGTAAAAATCCGATCAATGCGCCACCAAGGTGAGCAAAGTGTGCAACGTTGCCTCCGCTGTTGCGAACTCCCATCCACAATTCAGCAGCTGCGTAAAGAATGACAAACCATTTTGCTTTGATCGGGAAAAAGAAATAGATGTAAATAAGTGTGTTGGGAAATAAATAACCAAAAGCGGCGAGTGCGCCAAAAACGGCTCCCGAAGCTCCTACGGTAGGAATATTTAAACTGAGATCTTTGTAATCAATCACACATTGTTTTGCCTGATCTATATAGTTGAGCTCATACGGATTCTTTTTCCATTCGCTTAAGAGTGCATTAATTTCCACATTATTAAAAAATCGATACACCGCCGGCTGGTCCTGCAGAAAACGTTCAAACTGAACAGGTGTGCTATGCTGAAGAAATGTGCTTGCTTCGTTTAAAAGCAGATGGTATTCAACAGAAAAAGTTGCGAGGTGTAATGTAGCTGCACCCAAGCCGCACAAAAAATAAAAAATCAAAAACCGTTTTGACCCCCAAATATTTTCCAGCATGTTGGCAAACATCCATAGCGCAAACATGTTGAAGAAAAAGTGGGTGAAATCGCCGTGCATAAAGAGATGAGTGACCAGCTGATGCGGCATAAAAAACGCCGACTGCACATTGTGTAAAGCGAAATAGCGGGTAATCCATTCATCATACCCCCACATCTCACCTGTTTTCTGTGCCAATAGCACGAGCCCGTTTATAATAATCAGGTTTTTGATGACGGGCGGTAAAACATCAAATCGCTGCGGTCGTAATTGCTGGTAGGTCACGTTGTCTTTATTTCAGTATGAATGCGAATTTCGGAATCGGAGCGGATTTAACCTACAATATTCATTTTTAACTGCGAAGCTTTAACAAAGCAACATTCTCAATATGGTGCGTATGCGGGAAAAGATCGACCGGTTGTAATTTTTCGATGCTGTATTTCTGAATCAACAGCTGAAGATCGCGCGCCTGTGTCGCCGGGTTGCAGCTCACATAAACAATACGAGGAGCTTCCATTTCCAGCAGTTTGTGCACCAGCTTCTCATGCATACCCGCACGAGGCGGATCGGTGATCACGACATCGGAGCGCCCATGTTCTGCAAAAAATGCATCAGTACAAATATCAATGACATCACCTGCAAAAAAAGAAACATTGTTTAATTGATTCATCCTTGCATTCTCATAAGCGTCTTCGATTGCCTCAGCAACGACTTCAACGCCAATCACTTTCTTTGCCGATTTGCTGCAAAAAATACCGATACTGCCTGTTCCGCAATAAAGATCATAAAGCACTTCATTACCGGTTAAACCGGCAAAAGATCTTGTAACCTCATAGAGTTTTTCTGCCTGGGCAGTATTGGTCTGAAAAAAAGACTTGGGTCCGATTTTATAAATGAAATCGCCCAGCTTTTCCTTCATGTATCCTTCGCCATAATAAGTAACAGGGTTCAGATCGTGGAGACTGTCGTTCCACTTGGGGTTGATGGTGTAAACCAGGGTTGTGATTTTGGGAAATGCCTTCAACAAAGCGTCGAATAACAGACAACGATCCGACTCATGATCATGACCAAAAGTGACATTTACCATGGCCTCTCCCAATGAAGATGTGCGGATGATCAGGGTTCTCAGCCAGCCCTGATGTGCGCGAATATCATAAAAAGAATAGCCATGTTCTATGGCAAACTGCCGGATAAACAAACGAATGGCATTACTGGGTTCCGGTTGTAAATGACAGGTTTCAATATCTATTACCTTATCAAACAAACGAGGCACATGAAATCCAAGTGCCGGGTCTTCGGGAATAACCTGTTCTTCATCTTGGTTGTTCTCTCTGGACTTCAATCGCTCTCCCAATTCTTCTTTAGTGAGGTATCTTTTATTACTAAATGTAAATTCAAGCTTATTGCGGTAATGGGTGGTCGCATCCGAGCCGATGATGGGGAGCAGGTCGGGTATTTCCAGCTTGCCGATTCGTTTCAGTTGTTGCTCAACCTCTCTTTGCTTGTATTTTAACTGTTCGGCATAAGGCAACATCTGCCATTTGCAACCACCGCAAGTACCAAAATGCGTACAAAATGGAGAAACGCGCTGTGGTGAAAGAACATGGAATCGCTGCACTGTCGCTTCCGCCCAATCCTTCTTGCTTTTGGTAATACGCAAATCGGCAATGTCGCCGGGGATTGCCCCTTCAACAAATATGACTTTTCCGTCATTTCGCGCTAGCGACTTCCCTTCAGCGGCATAATCTTCGATCAACACCTGCGGAAGAATTGTAATTTTCTTTGGTTTTCTCACAATGCGAAGTTAGCGTTTGTAAAAAACATCAACTAAACGCATCTGATGCCAAAGTCTCTTTCAATACGAAGAATTTCTTTCTGGCTAAGCTTTGTATTAGGCCTGCATGCAATTACATGCAAGATGTTTTCATGTCGATCATTAATTCCATCAAGGGCTGTAATTTCATTATCATGAATGTATAACTCCTTAAGGGAGACCAGGTCTTTTACCTCAGCAATAGATTGAATTTTGTTGTTTTGAACATACAACTGCTCAAGTGTTACAAGAGATTCAACGCCTTTTAAAGAATTAATTTGGTTATTAAACAGGAACAATGACTTGAGCGATTTCTTGTTTTCTAAATATTCAATCTCTTGTATTTCGTGATGTGCCAACACCAATATTTCCAATTCTTCTAACGCTGCCAAACCCGACATATTAGTCAACTCAAAATTCATATTGGGGAAGGCCGCAGATGGTCCGACCAATCGTAGAATTTTCGAGTGGTACAATTGAATTAACTGCTCCTGATTTGGAGAATGAAGATCGCCAAATTGGGTTATGCAAAAGGCTTTCTGCCATTGTTCTTCAAGACCCTGCCACCACTTTAAATACATCCAATACTATTAGCTGAAAGAAGGGTAAATGCCGTTTAAACAGATATAAAAATTAAGCCCTAAATATGGATCTCGAATGGAAAAAGACTGGCTCCCGCCCGTTGAGCCAACTGCTCCTGCATTCATTGATACGGCTGTTCCGGATGTATTGTACTCCTTATCTAGAGATCCGGTACCGGCAGGATACGCATTTGTTGGATTTGAAGTATTCCCGGCTTCTGAAACACCTTTAAGCGTATGTGTATGAGCGGGTAGATTTGTAACCGTTAACGTGCTAGTAGGCGCTCCTCCTCTTTGACCAATCTCAATATTTGATAACCCTGGTCCTGTACCAATCCCAATAGGCACCCTGCCTCTTAGATCTGGCAAATTAAATGTGGTCTGGCCATCTCCACCATAATTTGTGCCGATTAAAGCAAATAAGGAAGTAAATTGATAGATAGACAGAGCCGCACCATTACAGGCCGCAAAATTTCGCGGTGCATTTTGAAAGGCAGCCATATAAATTTCACCAATGAAGGCATCAGATGAAGGCATAAGTATTCAATTTAAGTATTAGGAAAATGGTGTTGAAAAATGATTTTTTTATCAAGAGAAGACAGAGAATAATGATAGCTATTTGAAGAAGCATCAATATTTGCTTTTTCAATACATTTATTGTTCAAAACATCCGCTAAATAAGACCGCTTGTTTTGATCAGCTAAATGAAACAAGGCTCCCGCATCAAATCGATTTAGAATTTTTATCTTTTCAAAATTTGTTTCCGCTTTTTTATACACGATCAACCACATGTCTGCAGGCGATGTATAATTCTGCTTCCAAAATATCCAATATGGCTGAATATAAATCTCTTCTTCAGGAATAAAAACGGCTATGCCTTTGTCCCACTTGTGTCCTGCACAAGGAATAAGATCTGTTTCCGGAAGCGTCTCACTACAATCAACCGATTTCATATACAGGCAAAACTGATTCCATTTTGAAATCAAATTATGCTGCTCGGGTGTTTTCTCTTCTAAAAGACGACGAAGCGGACTGGCAGTAGTAAGTCCAATAGCCAATATGCCTGCGTTAGATAAAAAAAGACGGCGGGAAAATTGGCTGTTTGACATTTAAAATTAGTTTTTGATCAGTTTTTCAGTATAGATTGACCCATTTGCTTCAATTTGTAATAGATAAATACCTGAAGACTGGTTTTGTAAATCGATGAACCCGGCTCCTGAAGAAAGAACCCGGTTGGAAATAATTCTACCATTTAGATCTCTCAAAACCAAACGAACAGGAAAGAAATCCTCTTCAATATTGATTTTAAAAACACCATTTGCATGGCTTCCTTCCAGCGTATAAAAACTATTGTTGTAGATCTGTGCGCTAACAATTCTGGAGTAGGAACTTCTGCCGTTAAAATCAACCTGTTCAAGCCGATAGTAGTTTTTCCCTGCGAGTGGCCGCATATCTATAAAATGATATTGGGTAAGGTTTGTTGAATTGCCGGCTCCTGCTATGAACCCAACTTCTTTCCAGTTTTCAGCATCTGCACTTCTCATCACGCGAAAACCTTTATTATCATTTTCACTGGCTGTTGTCCAGAACAATTTTATTTTACGGCCTTCCTTGACCGCGTTTATGTTCACCAATGTAACCGGAACCACAAAGCCTCCGCTGATAAAAAGGGCCTCGCTGCTGGTGCAAGTTGTTCCTCCTACAGTCGTCCATGGGCAAGAGGTATTGGTTGTATTTGGGGGTGATGGGTTGTCGCATGCGTTTTGAAAATAAGGCTGACCATCAAATTCCAGCACCCAAACATTATCCGGAGTGCCCAGCCAGTAGATGTTAACAGAAACATTAGAAAATCCATCTACTGTACCTAAGCCCTGAAAAGCAAGTTTCCCATTGATATCCGGGATGCTATTTAGTGTAATATTGGTTGGTATGCATTGCCCGCCTGCGAGAATCGTTTGCGCATGGCTATTCCCCCAAAAAGATTGGAGAAAATAAAAAAAAAGTAAAAAACGAATCTTTTGCATTTGGTTGAATTTTCAAATATAATTAAAAATTCAAAAACAGTGAATTTTATTAACAAAGGATTGTTAGCATAAAAGGTCTCTTACCTTTTAAATGCAGAGTAATCCAATAGCTTCGTTTCGAAAGCATGATACAAAATCCCTTTTATTGGTTTGGATTTATACAGTTTCAGGATTTTCATCAATTAATGCTTTCAAAAGTGCTTTTTTGCCGCCTGATTCTATTATGACTTCGTGATATTTACTGCCAGATGTATTAACATTCATTTTAACCGGCAATCAGCTTTTTTAAATAATTTTGATACATCATTATGCACAATCGCTTATTTCTTTTTTTGGCCGGCATGTTTGCATTCGTGAGCCTTTCTGCACAGGGTTACCGCATCAAAGCAACCATGAAAAACGGGAAAGGTTATCTATACCTGGGGTATTATTTCGGAGACAAAAAATTTATTCAGGATTCCGCCCTGATGGATAAAAACGGGACAGCTGTTATAACGGGTAAAAAAAAGTTGGATGGCGGACTTTACATTCTTGTTGATCCCGACAAATCAAGGTTCTTTGATATTGTTATAGATAAAAATCAGGAGTTTGCAGTGCAGATTGACAGCTCCTTTGCTCCCCTCTCATTAACAGGATCCAAAGAAAACGATGAACTAAAAGCCTATCAGGACGTAAATAACCTTCTTTTTAAAGACTTTGAAAGCTGGCGAGAAGAGCTAAGTCGCGCAGGCAACAAAGAAGATAGTACAGTTATCCAAAAAAAAATGAGCGGGGCATTTGAGAAGGCACAAAACTGGCGCGACAGTTTCATCCTTGCCAATCCTGATGCCTTTTTATCGTTGATGTTTCGTTTGATGCGTGAACCGGAATACAAAATTGACGGTAACCAAAAGCAGGACACCGCTAATGCTGTTTTCCGCTACAAAGAAGAATACTGGAAAGACATCTCTTTCTCTGATATACGCCTGCTTCGTACGCCAGTTTTTGAACCAAGACTATCCAAATACCTGGATCAGGTTGTATATAGACATCCCGACAGTCTGAAAACGGAAATTGACCGCTTCATTTTATACAGCCGCACAGACACGACGATGTTTAAATATTACATCAGTCGTTTTACGAATGAGTATATGGCATCCAAATACATGGGACTTGACGTTTTGTTTCTGCATTTGTTTCAAAAATATTATCTCACTGGTCAGGTAACCTGGCTGAATGAAAAAGACAGCTCTTTAATTTACAGCCGGGCTTACAGTATTATGGGAAATATCCTGGGGGAACCCGCTGCTGAACTTGCGCTGCTGGATAAAGATGATCGTCCGAAAAGCCTTTATAGTCTTGTAAGCCCTTATACACTTGTTGTGTTTTGGGATCCCGATTGTGGACACTGCAGAGAACAAGTCCCTATACTCGATAGCCTGTATCACAGTTCGCTTAAAAAAGCAGGTGTAACACTTGTTGGTGTGCTGGTAGATACAATTCGTTCGGATAAAAGCAAATGGCCTGCTGTAAAAAAGAAGTGGACGGATTATATCAAAGAACATCATCTTGAAGAATGGATTCATCTGTATCAGCCCTTTGACATGCGCGAAGAAGAAAGAAGAAAAAATATACCGAACTTCCGTCAGAATTATGATGTGTATCAGACGCCTACTATTTACCTGCTCGATAAAGAAAAAAGAATCGTCGCCAAAAAAATTACAGCCGAACAGGTACAAGAGTTTATGGAGTTTCAGGAAAATCAAAATAACAACAAGAAATAATTACTCTATGCGTATAGGATTATTCATCGTGTTTTTAATAGCAACAATAGGCGCACAGTCACAAGTACTTTTTACTTATGGTACTCAAAAAATAAATTCAGATGAATTTCTGAGGGCCTACCGCAAAAACAATATTGGCATACAGGATGAAAAATCTGTGCGTGATTACCTCGATCTCTATATTCGTTTTAAGCTAAAAGTACAGGCAGCAAAAGATCTTCGCATAGATACGCTTGCCGGCTTTAAAAATGAAATAGCCGGATTTCGCGGACAGCTCGCCGAGCAATACATGGCAAATCAGGATTACAGCAAAGAAATGATACGCGAAGCCTATGAAAGAGGAATGAACGAGCTGCAGGTATCACATGTGTTTGTTGCATACAACATTGACAGCAGCGGTGCAAGACAAACAATCGATCAAGCATGGCAGGAACTGAAAAAGGGAACAGATTTTGGAATGGTAAGCAGAACTTATTCCAGCGATGATTATGTAAAAGCAACAGACGGACAACTCGATTATGTAACAGTTTTTTCTCTCCCTTATGAATTGGAAAATGTCATTTATGGTCTAAAGCCCGGTGAGTATTCATCACCGGTTGCTGGCACGAAGGGCTGGCACATTTTTAAACTCGCCAACAAACGAAAAGATTCAGGCCGAATGTTAGCTGCCCAAATATTGTTTGCCATTCCTGAGGAGGCATCGCAGGAAGAAAAATCAAGGATTCAGACAAAAGCTGACAGCATTTACACATTGCTAAAAAATGGTTATTCTTTTGAAGAGGCTGTTAAGTTATTTAGCAATGATAAGTTCACCTACCAAACCGGTGGCGTATTACCCGAGTTTTCATATACAGATTGTGATCCTGTTTTTGCCAAAGCTGCCTTTTCTCTCAACAAAGACGGAGAACTAACCACTCCTTTCCAAACAAATTACGGCTGGCATCTGGTAAAGCGGATTTCTCTTGCGAAAAAAGAAAAGGGTTTGGATGATCCGGAAACTTTACAGCAATGGACTGACAAAGTGAATACAAGCCCACGCATAAAAATCGTAGAACAAAAACACAAAGAAGAGATGAGGAAAGCATCTGGTTATAAAGCACTCCCTTATGATGCTGCCAAACTATGGGTGCTTTCAGACTCTTTGCTTGAATCAGCCCAATACACAAAAATGTATAAAGACAACAGACAAAAGAATCTGTTTCAACTGAAAGATAAAACGATAAGCGTAGAAGACTGGTTCAAGTTTGTAAAAAACAAACAAAGCTTATCTGCCGGAGGAAGCCTTGATGGCTGGCAAGAGTTAATGAAAGAATTCACAGAAACAACCATTGAACAGTACTATAAAGACCGTCTGGAAAAAATGAATCCTGAATTTGGCTATCAGATGCAGGAGTTTACAGAAGGAAGCTTACTTTTTGAAGTCATGGAGAAAAATATCTGGAGTAAAGCGCCGGCTGACAGCAGCGGACTTCATGACTATTATGAACGGAATCGTTCCAAATACAACTGGGCGTCAAGTGCAGATGCAATTATTTTTAATTGTGCCGACACGGCAACGGCAAATAAGGCTATAGGAATGATGAAAACAAACAGCTCTCTTTGGAAAGATTATATAGAGAAATTAGGAGGATATGCCATTGCAGACAGTGGCCGCTTTGAACTTTCTCAGCTTCCTGTGTCAGTCGGCACACAAGGTTTGCAAGCCGGGACTTATACTCCGGTAGAAACAAATACAGACGACGGCTCCGCATCTTTTTCTTTTATTATTCGAGAATATCCAAACCCAGAGCCAAGAAACTTTGACGCAGCAAAAGGTCTTGTGATAAATGATTACCAGCAAGTGCTGGAAGAAAGATGGATGGGAGGTTTAAAGAAAAAATATCCGGTTAAAGTGAATGAGCCTGAATTACAAAAGATTATTTCAGGATTGAAAAAATAGAAAGCAGGCTTTTTTATAAAACCTCTTTCACCACATTATATATCACTTTCGGACTACCGAGTGTATAATAATGCAAGACGGGCACACCAAATTCTTTTAGCTCCTTCGATTGCTGAATCAGCCATTCTGTTCCTACCTTTTTGCAATCCTCATCAGTTTTTGCACGCATCATCTCATTACTCAATTCTGTTGGAATATCTATATGAAATGTGCGTGGTATTACAGACAACTGTTTTTTAGTTGTAAGGGGTTTTAATCCCGGTATAATTGGAACAGTAATCCCTATTTCGCGGCAATTTTTTACAAAAGCGAAAAACTTCTGATTGTCAAAAAACATCTGGGTCATGATATACTCTGCGCCTGCATCCACTTTTTCTTTCAGCCGCTGCATTTCAATTTCCATATTGGGGCATTCAAAATGCTTTTCCGGATAACCTGCAACACCTGCACAAAAATCTGTGCGGAAGCCATCGCGAATGTCCTCTTCAAGATAAATTCCGTTATTCAGATTGATTGTCTGTTTTAAAAGATCAATCGCATATTTATTTCCCTCGGCATGCGGTTCAAAAAAAGTTTCGTTTTTGGCTGCATCCCCTCTAAGTACCAGCACATTTTGAACGCCGATAAAATTTAGATCAATCAGCGCATCTTCCGTTTCGCGCTTTGAAAATCCTCCGCAAATCAGATGAGGAACCGCATCAATATTGTAATGGTTTTGAAGGGCAGCACAAATACCTACTGTACCGGGCCTCTTTCGGACTTCCACTTTCTCAAAAGTGCCGTCTTGTTTTTTCTTGAAAACATGTTCAGCCCGGTGATACGTGACGTTAATAAAAGAAGGTTTGAATTCCATTAACGGATCCAGGTGATCAAAAATGGAATTGATTGTCTTTCCTTTCAGCGGCGGAAGAATCTCAAAAGAGACCAGCGTTCCTTTCGCCTGTTCAATATGTTGGGTAACCTTCATGCTTGCTTTTGTTCTGCAAACATAAAGCAGCCGAGCCGCTTCTTCAAACATTGTTTATGAATGATTTACAGCGCATCACAGCGATTCCTGAGATATTCGGTAAGTTTGCAGGAAACAGATCAGCATTTGTCACTTTCTATTCATACCAGAAATCTTGTAAAACGCTACCGAAACAGAACAGTTGCCAACCAGGTAAGTATTGATGTGCGGCAGGGAGAAATTGTAGGATTACTCGGCCCCAATGGAGCCGGTAAAACAACAACTTTCTATATGGTTGTCGGTTTTGTAAAACCTGATGAAGGGGAGGTATTTCTCAATGAGGAGAACATCACCGGTATGCCAATGTACAAACGAGCCCAGAGAGGTATTGGCTATTTGCCACAGGAGACCAGTGTGTTTCGTAAGCTAAGCGTTGAAGACAATATCTCTGCCGTGCTTGAGATGTCGGGCCTAAGCAAGGCTGCACAAAAAGACAAACTGGAAGAGCTGTTGACTGAATTTGGTTTACACCATGTAAGAAAAAACATGGGCGATTCTTTGAGCGGCGGCGAAAGAAGGAGAACAGAAATTGCAAGGGCACTTGCCGTCGACCCGAAGTTTATCTTACTTGACGAGCCTTTTGCAGGGGTTGACCCGATTGCAGTTGAAGACATACAATCAGTTGTTGCAAGACTTAAACACAAGAATATCGGCATCCTGATCACCGACCACAACGTAACCGAAACACTCTCTATCTGTGATCGCGCCTACTTGCTGATAGATGGAAAAATTTTCAAACATGGAACCGCAGAGGAGCTGGCAGAAGATGAGCAGGTGCGGAGATTGTATCTTGGAAGGAACTTCGAACTCAAACGAAAAGACTACCTGCATGAAGAGGCCGGGTACAGGCAGCCGGCATCTTCAAACGAAACTCATTGATTTGCTGTATTAAGTTTTCTATCTTCCCAATATGAAAATTCTGAGTCCGGCTATTTCCCGTCTTGCCCGCTTACGCATGTGGCGTATAGACGCATGGATGAACAACCCGCAATCTGCTCAAAGGGAAGTATTGCAGGATCTTGTCACCACTGCACAGTATACCCAGTTCGGACATCAATACCAGTTTGAAAAACTATTCTCGGTTGCAGAATTTAAATCGCAGGTGCCCGTACATGAATATGAAGACCTGAAACCATATATCGAGCAAATGCTCGCCGGTGAAGAAAATATTTTATGGCCAACTCCTGTTCAATGGTTCGCCAAGAGCAGTGGCACCGCAAGTTCTAAAAGCAAGTTTATTCCGGTAAGCGAAGAGAGTTTGAAAGACGGACATTACAAAGCTGCAAAAGATGTACTTACTCTTTATTATCAGAATTTTCCGGGATCGGAGCTGTTGACAGGGAAAGGACTGGTTATTGGCGGAAGCCACAATGTTAGCAGCATCAATGAAGAAATACATTATGGTGATTTAAGCGCTGTACTTATGCAAAATGCTCCTTTCTGGAGCAGCTGGATCCGAACACCCGATCTGGAAATTGCATTGATGGACAAATGGGAGCAAAAGATTGAGCGACTGGCAGATGCAACAATCATCGAAAATATCACCTCTATCTCAGGTGTTCCCACCTGGACAATAGTTCTGTTCAGGAGGATTTTGGAGAAAACAGGAAAGAAGAACATCTCAGAAGTATGGCCTGGACTGGAGCTTTACCTTCATGGCGGCGTTTCGTTTATTCCTTACCGTGAGCAGATGGAAAAGTTGATCGGTAAACCGATCAATTATCTTGAAATGTATAATGCAAGTGAAGGATTTTTTGCCGCACAGGATCTGCCGGGAGAAAACGGCATGCTGTTATTTGCAGACCATGGAATCTTTTATGAATTCATGCCACTAGAAGAGTACGGCTCAAGATTTCCGAAGACCGTTGGTTTATCGCAGGTTGAATTACATCGCCAGTATGCCCCGGTTATCAGTACCAATGGCGGATTATGGCGTTATATTGTAGGGGATACGATCCAGTTTACCTCTCTGGAACCCTATCGCATTCGTGTGAGCGGGAGACTAAAACATTTCATCAATGCATTTGGTGAAGAGCTGATCATAGACAATACAGATCGTGCACTGGCAATAGCCTGTGAACAAACAGGAGCTATTGCTGTAGAATACACTGCCGCACCGGTTTATTTCAGTGAACATGGAAACGGGGCACATGAATGGCTGATTGAGTTTGAAAAAGCACCCGAAAATCAGGAGCAGTTTATATACGAGCTTGACAATGCATTAAAACAACTCAACAGCGACTACGAAGCAAAAAGAGACAAAGACATTGCACTGAGAGCTCCTGTTCTCCGGCAAATTATTCGTGATGGATTTCACAAATGGCTGCAGCAAAAAGGTAAACTTGGCGGGCAACATAAAGTGCCTCGCCTCAGCAATAACAGAGAAATTATTGAAGAAATGGCCGCATTGAATTTATACTCGGCTGATTAACAGAAATTTCTCTTTGACATTACCTTTGCGGCTTTATGGGACAAAAAAAGTTAATCCGATTTGAAGAGTTGACCACATTTACTAATGTGTTGCAGTATCCGCAAAACATGGCTGGCAATTGGTCTTCTTTTTTTGCTCATCAAGGCCCGATCACCCTTGAGCTCGCCTGTGGCAAAGGTGAGTATGCTGTAGGTATGGCAGAACTATTTCCTGACAGAAACTTCATTGGTGTCGATCAGAAAGGAAACCGCATCTGGGTTGGGGCAAAAAAAGCATTGACTCAAAGCTTAAAAAATGTTGCTTTTCTGCGCACCCAAATTGATCGGATTGCAACCTACTTTGCAAAAAATGAAGTGGAAGAAATCTGGATCACATTCCCCGATCCACAATTACGTGCATCAAAACATAAAAAAAGACTCACTCATCCTAAATTTTTAAGGCTATATCAGTCTTTTCTAAAGAATGACGGACGCATTCATCTCAAAACAGACTCACCTGTACTTTATAATTTCACGCTTGAAGTTGTTGCACTTTATCAACTCAAACTTCATGAAGCAACCGACAACCTTTATGGTGCACCTTTGCAAAAAAAGGAACTCGGGATTAAAACACATTACGAAGGTTTAGATATCGCAGGCAGTAATAAAATACATTATCTCTCTTTTTCCCTGCAAGAAGGTTTGACATCAGCGGAAAAAGATTATCAGTTGAAAAAGTGGGTGTTTGATCATGAAAAAATCAACGCTAGCGAAACAGATAACATCAGTTAAACAAAATCTTGCTCTGTGCCTTCTCATTCAGATATTGTAATGAATGAAAAAACTGGCGGAAGGAACAGATTATTATTATGACGAGCATGGCAACATCGTTCTAACAGAAGCATACCATCTGAATAAAGGTTTTTGTTGCGGACATGGTTGTCGTCATTGTCCGTATGACTATGAAAATGTTCCGGAAACGCGCCGTAACTTGCTGCTGAAAGAGCGAAAGCATGCAGCCAAAGAAAACAAAAAAGATAACACCCAAGCCTTCTTACAGCCAGGAAAAAAATAATTCCCGTTATCGTTTCTTCGAAGATGTATATGAAGTCGTTCGTCTCATACCCAAGGGCCGCTTGACTTCCTATGGTGCTATTGCAGCTTATCTCGGAACCAAATCATCATCGCGGATGGTTGGATGGGCTATGAACAGCTGTCATCATGCCCAACCTCCGGTTCCGGCACAGCGCGTCGTCAACAGAAACGGTATGCTTACTGGCAAACATCACTTTGAAACCCCAACAAAAATGGAAGAGCTCTTACTTGCAGACGGAGTAGAGGTTAAAAATGATAAAGTTGCTGATTTTGACTCTTTGTTCTGGGATCCTGCTGTTGAACTTGAGAAACTTCTGTGATTTCTTCTTAAAGCAACCAGCCTTCTTAAATTATTACAAGTAATAAGGACTGATCATCAAATAAACAACAACACCAGTAACTGCGACATATAGCCAAATAGGCCAGGTAATCTTAGCCAGCTTCCGGTGGCGCGCATATTCACCAGTTAAAGCACGATATGCTGTAAAAAGAATGAGCGGCAGAATAATGCCAGCAAGAGTGATATGTGTAATAAGAATAAAATAATAAATCAATTTTGCAAACCCGCTTCCGCCAAAAGGAGTTGAATCAGAAAAAAGATGATGACAGATATAAGAAAGCAGGAACAAGACAGAAAATCCTATTGCCCAAAGCATTAGCTTTTTATGGGTTCTGAAACGCTTGTCCTTCGCCGCCCAAAAACCTCCTAGTAGTAATAACGCAACAAAAGTGTTGATTAAAGCATTAATTCTTGCGAAAATATGTTTGTCAAACCCAAGCCCCACATCAATTTTAACACGTCCCAAAACAACAACGACCACAAAGACGATAGCAGAAACTGCAACAATTAGCAAGGTTGCAAGTTTGTCGTTTTTTTTAATACTCGCTGGAAGGGTAATGCCTTTACTGTGCTGGTGTTTATGTTTACTCATGATGTTTTTATTTTCTGAATAAATTTCTTTTTTTGGTTTTATCTTTTTCAAGAATCAGTAAACTCACATCACGTGCGAGCTTTGTCAATGAAGCGCTATCTGTGCCATCATACCACCCTCTGACAACCCTGTTTTTATCTAACAAATAAAATTTATCGGTATGAAGAAACGCTGTATCGATTTCACCGCCATCAACCACTCCGGCCTTAAATTCATTAAATGCAAGATCATAAATAGCTTTCTTTTCTCCAGTTAACATCCACCAGTTATGATGTCTTACACCAAAACGGTCTGCATAATTTTTTAATGCGCCTACACTATCTCGTGAAGGGTCCACTGTGAAAGAAATAAAATGAACCAACGTGTCGTTTTTTAAATAGCTTTCCTGCAGCTTTTTCATGTTTCTTGTGAGGGTTGGACAAGGATTCGGGCAGCGGGTGAAAAAGAAGTCGACTATTAAAATCCTGTTTTTAAGTTCATCCGCACATACCTGCCTTCCCAGCTGATTGGTAAAACAAAAATCAGAAACCCGATGCCAGGCTGTGTCTTTCACAAGCCTCCCCTTCACCGTTTTAGTGGCCACAGAATCATAAAACCATCTTTTAGGCATATCAACAGCATCTTCACTTGCATTTTTCACCAGAAAATAAGCAAGAATAGGTACACCCACCACAAACAACAAAACGATTAAAGCCCTTTGACTCATACTATACTTGACAATTCAGTCTTAAAAAAGTTTGTCCCGACAGCCCCTTTTCGGGTATGGCGGGACAAATACTTTGGTTGGTTATAAAATTAATGCTTCTCTGCTCCGTGTGAAGAGTGAGAAGACTGTTCGTGTTTAACAGGATCTAATGGCTTATACTCATTACGCAGGTTTTTCCAGGAATCACCATCCCATAAAAACGCAATGATAAACCATACGAAAAGCAAAAGAGGAACAATAATCGTCATAATGAGATTGCGAACCTCTTCACCCAGGTGCATGAAAATAGAAACAATGTAAAAAGCTTTTGCGAAAGAAAGAATGATCACTGTTCCCTTAAACATCAGATCAACCATCTCGCTGAAATTGGTTGCGTAAAGCAGATACCCAATCCCCAGTTCAATGATGGTGATGACAGATAATAAGAGTGTCGTTTTAAAAATCTTCTTTCTCGAATCCGCAGTAGGAGCTTCATGAGGAATTGTAACCTCTCCTCCAAATGTTTGATGTTCCATATTTATCTTTTGGAATAATTAATTTGTAATGATGTTATACTAGATAGAAAAACAGGAAAACGAAAACCCATACCAGGTCCACGAAGTGCCAGTATAGTCCTATTTTCTCAATCATAAGATAATGGCCCCTTCTTTCAAAAACACCTTTCCAGGCCATAATGGTAACAATGATATTGATTACAACTCCTGAAAAAACGTGGAATCCGTGAAAACCGGTAATGGTAAAGAAGAAATTAGAAAAGTTACTCGATGCAATTGTGCCGTCTGCGTTAGGGAAAGGGTTTCTCCCCCACCATGCATTTTCATGATAAAGATGCGTCCACTCCCAGGCTTGGCAACCAAGAAATGCAAAACCTCCAATGATGGTCCACAACATCCATTTGATTACGCCCTTTTTATTGCCGCGATGACCTTCATGTACTGCAAGCACCATCGTAACAGAGCTTACGATCAGGATAAATGTCATCAAGCTCACAAATACAAGCGGAAGGTTTGCGTGTCCTGCAAATGGAAAAGACTTAAAGACAAAGTTTGGATCAGGCCATGAATTACTGGAAAAACGAACTGTTCCGTAGGAAATGAGAAAGGCGCCAAAAGTGAATGCGTCACTCATCAAAAAATACCACATCATCAATTTTCCATACTCAACGTTGAAGGGACTTTTTCCTCCACTCCACCATTTTTGGTTTGCCGGTACTGAATGTGCCATTGAATCTTATTTTATGTTCAGTTGTTAAGGGTTTAGGTTAGGATACCAGTAAGAAAAATACAAACAGGTAAATCCACAATAGGTCTACAAAATGCCAGTAGATGGCGGCCACTTCTATGGGTGTACTGCTGTAATAGCGACGGGTGGTGCTGAAAGCCCTGAAAAAAATCACGAGCAATGCAATCACGCCTCCCGCAACATGCAGACCGTGTACACCTGCAATAATATAGAAGAACGAACCCGCCACGCTTTCTTTAAAAGTGATTTGCTGTGACCACAAGGATGAAAACCCTGTAAGCTGCATAACAACAAAAACAATTCCCAGCAAAGCTGTAGCCGTGATCAGCTGACGGTATAGATTCATTTTTCTCTGGCGAAAAACTTTTTGCGCCCAGTGAATCGTACCGCTGCTCAGCAGTATCACTAAAGTAGACCAGTAAAAGAGCTTCGGCATTTGAATGGGCTGCCAGCCCGCCATGTTGCTTTTCACGATATATGCACTGGTAAATCCAGCGAACATCATCGAGATGCTTCCGATGGCAATCCACAAGAGAAACTTGTGCGGATGCATTTTTTTGTTTTGTTGACTTGTCATACCAACACTATTCATAACTTATCAGCACTTTATTTGATTTTATCTGCCAGCAATGCGAGTAACACTACGGGCAAATAAATATAACTGCTAAACATCACTCGTCTTGCGTTCTTCACATCCATTGTCTGGTATAGTCGTATACATTGCCATACAATGAACAGGTTGGAAACCAACAATACCCACATGCTTACTACACCACTGAGCTCAAACAGATAGGGCAGAAAACCAACCGGCACCATCAGCAGCGAATAGATGATGGTTTGAATGGCGGTAAATTTTGTCGGACCCAGATCAGAAGGAAGCAGTTTAAAACCGGCCTTGCTGTAATCTCCGTGTGCCACCCAGGCAATTGCCCAGAAATGTGGAAACTGCCAAAGAAACTGAATCGCAAACAGTATCCATCCGCCTGTCCAGCTGAAATTGGTTTCGCTGTAAGCAGCAGCCCAACCAATGAGACAAGGCAAAGCGCCGGGTATCGCTCCAATCAGCACAGCTGTTGAATTCACTTTTTTCATCGGCGTATAGACAAATCCGTATAACACCAGACTCAATAAACTCAAGAGCGCTGCATAATGGCTGAAGCGAAACCACAAAATTGCAGTCCCCGCTGCTGCTGCAATGACAGCAAAAGCCGAAGCTTCTGCCGAACTCATCCTGCCGGCAGCAACCGGTCTCGATGAAGTTCGTTTCATGACAGCGTCAGTAGAAGCTTCCGCAACCTGATTGATTGCATTCGCACTGCCTGTTACCAACATCCCTCCCAGGAATAAAAGAACTATGCTCCACAAATCAAACTCCACAATATTCGGTGCCATCATGTATGAAATCACACTGCTGAAGACAACCGTAAAACTCAGCGTAAACTTCATGAGCAAGGCATAATCTCTCATCTTTCCCTTCAGCCATGATGATGGCCCATTATCCTGATTATGCTCCTCCGAACTGTTCACTTATATTTTTTGATGCCCTTCTTTTAGAAGAACATTCTTTTTCTGCTTAATGCTTGCTTTCATCCGCTCCAACCGGCGTGGTCTGAGGAATGAACTCTTTACCATCTTTTCCATAATCATACGACCAGCGATGCACCTCAGGAATGTCACCTTCCCAGTTGCCATGTCCTGGATTGATCGGTGTTGTCCACTCGAGTGTATTCGCTCCCCATGGGTTTTGCGTCGTTACTTTTCTTCCTTTCCAAATGCTGTAGAAGAAGTTGAAGAGGAACAGCAACTGCACAACAAATACAAGGATAGATATAATACTGATGAACTGATTTAATGTTCCGAAATGCTTGAATGACTCCCAAATATCAAACTTATAATAACGGCGAGGCATACCCGCTAATCCTTCATAGTGCATGGGCCAGAAAATCAGGTAAGCGCCAATCATCGTTACCCAGAAATGCACATAACCGAGCGTGTTGTTGAGATAGCGACCATACATTTTCGGATACCAGTGATAGATACCGGCAAACATCCCGAACATCGAAGCCACACCCATTACAATATGGAAGTGTGCAATTACGAAATAAGTATCATGAAGATGGATATCGAGCGCTGAGTTTCCAAGGAAGATACCAGTAAGACCTCCCGAAATAAACAGGCTCACAAAACCCAGAGCAAACAACATTGCCGGCGTAAAACGCAGACTTCCTTTCCAGATCGTAGTGATCCAGTTGAACACTTTGATGGCAGACGGTACCGCAATCAATAATGTTAACAGTACGAAGAACGCTCCGAGGAATGGGTTAAGACCTGTTACAAACATATGGTGAGCCCAAACCAGGAATGCCAGAATAGCGATGGCAAACAAAGAGCCAATCATGGCCATGTACCCGAAGATTGGTTTACGGCTGTTGACAGACAAAATTTCTGATACCATACCCATTGCAGGTAAAAGAATGATGTATACTTCAGGGTGACCAAGGAACCAGAATAAGTGCTGGTAAAGAATCGCACTTCCTCCTTCATTTGGCAATGCCTGACCATTAATGAAAATATCACTTAAATAGAAGCTCGTTCCGAAATGACGATCAAAAATCAGAAGAATGAATCCTGAGAACAATACAGGAAATGACAATACACCAAGTACAGCAGTGAAGAAGAATGCCCAGATAGTAAGCGGCATTCTCGTCATGCTCATACCCTTCGTACGCATATTCAGCACAGTTGCAATGTAGTTGAGACCGCCAAGCAGAGAAGAGACCACAAACAGTGCCATAGACACAAGCCACAAATCCATCCCCACTTTAGAACCGGGAGAAGCTTCGCCCAATGCACTCAAAGGAGGATAAGCAGTCCATCCGCCACTGAAAGGACCGGTTTGCACAAACAGAGAACTCAACATCACAATACTTGCGATGAAAAAGAACCAGTAAGAAAGCATATTAAGAAACGGAGACGCCATATCGCGCGCACCTATCTGTAAAGGAATCAGGAAGTTAGAGAAAGTTCCACTCAGGCCTGCTGTCAATACAAAGAACACAAGCACAGTACCATGCATCGTTACAAGCGCATAGTATGCTTCTGCCTGTAACTGGCCGCCACGAGCCCACTCTCCCAGCAAGTCTTCTAGCCAAGGAAATTTCGCGTCAGGGTAGCCGAGCTGTAAACGGAAAATAACAGAAAACAAACCGCCTACCAGCGCCCAAAACATTCCAGTAATCAGAAACTGCTTGGCAATTGTTTTGTGGTCCTGACTAAAAACATACTTGGTCAGAAACGTTTCGTGGTGATGATGTCCATGATGTGTTTCATCGTGCGTTTCGTGAAGAACGGCTGCGCCATGTACATGTGTAGTTTCAATACTCATATGCTTTTCTTTTACCTCTGATAAATATTATTGTATCAGCGACGCTGTTGTTTTTGCCGCTGTTGAATCTGTTGTTTGTTGTTTAGGTGCAGCCGGTTCCTTATCAGGATTTGCTACTAAATAATTGGGTTTCTGTTTGCTGATCCACGCATCAAACTCTTCTGCAGTAACCACTTCAATGATTCCTTTCATAGAATAGTGACCGTTTCCGCACATCTGATCACAGGAAATTTCATAAGTGAAATTCGGATTGCCTGTTCTTTCTCTCATTTCCTTCGTAGTATACTTAGGCGTAAACCAAAGCGTAGTAGGAATACCGGGTACAGCATCCATCTTCAATCTAAAATGATTCAATCCGACATCGTGTATAACATCGCGACTGCCGATGATGAGTTTTACCGGACGTCCTTTAACGATGTACATGGTTTGTGTAGTCACGATATCATCATAGTTGGCAGGATCTGCTTTCAATTTAAGCTGTTCATTGTCTGCCCAGATTTGTCCAAGTGAATTATTCGCCTCGTCGCTGATAACCCTAAAATATGTTTTACCAAAGGTGTTGTCTTTACCAGGGTAACGCATGATCCATCCAAACTGCTTTCCTACAATTTCCACTTCCATTGCTCCTTTCGGCGCATCCGAAGTAATGCGGAACCAGAATTTCAAACCAAAAACAACAAGTACCGTCAGAAAGATAGCAGGTACCGCTGTCCAGATTAATTCAAGTTTATTGTTATGCGGGAAGTAGAATGCTTTTCTTCCTTCTTTCGCCTGATACTTCCACGCAAAGTAGAAAAGCAGAAACTGTGTGATCAAAAATACGAGGCCTGTTACAGCTGTCGTAATCATGAACATTTCATCAATTTTCTCTCCTTCTACAGAAGCAGAACCCTGCGGGAACAAAGTATCTTTATACAACAAATCATTACACCACCATACCCCTGCAAAACCCAGGATCATAAACCCGAGCAGCAAAAAGCCATTGATGCGGTTGGTCTGACGATTAGTTTTTTCTTCTCCTTTCAGGATGCTGACATATTCACTGGCTTTGGCGATCTGAAAAATAACTATCAGAACAAGTAGCACCGCCGCGATTACCAGATAAGTCGATGTTGTCATAACAGCACAAATTATTTTGTTTTCTACAATTCAGTTTTCTTTGTTCAACGCATTAGGTATGATGTATCACACTTTCTTTTACTAAAGGATGGTTTTTCGGTAAAAGTGGCGCCTTCGTCAGATAACGAGCGGTCATCCAAATTACCAGTCCCAAAAATCCTGCTCCAATACCCAGGCTATACAGGAAGTGGCCAAGCGAGTTAGAGTCCTGACCCAGCTGCTTCAGCGGTCCGGGAGTAATCATCTGATAGAAATCAAGCCAGTGGCCAAATATGATGATCACCGCCATAAGAGTAACAACAGAGTAATTTCTTTTTGAACCCCTGCGCATCAAAATGAGCAACGGCGCAACAAAGTTGATGATCAGATTAAGCAGGAAGATGCCTTTGAACGGACCACCTTTTCCTCCCGCACCGATACGGTCAATGAAGTATTCTGTTTCTTCCGGCTGGTTACTGTACCAGATCAGCATATACTGAGAGAACCAGAGATACGTCCAGAATACAGAGAACGCAAACATAAACTTACCCACGTCATGGATATGTTCTTCAGAAACATATTCTATATAACCAAGATTTTTCAGGTAGATGATGAAAAGCATCATCAGAGAAATGCCGGCAACCCAGGAGCTCGCAAATGTGTACCAGCTATACATTGTACTGTACCAGTGAGCATCAATACTCATCAGCCACAGCCAGGGCAATGTACTCATCACGGTCAACCCGTAGGTTACAAGAAACGCAGCCACAATGGCCAACGCTTTCCAGTAATGTGTTGTTGTTCCTTTCGGAGCGAGGTCTTCAGTAAGTGAATTCTTACGGAACCAGTTACGGAACCACATCCACAAACCAACTGCCGCAATTGAAAAAACAGTATAAAAAGTTGGATTCAGAAATCCGCTTTTCCAGGTAAGCTTGGCATCATGCTTTACGTGCTCCACATCTTTCCAGTGATAAATATGATGATCCGAAGAAAGCCATACGTATGCAAGCAATATCACCAGTACAATCGGTCCGAGAATATTAATATTTCCAGAGATCGCTTCAGGTATACGACGGAATGAAATGGACCAGCCGGCCTGAGCAAGTGTTGTTACGCTGATAAAGAAAAAACTCGCAGTAACCACAAGCAGCCAGAAGATACCGTTGTGCATCAATGCCATCCAGAATTTTGTGGCACCGTATACTTCTGCGCCATGCCCTTCTCCGTGACCGCCGGAAAAAGGATGCAGAAATACAATACCAAGAATCAGTGTCAGCAGTCCTACTCCCATCAGAATATAACTCCACTTCTTCAAACCCCCGGGAATTACAAATTGCTCTTTCAGTGCCATTTAATTTCGTTTATAGTTGATCGTTAGTAAGGGCTCTTAGTTAATTTTCTTTGTTGAGTCTGCGGCCGGTTTAGCGCCGGGTTGCATACTCTGAATATAATGAATCACCATCCAGCGTTGCTTGGTGCTGAGCTGAGAAGCATAACTTCCCATCAGGTTCTTACCATAAGTAACAGAATACATCATCTGTCCTGCCGGCATTTTGCTCACAACCGGATCAGCAACGAGGTTCTTAGGTGCAATGGGGTATGGGCCATTGCCTCCGTTATAAATAGGACCATTGCCATCAAGCTTATCTCCATGACAAATGGCGCAATTCACATTATACAAGCGCTTCGCTTCTGCCATTTCTTTTTCGTTCAATGCCGACAAAGGATTCAGAATCTGCTTGCTTGCAATATAGTTTGCTGTATCGCCTGCTTTGTCTTGCGCAAGCGGGAATGAAGGAACAGCTCCTTTGTTATCTTTTGTTGCCGTAGATGAACTATCATAAAACTTCACGGTTCCGGCAACCGGTGTGCCATCGTAATAGATACCGGATTTTTCAAGATGGCTGTGATCGCCATAAGTTTCCAGCGCGCGGCTGTATGCCATATCGGGCATATAAATCTTTCCGGGATCACGCCTTACATCGCTGCAGGCAACCAGAAGTAGTAATGAAGCCGTAAAACCCGGCAGTAAAAACTTGTTCATGCGCATCGGTATCAGTTTAAGCGATAACGGTTGTCTCTTTTGATTCAAATAATTTTTGGTCTTTGTCGTAGCGTCCCAGCCACCATCCGGTTTCACTTTCTTTTTCAAAAACTTCTACGGCTCCGGCCCCTTTTAAAAACGCTTTCACTTCTTCAACATTTGTTTTTTCAGTAACCTCAATCGGCATTACAAACAAATCGTCTGTTGCACGAAGATGAAAATGGTCTTTTTTCACAAAAGGCGCGAGCTGACAGAGATAACAAAATGTCAGCACCATTCCTACTGCAGAGCAAAGCACCGTTAATTCAAAAATGATTGGAATGAACGCGGGTAAAGGCAACGAAGGCTTTCCTCCAATGTTCAAAGGCCAGTCTTTCGTAAACACCCAGCTCATAAAACTCAACGCTGTTGTTGTTCCGGTAAGTCCGTAAATAAAGCCGGCTGTATGCAGACTCGTTTCACGCAAACCTAGTGCATGATCCAGTCCGTGTACAGGAAAAGGTGTGTACACATCGTGAATCTTATACCCTGCTTTCCTCGTATTTTTCACCGCAGGAAAGAGTGTTTTTTCATCATCAAAACAACCAACAACAAACTTTTTAACAGGCATATGTCTGATTTAATGATTCTTGATTAATGTGCATGTTCCGCATCGTGCGCAAATGCCTCCACTGTTTTCGCCTCTTCGTTGTCCATTCTCTGCTTATACCCTTCGCCACTCTTCTTCAACACATGCTTGATTTCCGCAATGGCAATCACAGGGAAATATTTAGAGAACAGGAAGAAGCAGGTAAAGAACAACCCGAAAGATCCCAGATAGAACCCTACCTCCCAGATTGTTGGGCGATAGTACACACTCCAGGAAGAAGGCAGGTAGTCGCGGTAGAGAGATGATACGATGATCACAAAACGCTCAAACCACATACCGATATTTACCACGATACTCATTAAGAAAGTAAAGGCAACATTACGACGAAGCTTCTTCGACCAGAACAACTGCGGCGTGATAACGTTACAGGTCATCATCAACCAGTAACTCCATCCATAAGGGCCGGCAATACGGTATTTGAAGAAGACATCGTATTCGTATTTTGATGCACTGTACCAGGCCATAAACAACTCAGTGAGATAAGCACATCCCACAATAGAACCGGTAAGTACAATTACCTTGTTCATATTCTCAATATGGCTGATGGTGATATAATCTTCCAGGCTATACACTTTACGAAGTACAAGCATCAACGTTTGCACCATGGCAAAACCGGAGAAGATCGCACCTGCCACGAAGTATGGCGGGAAGATCGTAGTATGCCAACCGGGGATTACTGATGTAGCAAAGTCGAATGATACGATTGTGTGTACAGACAATACAAGCGGTGTACTCAAACCTGCCAGTACAAGTGAAAGACTTTCATGACGCTGCCAGTGTTTGGTAGAACCTGTCCAACCAAAAGCAGAAATGCCATAGAACATTTTCGCCCATTTCTTCTTCGCACGATCACGCAGTGTAGCCATATCAGGAAGCAACCCGCTGTACCAGAATAAAAGAGAAACGGTGAAATAAGTTGAGATCGCAAACACGTCCCACAACAAAGGCGAGTTGAAGTTCACCCACAACGGCCCGCGTGTATTTGGATAAGGCATTACAAAGAAGGCCATCCACACACGACCCATATGCCATATTGGGAACTGACCGGCACAAATAACAGCAAAGATGGTCATCGCTTCTGCAGCACGGTTAACCCCGGTTCTCCATCCCTGACGGAAAAGAAGCAGGATCGCAGAAATCAACGTACCGGCGTGACCAATACCTACCCACCATACGAAGTTGGTGATATCCCAACCCCATCCGATGGTTTTATTCAGGTTCCACATCCCCGTACCATAAACCACTTCTTTATAAAGACTGACAACACCAAACAGGAGAAGTGCTACGGAAATAGTAAAGCCAATCCACCAAAGACGGCTGGGCTTTGCCTCCACAGGCGCACAGATGTCCTGCGTTACCTGGCTGTAGGTTTTGTCGCCGTTCACCAGTGGTTCTCTGACCT
>JAULVS010000128.1:0-3733 GCA_032110905.1 Chitinophagaceae bacterium | reverse complement strand
ATCCTGCACAACAACTTCTTTATTGAGCTCAAAGAAGAGATCCAGTTTGGAATAAGACGGCAGTGAAAGACAATCATCACTTATGAAATCATATGACAATCCTGAGTGCAGCATTTTTTCTAAAACCTTCGATTTAAACTTAGGACGTATCCGAATATAAGTGGAAGGTTGTCTGAGAAAACTCTTTTGAAAAGAATCATCTTGAATATTGTTACTTAAAAAAGATAAAAAAGGGAAAAGTTGCTGAATAGATAAGTCAACATTCAAGTTGTGTAACTTCTCATCTATGCTTAACTCGATCCTTTCATTAAACTCAGGAGATAAAAGATTATGGAATTCATCTTGCTTTTGACTTGTGAGAAACAGGGCATACATCAGTTTCTCTTCTGCAGTTTTTCCTTCAAACAAAACACCAATACGAAAATACCTGTAACACAAATCAGAAATCAATTTTCTGTCGCGGCTTCCCTTCCTTCGGTCTTTTGCAAATTGCTTTTTCAAATAAGAAGAAAAAGGTTCCCCACACTGATAATTTTGAATCATCCGAATGGTTTCCTCTTTGTAAATATGAAAGCGGCTCATTACTGCAAAGAAAATGAATTAATGTAGCACCTCATTATAGATGATAAAAAAGAAACCCGCCGATTAGCGGGTTTCTTTTAATGTGATTGTCAGAAGCTACAAGGTGTTTTATACTTCCAACAAGGTTTTTACCGGGTCTTTTCCAACAAGCAATTGTTCAGGGTTTTCCAGGAGTTCTTTCACACGCACGAGAAACCCTACGCTTTCTCTTCCATCAATAATACGATGATCATAACTCAGAGCGAGGTACATCATTGGTCGTATAACTACTTGTCCGTTTACAGCCATAGGACGTTCCTGAATTTTATGCATTCCAAGAATTGCACTCTGCGGTAAATTGATAATTGGTGTGCTCATCAGCGAACCGAAAACACCCCCATTTGTGATGGTAAAAGTGCCACCTGTAAGCTCCTCCATTGTGAGTTTATTATCTCTAGCTTTTCCCGCAAGTTCCACTACTTTTTTTTCAACCTCAGCCATACTCAGACTTTCTACATTTCGCATAACTGGAACTGTGAGCCCTCTGGGGGTAGAAACAGCAATTGAAATATCTGCATATTCATGGTAAACAATTTCATCGCCATCTATATATGCATTTACAGCCGGCCATTCACTTAAAGCAAGAGAACAGGCCTTCGCAAAGAAACTCATAAAGCCAAGGTTCACCCCATGGCTTTCTTTAAACTTGTCTTTGTACTTGGAACGAATATCCAGGATACGACTCATATCAGCCTCATTAAATGTGGTAAGCATAGCAGTTGTATTCTTGCTTTCCACCAAACGTCTGCTGATTGTTTTGCGAAGGTTGCTCATCCTTTCGCGGCGAACATTACGCGAAAACAAATCCTGAGAAGCTGTAAAATTAATCTTGCCCGGTTGTGAAAGAGCCTGTAGCACATCACCCTTCACTATTTTCCCTCCTGCTCCGGACGGTTTTATTGAGTCTGGATTCACTTTTTTATCTGCGATTATTGCCGCCGCCACAGGTGTCGCCTTTATATCGTTTGGCACTGATGCAACGGGAGCCTCAGAAGATTCTTTTTGAGTAGGTATTTGTTGAACCTCCTTTACATCCTCTTTTGTTTCAGAAATACCCGCAGGCTTTTCCGCCTTTTCATCTATTTGTGCAACCACATCCCCTATCTGTATAGTATCTCCTTCTTTTGCGCCATGTTTCAGAATACCTGATTGTTCGGCATTTATTTCAAAAGTCGCTTTTTCACTTTCCAGTTCAGCAATCACCTCATCTCTTTCAACCCAGGAGCCTTCAGGTTTGGTCCATTTCAGCAATGTTACTTCGTTGATTGATTCTCCTACAACCGGCACTTTAATATCTATCATGATTTAAAATTTCTTTTCAGTTTTAAAATTAAGCCATTCCAAACGCAGTGTCAAGCAAGTCGGCTTGTTCCTGCAAATGCACCTTGTTGTAGCCGGTGGCAGTTGATGCAGATGCCTGTCTGGCGATTACTCCAAAACGCAAGCGCTGCAGGTTCATTTTCAGAAAAGAAGCAGCACCCATATTCAGTGGTTCTTCCTGTATCCAGAACCAGGTTGCTTTCGCATATTTCTTTTGCAGTTCGAGCAACTGATTTTCTGGTAATGGATAAAGTTGTTCAAGACGAACGACTGCAATATCATCACGTTTATCTGCCAGCTTGCGATCTGCAATCTCGTAATATATTTTTCCGGTACACAAAAACACTTTTTTTACCTGCTCAGCAGTCGGATTTGCAGGATCATCAATCACTTCTTTGAATCTACCTTCAGTAAACGCATTCATCTTAGAATATGTTCCTGCATGCCGAAGGTTAGCTTTTGGAGAAAAATTAATCAAAGGCTTTCGGAATGACCATGTGAGCTGACGGCGCAAGGCATGAAAAAAGTTGGAGGCGGTTGTAATATTCGTAACCACCATATTCTGTTCAGCGCACATTTGTAGGAATCTCTCCATTCTCGCACTGCTGTGTTCCGGACCTTGTCCTTCATAACCATGAGGTAACAACATTGTGATGCCATTCATTCTATTCCACTTCTGCTCACCAGCCGCGATGAACTGATCGATCATTGTTTGCGCTCCATTGCAGAAATCTCCGAACTGAGCCTCCCAAATAACAAGAGTATCTGGATTAGCAAGTGCATAACCATATTCAAAACCAAGAACCCCATATTCACTGAGAAGTGAATTATAAATGTGAAATTTACTCCCTGATAAAGCTTCGAGAGCAGACAATCGACTATACGGTTGTGCTGTGATTTCATCTCTTAAAACAGCATGACGGTGAGAGAAAGTACCTCGCTGTACATCCTGACCGCTCATGCGTACATCTTTTCCCTCTGTGAGCAAGGAACCATAAGCCATCAACTCAGCAGTAGCCCAGTCGATTTTTTGCTCCTCATTGTAAAGTTTTATTTTGTCCTGCAAGATTTTCTCCACTTTTCTAAGTGGTTTGAAAGTTTCAGGCCACTGCATCAAAGCATTGAAAACCTTTTCAAAATTTTCGGGAGATACTGATGTATCTGGAGATTCATCAAAGTCTTTTTCTTCAGCTTTTCTCAATTGCTGCCATGCAAGTTCAGGTGGCTGGAAACTATAAGGCAACGGATTCTGCTTTACGTTGTCTAATCTTTCCTGCAGATCATCCCAGAATTTTTTCTCCATGGCAACTGCGAGCTGACGAGCATCCTGTTCGCCGTTCTGCATCAGATAATTCGTATATTCTTCCCTGGGATTGGGATGCTTTTCTATCAATGAATAAAGCTGAGGCTGGGTAAATTTGGGATCATCCCCTTCGTTGTGGCCGTGACGACGATAACAAACCATATCGATAAACACATCACTGTTGAAGGCCTGGCGGTAACGAGTAGCCAGTTCAACACACTTCACAACAGCTTCGGCATCATCTCCATTTACATGTAAAACGGGAGCCTGTACCATAGCAGCCAAAGAAGTACAATAGTCGGCACTTCTGGAGTCTGAGAAATCTGTTGTAAACCCAATCTGGTTATTGATCACAAAATGAATGGTGCCTCCTGTGTAGTAACCGTCAAGATTGCTCATTTGCAGCACCTCATATACAACCCCTTGTCCGGCTACAGAAGAATCTCCATGAATAAGGATTGGCAATATTTTATCATAATCACTTTCATA
>JAULVS010000127.1:0-18889 GCA_032110905.1 Chitinophagaceae bacterium | reverse complement strand
GTCCTTTCGTAGAAAAGGTGTGGAACAGAAGTGAACAAATTGCAGCGAAAGGTTTCACCATCATTATTCACGGCAAACCTGCACATGAAGAAACAAGGGCAACATTTTCTCATGCAGGGGCAAATGCTCCTTCAGTAATAGTAAATGATCTGAAAGAAGCAGTGCTGCTGGCAGATTTCATCAGAGGAACAAAAGGTAAAGAAGAATTTTATTCTATGTTCAACGGAAGGTATTCTTCCGGGTTTGATCCGGAGAAAGACCTTCAACGTATGGGAGTAGTAAACCAGACAACACAACTCGCAAGTGATACACAGGAAATTACTGAATACCTCAAACAGGTAGTAAGAGAGCATTATGATTTGAATGATGAAAACCTGCCTCTTCATTTTGCAGACACACGCGATACACTTTGCTATGCAACCAACGACAACCAAACTGCGGTGAAAGGGCTATTGCTACAAGAAGCAGATCTGGCTCTTGTTATTGGTGGTTATAATAGCTCCAATACAACTCACCTTGTAGAGTTATGTGAAAAAGCATTGCCAACCTATTTTATCTCCGGAGCTGATCAGCTTCTCTCTTCGGAAGAAATCATGCATTTTAATTTTCATGATAAAAAAGAATATCTAACTAAAGATTATTTGCCGCAAAACAAACCAGTATCAATCTTGATTACAAGCGGCGCATCCTGCCCTGATGCAATGGTGGAAGCAGTGATCGAAAAAATTGCCCAATTCTGCAAAGCTGAAATCTCACTAAATGAAATAGCGGCAACATTCAATCTTTGAACTGTTACCGCTATCTCTTTGTAAGTTATTTCTATTCTTTATCTGATAATTATTCTCTCGGTAATTAACTCTCCGCCTCCGTTTACTCTGACCTGAATAAAATAAACTCCGGGCATTAAATCCGAAACATCTATTCTTCTTTGTTGTACTGCCATCCAACTTTTTAATCTTCTGCCAGAAATATCAGTAATGATTAAATCAACACCCATTGGATTTTCGGGTAAAGAAACCTGGAAATGACCATCGGAAGGATTTGGATATATCATAATCCCGTTCACCATTCCTGTCTTTACAGAAACAACATCACTATAATAAACATTATTGCTGCCTGTTACTTTTAAACGATAATAAACATGAGTGCCGGTTCTGTAGGTTAAATCCTCATACTGGTAAAAGTTTTTATTAAACTGACCTAAGCCGCTATTCCCCTGAACTAAGTTTTCAGGTGACGCAATCACCTTAAACGATTCTCCTTCATATTTTCTTTGTACCTCAACAGAAAAAACCTGTTCATCACTTTCAAGCGTCCAATTTAATTGCACTTTACCATTATGATACTTGCCATTAAAATCATTTATCAGAATTTGTAATGGCGCACATGAATTCAGTAAGTACCCCATTGCTTTATTGGTATAACCTTCTGTTTGTACAAGCACCCAAAGATTACGATCTGCCGACGGCTTGGTATAACTGAATGGCTCATAGGGAAGGTTTGTTGCCACGAACTCATTAAACCCGTTTTTAATTTGAGTAGCGTAATTTCCTGTTGTTGCCAGTACATCCTCCGGACCAAACGTTCCTGTTGTACCAGATTGATTCGGGTCTGATGGATTATCTATATATATTTCATAATTACCATTGATTGAAGTCGGTGCCACTGAACGGATAATCAGGTTACAAGTACGCGGATCTGTACAGTTAATTAACCCTGTCACTTTAGGATCAATCACGAATTTATTATTACAGGAAACACAATGTATTTGAGTGGCATTTTGCGCCTGCGACGACCAAACATCTGCCGTCATACCGACTACTGAATTACATGAAAAAGGAACATATAACTCTATGCCTTTAATGGTAAAACGAGCACTGTCCCCAGATGGATAAACCTGTCTAAATAATCCTGTTGCCTGTGTAAGTGTGACATTTGGATCCGGAATATAGGTTGTCATTAATGTAGGTGCAGGGTGTCCTGCATGTATATCATTATGAATACCCAGATTGATTCTAGATAAAATCAGATCCGATAAAACAGGCGCTTTGGCATTATTTGAAACATTGGGACAGTTAAAATAATTTGGATATTCGTTGGTAAGCCAGGAATGGATATAGATGTATTTGTTACCGCCGTTGTTTTCAATCGTAAAAACAAAATCAAAATTCATCATACATCCTGTTCCAGAAGGAACGGAAGAGTTGACTTTTACAATAACATTTTTTACGACACACTGTGACTTGCTAACAAAATAAAGACCTAACATAAAAAGACCTGAAAGTAAAATTTTCTTCATAACATTAATTTTTGATGACATAAATTGTAAGTCAGCAGGAAAAGGGTGGACTAAGAAGATATTGGAAGGTAATAGAAGAAAAAGAGGCATCCGCCTTTTTCAACCAGGCTTACATTTGACTGAAACAAATATATCTCTGCCGGCAGGTGTAATTCAATGATATTAGTTTGAAAAATAATATTTTAAAAATGATAGATGTCATTAAATAGATGTGTCGAAATTTTGATTGCTACTGTAAATGCTGATTTGGTAAATTCTATCTACCCTTTATAAAAATTCATAAAAAAAGTGAACATAAAAAAAGCCCCCAAAAATGGGGGCTCTTATTAAACCTCTAACTGAATCCTAGAAAGAGTTTAAAGAGATATTACTGAACCATTAAGCGTTGTACGGTTTGTTCGCCTGATTCTTTCGATTGTACACGAATCATGTAGATACCGGGACGGAGTTGGTTGATTTGCAAATTATTTGAGTTGTAAGAAGTCCAGCGCTGAACAGTGCGGCCTGTATAATCTTCAATGGTGATATCCATGCTACCAGCTGCTTCAGGCAGAATCAAAGTAGCAGCACCATTGCTTGGATTCGGATAAACTGATACGTTCAGCTTCTTAGTATTGTTGTGAATCATGCGGATATCGCTGTAGCGAGATTGCTCATCGTTGTCAACCTGACGAAGACGGTAATAGATACTTCCATCAGGAAGTAACGCCTGATCGTCGTATGAATAAGATGCACCACCGCCATTGATGGCTTTGGCAGGAACAAAGGCAACTGTCTGGTATTGACCATTGTTTAAACGACGTTGTACTTCAAAACCTTTATTGTTTGATTCTTCAGCGGTCTCCCAGGTAATTGATACTTTTCCTGTTTGTTTCTTTACATTGAAGTTCATCAAAGAGACAGGCAGGGCTGCACAAGAATTGGTTAAACGGCCTACTATCGGAGCTAATCCAAGTGTAGTAGGCGTTACAACAACTAGTAAATTAGCAGTTGAAAGTGGATCTCCTGAAGAGAATGATGAACCATAAAAGTTATCAAAAGATGTATATCTATTTAGCGTCGGTGTAATAACAGATGTTGTAAATGAAGTAGATGATGTAATTTGTAACTCACCCGCATCCACAATGCCATCATTGTCGGCATCAACATACACTTCATAATTTCCGCTTACTGGGGAAGCAGTAGAACTTGCCTGATAATCAGTATCTATGAACAGATCATAATTACGGGGACCGGAGCAATCAATTTTGCCGGAAACAGAAAGTCTGTATCCTGTCAAGAAACCGGATACATAACATTGTACAGAAGGCTTTGCAGAGTTTTCGGCGCCAACATACAAAGCAACTTGTGGTGTAGTGCAAGGTCCTGATTTAGTCAGGACAACTGCTGATAAATTGATTTGAGTGCCACCTGTAATAGCTGTTGTTGTAACTGTATAACTTGTTTGGGGTGTTAATGTATTAACTGTATTTGTTGCAATTTGGAAATTATTTCCACCAATTCTTTCAAGAAGTATAAAACCCAGTAGTCCCGCACTTGATGAAGGAGTGGTGCCGCAAACACCAGCAGGAATTGAACCATCATAAAAATAGATGGGAGACCATTTTAAACCATTGTTGTGTGATAAATTAAATGTTACGTTCATCGTCATCACACAATTTCCTCCGATGGTTTGGAAACTTGTAACTGAAGAAGTGATGCCGGTTGCAGCAATACTACAAGCGGATGGACCACCGGAACAAGTTGTTTGAGAATAAGAAAATTTACCGATGATTACGGTTGAGATAAAAGCGAAAAGTGTAAAAAACTTTTTCATAAAAAAACGGTTTAGAGGTTTAAAAAAAATGGCTTACAAGGAAAGGACTTTATGAAAAAGCTTATCAAGTGGATATTAGGACGGATATAGTAAAAAAAGAATGATGCGTGTTACCTAAGGAGATTTGAGAATCTTTATCAGGTACGGAATCGGATTAAAGAGGAGATTAATAGGATACAGAGGTAGAATAAAGATATAAACAAATTTCAAACAAACAAATAAAAATTAAATTTTTTTTAAAGTATTTTTTAGATGATTGATTATCAATGATTTATTTCTGCGATGGGCCTGTACGAATCCATAATTTTTTGGAGCTGCTCCTCGCGGGTAAGAGAAGTTGTGTCAATTTCAATGGCATCTTCAGCCTTTTTTAACGGGCTTGTTGCCCTTGCACTGTCAATCGCATCCCGCTCCAGTAAATTCTTTTTTACATCTTCAAATAGGATATCCGTACTTGATTGAGTAAGCTCCAGATACCTGCGCTGAGCCCTTACATCCGGATCTGCTGTGACAAAAATTTTCAACTCCGCATCAGGGAAAACAGTAGTACCAATATCACGCCCATCCATCACAATACCCTTATCACGACCTAAACGTCGCTGTTCTTCAACAGCAAAAGATCTTACAGCCGGATTTGCCGCTACAACACTTACCTTCTCTGCTACTTCCAGATTGCGTATAAACGTTTCTACATTTTCACCATTCAGATAAATTTCAGACTGCCCTGTTCCAGGATTATTTAAAAAGGATAGTTGAATGTTTTTCAATGCATTCTGTACATCATCTTCAGAAGAAATAGTCACGTTGTTGCGAATAAAATATAATGTGATTGCTCTGTACATCGCTCCGCTGTCTATGTATACATAATCTAACATCTTTGCGAGCTGTCGTGCCATTGTACTTTTCCCGCAGGCTGAATATCCGTCAATTGCAATCACGATTTTATTCATGTGTGCGAAAGTACAAATAAGCAGCAGATAGTATTGAAATCAAACTTCAAATAAAAAACCCCGGTCACCCGGGGTTTAAAACATTCATGTTCATAACATCAGGCTTTTGTTTCAGCAACCTGACCTAAGATAGTAAACTCAATCTGCTGCGTTTCTTTATTCAGGTGCGCCTGAAGTGTATCTCCTTCTTTGATGCTCATCTTCAGAATCTCTTCCGCAAGCGGATCTTCCAGGTATTTCTGAATGGCACGATGCAAAGGCCTTGCTCCAAACTGCACATCATAACCCTTCTCCGCAAGAAACGCCTTCACCTCTTCAGATAATTCAAGTGTAAAGCCCAGTGTCTTCAACCTGGCCAGTACTCCTTTCATCAAGATGTCTATGATTCTGAAAATATGATCTTTTGTCAATGAATTGAAAATGATCACATCATCAATCCTATTTAAAAACTCGGGAGAGAATGTCTTTTTCAATGCTTTCTCTATCACAGCTTTTCCTGCTTCTTCCTGATTCTGAACCCTTGCGCTGGTGGCAAAACCAACTCCGTCTCCAAAATCTTTCAACTGACGAACCCCAATGTTGGAGGTCATGATGATGAGGGTATTCTTAAAATCTACTTTACGTCCCAGTCCATCCGTAAGCTGACCATCATCCAGCACCTGCAACAATATATTATAGATATCCGGATGAGCTTTCTCAATTTCATCAAGTAACACAACGGAGTAGGGTTTACGTCGTACGCGTTCGGTAAGTTGTCCGCCTTCTTCATAACCCACATAACCTGGAGGCGCACCGATCAAACGGCTCACCGTAAACTTCTCCATATACTCACTCATATCAATACGAATGAGTGCTTCTTCTGAGTCAAACATATGTCTGGCAAGCGCCCTGGCAAGTTCCGTTTTACCAACACCGGTAGGACCCAAAAATATGAATGTACCAATCGGCTTCTTCGGATCTTTCAACCCAACACGGTTACGCTGTATTGCCTTTACAACTTTAAGGATTGCTTCTTCCTGTCCTATTACTGCACCTTGCAGGTCTTCCGACATTTTGCGGAGTTTCTCCGTTTCTGCCTGCACCATTCTCTTCACCGGAATACCGGTCATCATACTCACTACTTCTGCAATTGCTTCTTCATCGATGGGATAACGCATATGTTTGCTTTCTTCCTCCCATTTAGATTTGGCTTTTTCCAACTCTTCACCCAATTTCTTTTCTGTATCTCTCAATGCAGCGGCTTCTTCAAAACGCTGACTCTTCACCACTTTATTTTTTTCCTGCTTAATGTCTTCGATCTTTTTTTCAAGATCGAGAATCTCCTGCGGCACATTGATATTTTTCAGATGAACACGAGCGCCCACTTCATCCATCACATCTATCGCCTTATCAGGCAACAAACGATCAGTGATGTAACGATCACTCAATTTCACACAGGCATCAATCGCATCATCCGCGTAAGAAACATTATGAAAATCCTCATACTTGGATTTGATGTTGTTGAGAATCTGAATCGTTTCATCCACACTTGGCGGTTCGATGAGCACTTTCTGAAAACGACGATCAAGCGCTCCGTCTTTTTCAATATACATTCTGTATTCATCAAGCGTAGAAGCACCAATACATTGAAGTTCTCCGCGCGCGAGTGCAGGTTTAAATATGTTGGAAGCATCCAAAGAACCACTGGCACCTCCTGCACCGACGAGGGTATGAATTTCATCAATGAAAAGAATCACATCACGGTTCTTTTCCAGCTCATTCATAATCGCCTTCATGCGCTCTTCAAATTGCCCGCGGTACTTGGTACCCGCTACAAGCGCAGCAAGATCGAGCGATACTACACGTTTATCGTAGAGCACACGTGAAACTTTTCGTTGAATGATGCGGAGTGCAAGTCCTTCCACGATGGCTGTTTTACCCACGCCCGGTTCACCGATAAGAATCGGGTTGTTCTTTTTACGGCGAGAAAGAATTTGTGAAACACGTTCAATTTCTTCTTCACGCCCAACGATTGGGTCGAGTGCCCCACTTTCTGCCAAACGGGTAATGTCTCTGCCAAAATTGTCAAGCACCGGCGTTTTGCTTTTGGTGCCCGACTGGGTTTTTTGCTTTTGCTGCGTATAACGGCTCTTTTCTTCATCAAACTCCTCTTCTCCCGAATCATCGAAATCAGCGCGCGGTTCATTAGAACGCACAACACCCAATTCATTTCTAAACGACTCGTAGTCGATTTCCATTTGATTCAGAATCTGCGTAGCGATATTTTCTTTGTTTTTCAGAATTGACAACATTAAATGCTCAGTTTCAACCTGCGGACTTTTCAGTGATTTAGCTTCGAGTACGGTGACACGAATTACTTTTTCCGCCTGCTTGGTTAAAGGGAGGCTATTGATATTGGCGATGCTCTTTCCGGTTTTGTCCTTCACTGCAAGTTCTATTTCTTTTCGAAGTTCATAGATATCTATTTGCAGGTTTTTCAGGATTTTCAAAGCCGTGTTGTCACCTTCACGGATCAGCCCCAGGAGGAGATGTTCTGTGCCTATAAAATCATTTCCGAGACGCAAAGCTTCTTCTCTGCTGAAGGAGATGATTTCTTTGACTTGTGATGAAAAATTATGATCCATAGTGTGATTTGTGGTTTTTACAAGTATAACGAATATTTTTGAGACGAATTTTCGACAATTTACACATAGCTGTTAATATTTTATGAACTTCAAAATTGATACCAAAGAAAAATTTCAGGTATTACGTCTGCTCGAAGAACATTTATCTGTTAATATGGCAGATTCTCTAAAAGAACTGATCCGAAATTGCCGGGAAGAACACATTAAAAATGTGATTGTTGATCTGGCAAACGTGAGGCAAATTAGTGAAGCTGCTGCTGAAATATTTGTTAAATCCCAGGAGCAGGCTTATGATGCAGGCCATTCTTTTGTTTTATGCGGTTTGCAGAAAACTGTCGAGGATGAATTTGAAAAATTTGGATATCTTGAATTACTGAATACGACACCCACGGAGAGTGAAGCCTGGGATATCGTACAGATGGAAGAAATTGAAAGAGAATTTTTAAATGACGACGATTTTCCGGCCTAAAACCAAACAACATTTATGCTGGCTGTAACCATCCTAGGAAACAATTCTGCGATACCTGCACATGGGCGACATCCGACTTCTCAGGTGATCACCACCTCTGAAGATCTCTTATTGTTTGATTGCGGAGAGGGCACGCAGATCCAGATTATGAATTATAAGATCAAACGCAGCCGGATCAATCATATTTTTATTTCGCACCTGCACGGAGATCATTATTTTGGGTTGATTGGACTGCTTAGCAGTTTTGCCTTGCTTGGCAGGATTCAACCACTACATGTATATGGACCTGCACCGCTGGAATCTCTTATCCAAACCCAGTTTCGATTATCTGATACACATCTTCCCTATGAGCTCAGTTTTCATGCCATACAAGAAGATGGTCTTTTACTGGAAACACGTCACTATACAGTGTCCTGCTTTAGCACGAAACATCGCATTGAATGCAGGGGTTTTATGGTAAAAGAAAAAAGGAAACCAAGGAAGGTACTTGCGGAGAAGGCATCAGCTCTCAGTATTCCTCATACCTTTTTCTCCAGACTACAAGAGGGAGAAGACTACTTATTGCCGGATGGCTCCTGTATTTTAAACGCTACTGTTACAGATGCAGGAGAAAACCCACGCGCTTATGCATTCGCCGCAGATACGCTTTTCGAACCAGAACTGGCAACTGTAGTTAAAGGAGTAGATCTTTTGTATCATGAAGCTACCTATCCTGCTGCGCTTGCAGAAAAAGCTGCTGAACGCTTTCATTCAACCTCGGTTCAGGCTGCAGAGATAGCTCAAAAAGCAAATGTGAAACGTTTATTGATCGGACATTTTTCTGCCAAATTTGAAAATATCGATGAATTTGAGACAGAAGCAAAAACAGTCTTTCCTGAAACATTAGCGGCCAAAGAAGGAGTGACCTACCTGATATAAATCTTATTTTGATAGATAATTTGCGAGGAAACTTTTTACATTCTGGTGGTGAGATGCAGAAAGTGGTACACCCGGCAACCTTAAGTGATTTTCTATCAGATTCATCTCCGTAAGAAATGCCTTGATGCCGGCGGGATTATTTTCACAAAACATCAGATCGTATGCTTCCAGCAGATCTGCATTAATCTTACTAGCCTTTTGAAAATTGTTGTCAAGCGCTGCAGCGATCATCGTAGAAAAATGACCAGGAAAGGCATTGGCCGCTACGCTGATAACACCGGCCATTCCACAGGCAATTTGCGATACAGCAAGCGGATCATCACCGCTGATTACCAAGAATGAATCAGGGCAATATTTTAACAACCGTATGCCGGTTACCACATCTCCGGAAGCATCTTTGATACCAATAATATTGGGCACATCGCGGGAAAGCCTGATAACAGTATCGACTGACACATCCCTTCCAGTTCTACCTGGGACGTTGTATAAAATAACAGGTTTGGGTGATACTTCTGCTACTGCTTTGTAATGAAGATATATTCCTTCCTGAGATGGCTTACTATAGTAAGGACTGACACTTAAAACAGCTGATGCAGCTTCCAACGGTAAGAGGCGAAGATCATTCAGAACAGATGCCGTATGATTTCCTCCAACGCCAACAACCACCGGCACGCGTTCATTCACATATTCATATGTGGCATTGATGATTGTGATTTTTTCATCCTTATCAAGCACAGGAGCTTCGCCGGTTGTTCCGAGTGTTACAACATAATTACATCCGCCGGCAATAACAAAATCAATAAGGTTTTTATAAGAAGATAAATCAATGGATCCATCCTTATGAAATGGAGTTACCAATGCAACGCCTGTACCTTTTAGTTTTTCAAAAATTGACATACTTTAACAGAAAGAAATTAGCTTATAAGTTTTCATTCCAAAAACCCATTTTACTGTATCGCTCAATACGACTTTTCACTCTTTCTTCAGGGTCTGTTTTTGACAGCTCAGACAATATACGTATAAGTGTCTTTTTTAAATTATCTGCAGCCTCGTCATAATTCCAGTGAGCTCCACCTGCAGGTTCAGGAACTATTTCATCTACCAGACCGAAATCCTTCATGTATTCAGGAGTAAGTTTCAATTGTTCAGCTGCAATTTCTTTTTTGTCCCAGCTTCTCCATAATATGGAACTGCAGCTTTCAGGAGAGATAACAGTGTACCAGGTATTTTCAAGCATCAACACCTTATCACCCACGCCAATTCCAAGCGCCCCTCCGCTCGCTCCTTCTCCGATAATGACACAAATAACGGGAACGCGCAAACGAATCATTTCGTAAATATTTCGCGCAATCGCTTCACCCTGGCCTCGTTCCTCAGCCTCTAATCCGGGAAAAGCACCTGGCGTATCAATTAATGTTACAATTGGCTTATTAAATTTTTCAGCCAGTTTCATCAGGCGTAAAGCCTTTCGATACCCCTCCGGATTTGCCATTCCAAAATTTCGCAATTGACGCATTTTGGTGTTGCTTCCTTTCTGCTGACCGATAAACATCACTGTTTGTCCATCGAGACTTGCGAAACCGCCAACCATAGCTTTATCGTCTTTTACTCCCCTGTCGCCATGCAACTCCACAAAATCGTCACACATCTTATCGATGTATTTGAGTGTATATGGCCTGTCGGGATGCCTGCTTAGTTGTACTTTTTGCCAGCTAGTAAGATGTTGTGTTATTTCAGATCTTTTCTCCAACAATCTGTTTTCAAGCTGTTCTATCGTATCTGTGTAATCAACATCCGAATTTTTTTCAGCCAGTTTCCGAACTTCCAGAAGCTGGTCGGCCAGCTCTTTAACCGGCTGCTCCAGTTCAATGAACTGACGATTTTCCAGTGCAGGCATAAAATCTGAATTTTTAAGGAAGGCAAAAGTAGCGAAAAATGAACGGATCAATGAATCTCCGTTTTGTCATTCATTAAAAACGAAAATCCAAACAAGTGTTCATACACATTAAAAGCTATTCCCTGATACACCTGACCGACAATCCGCATTTTTTATTTGTATAAGACCTATAGAAATTATTGAAGTAATAATTTGCATACAAGCACAAACCATTGAATTGGTTTTGCTCTGTGGTTGTCCACCAATATCCACTGATTCCGGGATAATAAAAAATCCCCGCCTGATCGCGATACCCTCCTGGCATTGCCGAAAAACCGGTTTCATTACTGCCGTTTCCTCCAGCCTCCCAACCGTTTTCATTTTTCATTTTAAACCCTGCTTCATCTTCGCCACCAATGGCAATAAATAAGGTGTCCCAGTCTTTTAAAGATGGCATTCTCCAGCCTTTTGGAGCAAGGCCACGCGGATCGGTCACCGCATACCAGTTATACAGTTTCCCATATTTCACGCCATTTTTTTGCTGGTTCTCGTAATAGCACCATGCCGATTGTTTCCGTTCCGAAGCACTCACCCACTCCTCATTCGTTTTCGCTTCATAAATCGGATCACCGTTCCTGAAAGTACTGACATTTAGGTTCTGGGACATCCAGTATTGGCCTCCAATTTGTACACTCTGATTCGCATATGCATTATTCAACTCAAGTTCCAGCCTTGCAATGTACTGTTCTTTGGTTTCAATCTTGTCTTTCTGAACAACAGTCTGGTATTTGACGTCCGACAATTCAGACTGTGCTTTGCTGAAAGAAGAATCATATTTCTTAAGTTCATTCTCGAGATAAGCAATGCGTTTTGAATAATTGTTTTTCTCTTCTTCAAATAATTTTCTTTCCTGTTTTAACAACCTGGAAAGGCTATCAGCCTTATTAGACAAAACAGCAACCCTTTCCATCTTCTTTTGAGCAAAAAGCATCAAAGAAAAAAACAAGGAAAGGAAAGAAAGAATGAAGGACTTCATCATTTTTGAAAATTAATTATTCAACAAAAATAAATTTAAAAAATGAACCTGAACTGAATATTCAGACCAGTTTTATGATTATTGCCAGGCCGTATGCTGTTGTTGCGCAATGTTGTATGCGCCCATCGGAGCCAAAAACTTATTTTTTTATTTAGATCATACTGCAAATTCAGATAGTAGCGCTTACCATTACCATTAAAAGAAGGAACTGAAAAGCGAAATAATACATCATTCTCATATGCGTAAATCCTTGCATCATAGCTGTCGGTTTCAAAAAACTGCCAGCGAAATCCTGCAGAATAGGACTTCATCAAGGGCTTATAAATTAAATCTGTATATGCTAGAAAGCCGCGATCCGGTTCAGGATTAGAAACATAAACCCAAATCATCTCAGCCCTGCTTCTCAACAACAGTGATTTATTTATTTTGATTTGAAACTGCGTTCGCCATTGTTTTTTATGAACTCTATATCCCGCCATTTGCCTATGTGAAAACATATCTTCCTCATTTTCATTAACTGACTCAACCCTGTATCGTGTTAAAAGTTCAAACTCTTTGCTAAAACGGTGACTACATTGAACAAAAAAATCTGTGCCGGCAACAGGTGCATCTTTTTGATAACGCAACCAGGGAAAACGATACAGGTCTACGTAACCTTCAATTTTCCATTTGGGCGATGGCTTGAAACTGATACCTGCAAAGATTCCGTTTTCATTTGACACACCGCTTGATTCAGTAAAGGCATTACCAAATAACGATTGATAAACAGGTGAAATTTTTCGCCATAAAAAAGAAAATGACATCCTTGAATCCAGACTTGCAAGTAGCCCGCTTAAAAAAGCAAACCCTTTTAAGTTATGTACTGCAGCCTCGCCAAACCAGTGAACATTGCCCTTCGTTATCCCCCAGTCTATACTGAAGTTTGTAAATGATCTTCCCTCAAATGAAAAAAGATGATAAGGCAAATCGGGCTTTTGCATATTAGCACTCATTGCATAATGAAGCATGTTCAGCGAAACAATATTTGAAGCCGACCCTAACCGAAAACAAACTCCTGATGTATTCAGTCGCCAGGTATTCTTCAGAGAAAGTTCTCTTTCTGAACGATGATAACCGTCTTTTTTCCATGAAAGCAATTGTTCACCTCCCTCAATACTGTCATACATAACTGTACCATCCATTTTTCTTGAAGAATAAAAACCGGTTAATGACCATTTATTTTTCCCAATTGTAATTCCGACACCTCTTTGAAAAAAGACTTCACCTGCAGAATGATATGGTCGCAACACCTCCGCCTGTCGCTTGACCTGTAAAATATCTGCTCCCTTTCGGAATGCCATACTTTGCCAGTGGATTAACCCCTGTCCCACATTCACCACATAATCACCCAATGCAAACGCTTTTACTATTCCGGATTTTCTAAAAACCAGATGCCCTGAATAAAAGTCAAACCCATACCTCCTCCTACTCCAAAACCATGGCTCTCCTGAATCTTTTTCTCCAGTAAAACCCCATTGAAGCGTATTGGCATACCTGTATTGTATTCGCGAGAAAACCTGCTCTCTGCCGCCCGGGTAAATTTGTTCTGTTGTTTCCGGGTTATAGACCATACGTGTAATAACAGCGTACTCACCATTTATAAATCTCTTTATGAGATCTTCTTTGAGAGTAAATGCAGGTCCAACCCTTATATAAGGAAGTATTTTCTGAATTGTTTCAAGATCCCAACCCGGTATAGCCTGTAGCTCATAAACAGATACTAACTTCCCGGCAATCTCACGATAACGCAAAAAAGCGGAAATATGAAGAACCGTTAGAAAAGTGAATGCTTCTAAATCATCTCCCTCTGCTTGATTCAGATCAAGCGCATTTTTGATGAAATAATCAAGACTCTGCTGATAGGTATCATCTTCACTTGACGGATCGTCACGCTGAGAAAATTGCTCATATGTATCCTGCAATAATGTTTCCTGACAATAAGTTTTTTTAGAAAAAAAATATATGAGTAAAAACAAAAGAATTCTTATACACATCATCAGATTTTTTAAAAAAAACAATAACCTCCTAATGAAGGACTAAACCCTATTTCCTGATGCCAGACAAAACCTATAACATATTGCCAGTTGTTTTTTTGAAGTAGTAAATTGAAGAAAGGCTGACGAGAAACGGTATTGATGCCAAGCCTCATTGAAAATGCCGGCAGAGGCCTGTAGCGGATTGCACAAACAACACCTGGCATTCGTTTTTCCTCCTTGATAATTTCGGCAGCAATGGCTGCAACATCTGAAAGAACATAACCAAACCCCAATCTGAAAATAAGTGGATAAAATTGACGACCATTCTGAAAATGAATCACGCCTGTAGGATTACTGACACTAAATCCAAGTATCAGATTTTTATGAATGGCATATCTAAAACCCAAATGCGGATAAATGGCATTTTTAGACAGAAAATTTGCAACCCTTATATGTAAGATATTAAAGCGCAGTCCTATGTCTGCCCGCTCTCCCAAAGACCGGGCATAGGCTATGCCAATTTGTGTTTCAGCGTATTTACTGAACCCGAAATAATCAATCTGTCCGCTCCAGCAGCCGGATGAAACTGGCATGGCAACGGAAGCAGAGAGAAGATTAAATGAGCGGAAACCAAATCGCTTTTCTCCTGAAAAAGCAAAGGTTCTTTTTCTGATCTGCGCACTAGATGCAGGATTTAGTACAGAAGCAAACGGATCTGTGATATCCTTAAAATAGGTGCCGGAAGAAGGATCCAATATCCTTCCAGTCAATCCGGGCAGTTGTGCTGAAGAGAAACTGAAAAAAAACAATAAAAAAGTAAACAAAAGGTTAGGCACTATTGAGGTGTTTTAGCAATCCGAAATTAAAATTTGCCGACCGGCTCTTTTCCTGTTAAATTTTATTTTTTTTCTTTTTGTCTGAAAGCAAAAACAGTCAAGTAATTTTGTGCCATGCAATTACTTGACGGAAAAATCGCATCACAGGCAATTCAGCTCAACCTCAAAGAAAAAACAGAGGCGCTTAAAAACAGTGGTCATCGCCCCCCACACCTGGCTGCAATTCTAATTGGAACAAATGGAGCAAGTGAAACTTATGTTGGCGCCAAAGTAAAAACCTGTGCTGATATTGGATATGAATCAACGCTAATCAGATTGCCCGACACGATTACAGAAGAAGAATTACTGTCAGAAATAGATCGACTGAACACTCATCCAACTGTAGATGGCATTCTCGTTCAACTTCCTCTTCCCAAACATATTCAGGAAGAAAAAGTAATTGAACGTATAGATCCAACCAAAGATGTTGACGGATTTCATCCGGTAAGCATAGGAAATATGGTTGCAGGCAAACCAAGTTTTGTTCCTGCCACCCCTTACGGTATTTTACTTTTACTTGAACATTACAATGTTCAAACGAAAGGCAAACATGCAGTTGTAGTAGGCAGAAGTCATATTGTAGGAACACCAATCAGCATACTGCTTAGCAGAAAAGCTTACCCGGGCGACTGTACCGTTACTCTTTGTCACTCCTCTACCATCGGATTAAAAGAAATTTGTCTTCTGGGTGATATTATTATTGCAGCCCTTGGCCGGACAGAATTTATAGGAGCTGATATGATCAAGGAAGGAGCCGTTGTAATTGATGTGGGAATTACAAGAGTGAAAGACTCATCAAAAAAATCCGGATTTACATTAAAGGGCGACGTTAGATTTGAGGAAGTCGCACCGCGTTGTTCTGCAATTACACCCGTTCCCGGAGGAGTGGGTCCAATGACGATTGCCGCATTGATGAAAAATACATTCCACGCCTATCAACTTAGAACAACCAGATAATGAGTTTATCCGCCTCCGCAATTACAACAGATAAAATTCCGGTGATGGAATCCTTCTACACCTTACAAGGTGAAGGGACCTATCAGGGAAAAGCAGCCTATTTCATCAGGCTTGGAGGTTGTGATGTCGGTTGTGTTTGGTGTGATGTAAAAGACAGCTGGGACGCAACAAAACATCCTTCGTTTTCCGTTGAAGAGATCGTCAACAACATGCAAAATACTTTGCCGATAACTCAACAAAAAAATATGAACCCGATAGTGGTTATAACAGGAGGTGAACCACTGATGCATAACCTTGATCTGCTAACGAACAAGATCAAAGATGCCGGATATCGCACCCACCTTGAAACTTCCGGCGCTCACCCATTATCCGGTAGCTGGGACTGGATATGTCTTTCACCTAAAAAATTTAAAGCTCCACTGCCAGAGATTTGTAAAGTAGCAAATGAACTGAAAGTCGTTATCTATCATCCGTCCGACCTTAAATGGGCTGAGTTGTATGCAGAAACTGTATCACCCGAATGCAAACTTTTTTTGCAACCCGAATGGGAGAAGTCTGAAAAAATGACCCCTTTAATTGTTGAATACATTCAGAAAAATCCGAAGTGGACCCTGTGTTTACAAATTCATAAATATATCCACGTTCCTTAAACCGGCGCTGTTAAATTCTTTTTCAGTCGTAACTTACTTACATCAGACAAGCTTATACTTTTAAAGAAAGAACCAGATTAATTGTCTGATGAATAATTACTACATTCATACATGCGCAGAATTTCAACGCTTATTTTCATTTACATCTTTTCAATTGTTCAGCTTTCCTTTGGACAATGGTATAAACCGGAAGAGCTGCCTAAAAAAACTCAGGAATTATTCCGAGAGGCACTGAATGAGATCAACTATTCTAATTATGAAAAAGCATTTCAGCTACTTGATGAATGCCTCAAAAAAAACCCACGCTTTCTTGATGGATATTTAATAAAAGCAGGCATTTATTCAGAGCAGAAAAACTATCCAGCCTCCGTTGAACTTTACGAAAAAGCTGTTTATGAAGACACAGTATACGCGCAGGGTTTTATGATGGTTTATTCCATTGCACTGGCAGGAAACGGGGAGTTTCAGAAAGCACTTGATGCAATAAACCGATACCTGCAATTAACTAATCTGAGTGAACGAACACGTAAATCTGCATGGCAAAAAAAAGTATCCTATGAATTTGCTATTAACTTAGAAATGCAAAAAACAAACATCGGCTATAAATTTACGCCGATTAATATGGGAGATAAAATCAACTCAAAGTATTCTGAATACTTCCCCATGATGACCATCGACCGCTCTACAATTATTTTTACCAGAAAAGGAGAAAAAAGGAACGAAGACTTCTATTCAAGTACACGCATTGGAGACGATTGGAAAATTGCAATGCCACTTGAAGGGAACCTCAACACACCTAATAACGAAGGCGCACAAACGATATCACAAGACGGTAAAACACTCCTCTTCACTGCCTGTGAAATGGAAGATGGTTATGGCAGCTGCGATCTTTTCGTATCCTACCTTAAAAATAATCAGTGGAGTGAGCGTATGAACCTGGGTTCAACTGTCAATTCGGAGCACTGGGAAAGTCAGCCTTCTCTTTCTCCCGACCAGCAAGTACTTTATTTTACCTCTTCAAAACCAAACGGATACGGAGGCAGTGACCTTTATTACTGTACACTTTTACCAAATGGCAAATGGAGTGAGCCGGTGAATATGGGACCTGATTTCAATACACCCGGAGAAGAAAACAGTCCTTTTATCCACGCAGACAACCAGACTTTCTATTTTGCAAGCAGTGGTTTACCCGGCTACGGAGGAACTGATTTATTTATAAGCAGAAAACAACCAGATGGCAAATGGGGAAAACCCGAAAACCTTGGCTATCCGATTAACACCATCGATGATGAAGGCACCTTATTTGTTTCCGCAGATGGCAAAACAGGATTTTTTGCCAGCGACGGAATGGATAGCAGAGGGGGGCTGGACCTGTTTACATTCGAGCTTCCTGACTATGCGCAGCCTGTCAAAACATTATGGATAACAGGTAAAGTGTTTGATAAGCGAACACTTAACGGAGTGCCCTCAATGGTTGAATTAAAAGACCTTGAGCGCAACGAAACCATTTGTAAGATTCAGACAAAAGTAGATGGCACATATTTGATACCGATGCCCGTAGGAAAAACCTATGCTTTTAATGTCAATCGCAAAGGATATCTCTTCTTTTCAGAAACCTTTTCAATGAAAGATAAATTGGTCGACTCCGGATATGTTGTTGACATTGCCTTGACACCGATTGAAATCAACGCCAGCATCACACTTAAAAACATCTTCTTCGAAACCGGCAAATCAGAACTTCAGGCAGCCTCATTCTACGAGATGAATAAACTAATCCAATTGCTGATTGATAACCCGACACTGAAAATTGAAATCATTGGCCATACAGACAACGTAGGAAAAGCAAGCGACAATATGACTTTATCCGTTCATCGCGCCTCTGCCGTTGTCAATTATCTTGTAGCAAGAGGCATAGACCGCAAAAGATTAAACCAGAAGGGAATGGGATCTACACAGCCAATTGCTGAGAATGACCACGAAGAAGGCAGGGCAAAAAACAGAAGAACAGAATTGAAAGTCCTGTCGATACAATAAAAACTCTTCCCTATCTTGCCATTCTATTTATTGCACCTATGCACACCTCACCTGATCTCATTTATCAGTTGGCACTTACCTGCGTGCCGCAAATCGGACCTGTACAAGCCCGCATACTTCTTGAACATTTTCAAACGGCAGAAGATATTTTCCAAAGCAAAATTTCCTTGCTTGAAAAGATAGATGGCATCGGTACAGTACGCGCCAGAAGCATAAAATATTTCAAAGCATTTAAAGAACAGGAAGAAGCTGTTAAAGAGATTAGAAAACATCAGATCCAAACGCTTTTCATAAAAGATCCGGATTACCCTAAAAGACTTCTGCATTGCTATGATCCACCAACCTTACTTTTTTACAAAGGAGCTGTTGA
>JAULVS010000126.1:0-27353 GCA_032110905.1 Chitinophagaceae bacterium | reverse complement strand
GCATCTTTCATAATTGTAACCGCATTGATAAAACTACTGCGGACGCCAAATATAAAACCGGTTACCATTCCTATAAAAACGCCTTTGAGTAAATCGGTTTGAAGTATTGCGATGATAGTTATGAGAAAAGTAACAAACTGATCTAAGCCTCTTCTCTTCATTTCAATATAAACAGAGGGTTTAGTCAGCTTATACCCGGTAACAATTAAAATTGCCGATAAACTCGCAAGCGGAATCAGATTCAGAAACTGAGGAAAAAAAAGCAAGCTAATCAATAACAAAAGCCCGTGAAAAACAGTACTGTATTTAGAACGAGCGCCAGCTTGGACGTTTGCTGAACTACGAACAATAACACTTGTAACAGGCAAGCCGCCCATAAAAGCAGAAACAATATTTCCAACTCCCTGTGCTTTTAACTCATGATTTGGCGGAGTAATTCTTTTTTCAGGATCAAGTTTATCTACCGCTTCAATACTGAGCAGTGTTTCAATGCTTGCAATGATTGCAATCACAATGGCAACAGACCAGGTTTTCCAAAGATATATTGTACTTAAATCGGGGAAAGACAGAGAAGAAAAAAGTAAACCAGGTGAATCGAAGACGGGAATTGTAACCAGCTGCCCGCCACTCAGTAACCATTTCGGATAAGCATATTCAAAAAATAAATTCATCAATGTTCCGGCTACCACCGCCAATAAAGGTGAAGGGAAATAGCGAAACAAAGATTTATTCTTTAAGCCCTTCCATTCAAACAGAATAAGAATCAGCAGTGAAACAGACCCGATAAGCAATGCGCAGGGATCAGGGTTTGTGATAGCCTCTAAAGGTGCTGTATAAATTTTTTTAATGCCCGGTGTGCTGAGAACTTCTCCAATCTTAAACTGATTGGCATAACCAAGAAAGTAAGGGACTTGCTTCAAAATCAGAATAAGTCCGATTGCTGCAAGCAGACCACTAATCACAGAAAAGGGAATATAATCTGCAATCTTACCTGCTTTAAAAACGCCGAAAGCAAATTGAAGAAAACCGGCAATAACTAAACTGAAAAGGAAAGCTTCATAAGAAGGAAGAGAACTAACTGCACCGGCAACGATTGCTGTTAAACCTGCAGCCGGGCCACTAACGCTTAAAGGTGATTTACTGATGATGCCAACAACAATACCTCCAACGATGCCTGCAATCAGACCGGTTATTGGCAGTGTTTCTGAAGCCAGCGCTACCCCAAGGCATAGAGGCAAGGCAACAAGATAAACGACAACTGAAGCTGAAAAATCAGATAATAAACCCCTGAACGACATCCGCATACATGCCCCGTATTAAAAATCAAGGTACATCTAATTCCAAAGAAATCACATATCTCAAAAGAGTTTTACCAACTTTAAATATTCAATCCACCGCAAACACTGATGGTTTGACCTGTAATGTACGAGGCCATATCACTTGCAAGGAAGAGTGTAACATCAGCAATATCAGAGGCACTTGCGAAACGCCCAAGTGGAATTCCTGCTTTGTATTTATCGGCACCCTCCCCTTCTTTCAGATAGCTGGTCATATCTGTTTCCACGAAGCCTGGTGCTATGGCATTACAACGAATATTGCGACTACCCAGTTCTTTTGCGACACTTTTTGTAAATCCGATCACACCGGCTTTGCTGGCTGCATAACTGCTTTGTCCAGCATTACCCATTTCACCAATCACAGAGCTCATATTAATGATAGAGCCCTTTTTTGCTTTCATCATAGGTCGAATCACCTGTTTAGTCATATTGAATACACTATTCAGGTTTATCTGTATTACCTCATTCCATTGCTCAGGACTCATTCTCAAAAGCAAATTGTCTTTGGAAATACCGGCATTGTTGACACAAATATCTACGGTACCAAAAGCCGCTACAACTTCATTAACAAAAGACTCACAAGAAGCAAAATCTCCGGCATTGCTTTTCCAGGCTTGCGCCTGCACGCCCATTTCTCGCAATTTAGCTTCAAGTGCTGCAGCACGTTCTGCACTGCTATCACTAACATATGTAAATGCGATATTTGCACCTTGCTCTGCAAATTTAATCGCTATCGCCTCGCCAATCCCTCTGGCTGCTCCTGTAATGATTGCGACTTTTCCTTGTAATAGTTTCATGTTTTGATGGTTGTTAGTTGTTAGTTGTTGGTTGTATTAAATTTATAACCAACAACTTCTTTCCGTCTCCCGGACTTTTCGCCTAAAAAATTAATTATTTCTGCAAAGAAAATGAATTTAGTTTGTAAAAAAGAACAAACCACCCGAAGGTGGTTTGTCTGTGTCATAGAAAACATATTTTTTCGCGATAAGAGTACTTTATTCAAGCACCCAGGGAGTAGCAGCAGCTTCAGGCAGTTTTTCCATAATCAAGGCCTGAGGAAAAGAAGGACTGGTAAGCTTACATGCATAACCAATAAGATCGGGATCGCCGCTGCGAAGGATGTTCAGTGTAAGCACTACACCTTTCTCAGTGCTTGAAATAAAACGGAATTCTTCAGAACCGTTTTCTTCATTTATGAGAATTTCAGAGAGCACCCCTGTAAATTCTACATCTTCAGTGATGTGAAATCGTACTTTCTGATTTTTTTTGTAACCAAAGACCTCCCCGGCAAAAAGTAGGGGATTTTTCTGGTGTTCAATTTTCTGGAAAAAAACGGGCAAATCACTTTTGCCTGTACCAGGAACTTTTTCAGAACCTGCTCCTCCGCCATTTCCTGCAAATGAGGAAGCAAAAAGGAACATTAACATAGTTCCGCTTAATAATAATTTTTTCATGGGAATGATTTTTAATGGTTTCATAAAGGGATACAGATATGTTTTCAATGGAAAATTAAAGCAGATATTCAGGGCAGGAAAACATATAAGCTCTTAATACCAAAATCTAAATGCAAACCCTTAGTACACCCCTAGGGCAACCTGGTAAGGGGTTTGAATTGCTGTTTACCAATTAATAAAAAAAGTCACGCATCTCTCGTGACTTTTATAAATAAATTGAAAACGTGTCGGTAATATTAATCAACAATAATGTTAAAGCGGATAAGAACCCTGCTTTTGTAATATGCCTGTTATTCTTCTGCGCGCCTCTTTGCTGTTAAAGGCTGCTATTTTAGTAAAACGCTTCAAGCCCAATAATACCATACGTTGTTCATCGCCGGAGGCAAAAGCATTGATGGCATCCTTCCCATGTTTATGGATGCGATCTGCCGCATCATATAAATAAACCCTCATTATGTCTACTTCCATCTGAGCTGCGGATTCCCCTTTTTCATCTACTAAGCGCGCGGCTCTTAGCAGGGCACTTTCAGCACAAAAAGTCTGAATAGCCATATCGGAAATATGCATAAGTATTTCCTGCTCATCTTCAATTTTCATCATTAATTTTTGTACAGCTGCACCGGCCGTCAACAAAATCGCTTTTTTAAACCCTTCAATAGCCTTGAATTCCGCTGCAAATCCTCCAGTTTCTTCATTTCCGAATTCGGGAATACTCATCAATTCTTTTTGTACCTGCATAGCTGCTCCCATCAAGTCGAGCCTTCCTTTCATAGCGCGCTTCAATACCATATCAACCGACAACAACCTGTTGATTTCATTGGTGCCTTCATAAATACGGTTGATGCGGCTATCACGATAAGCTCTGGATATTTCATATTCATCACTGAAGCCGTTGCCACCGAAAATCTGAACGCCTTCATCCACTACAAAATCAAGCATCTCACTTCCTTCCACTTTCAGCAGGGCACATTCAATGGCATATTCCTCAGCAGCACCAAGCAATGCTTCATGAAAAGGTTTACCAGAAGCAATTAATTCTTTCTCCTTATCGTCAATCCATTTTGCAGTCCTGTATAGTGTACTTTCCAACACCCACAATCGCACTGTCATCTCAGCAAGCTTTTGCTGTATAGCGCCAAAACTGATAATAGGTTTCTGAAACTGCTCTCTGGTCATCGCATACAGAAGCGATGTATTTAAACAACGCTTAGCGCCTCCCAATGCGGCAGCTGCAAGTTTTAAGCGTCCGATATTCAGAATATTAAAAGCAATGACATGTCCTTTTCCAATTTCACCCAATACATTTTCTACAGGCACTTTACAATCCTGAAAAAACAGCTGAACGGTTGAAGAGCCTTTGATTCCCATTTTGTGTTCTTCGCTACCTTGGGTAAACCCCTCCATTCCTCTTTCCACAATGAATGCTGTAAATGACTTCCCGTCAATTTTTGCAAAAACAGTATACACATGTGCGAAGCCGCCGTTGGTAATCCAGCACTTTTGTCCGTTTAAAATATAATGCTTTCCGTCTTCGCTTAACCTTGCCGTTGTTTTTGCGCCGAGCGCATCACTGCCACTATTCGGCTCCGTTAGTCCGTATGCTCCTTTCCATTCTCCACTTGCAAGCTTCGGTATATATTTTGCTTTTTGTTCCGGTGTTCCGAAATATAAAATAGGCAATGTACCTATACCGGTATGAGCAGCAATAGCTACAGAAAATGAATTCCCTCCACCAAGCGCCTCATTTACCAGTGTGGCTGTGATAAAGTCTTTCCCCAAACCGCCATATTCTTCCGGGGCTGAAGTTCCCAATAAACCAAGCTCCCCTGCTTTATCCATCAAAGAAGGCATCAAACCCTCTTCCATTTTATCTATCCTGGCCGCAAGCGGTAACACTTCCGTTTCCAGAAATTGTGCACACATTTCTTTTACCATCACCTGCTCTTCATTGAAAACCTCAGGTGTAAATGTTTCAGAGGGAATGCCGGTATGCAAAAGCCATTCTCCTCCTTTGGTTTGAACGGGTGTTGATGTTGGTGTGTTCATATTATCAAGTTTTAAATTTGAAAATTCAGATTATAAAAGCTTATCAAATCTGCAGATTGTCATACACTCTTTGCAACACCTCTTTTGCGACCTGAATATGCTTTTCAGCAACACCGGAAAGCGCTTCATTCATCGTCTGATTTGCCACTTCCATCGATTGAGTTTCCATCAACCTCCCCTTCTCTGTTAAAAAAACCTCATTGATACGACGGTCTTTTTTGCTGGCGATTCTTTTTACGAGCTTTTGTTTTTCAAGGTTATCCACCAGTCTTGTGATACTCGGCTTATCCCTGAATGTTGCAATACACAGATCTTGCTGACTCAGTCCATCCTGCTTCCACAAATAATATAACACGCTCCATTGCTCAACCGTAATCTCTAGTCCGGAAAATTTAAAATTGCGCTGCAAACGTCGAGCAATCGCCGTCGTTGCCTTTCCGGTCATGAAACTGTTGAGCTCGCTGGGTTTAAATTGGTTGTTTGACATATAGTTGTTTATGCAACTAACCAAAGTTAGGGAAATTTATCTTCCAACAAAACATGATTTTAAGCAGTCGTTTAAAAGATTTTGATAAAAACTACATTCAGATATACACGCTGTTCCAAACAATCAATTGAAGAAAGGTTGTTCGATCTGCAAAAGATAAACCGCGACGCACTCTTATCTTTGGCATAATGGCAAGTTTTCACATTAAAGACACCATAAATTTATTGGGTAAGCTGACTGTTCGCCGTGCTTTCAATTTTTTGAAAGTCTGGACCAGTTACCGGTTAAGCCGTATTACAGGAAAACCGATTCAATGGGGGCTGCCGGTTTCATTGTCTTTTGAACCTACAACCAGCTGTAACCTTCGTTGTCCGGAATGCCCGAGCGGACTGCGATCGTTTACCCGTCCAACCGGAATGGCTGAACGTTCTTTTTTTGAAAAAACCATTGAGGAAATAAATAAGGATATTATATACCTGATTTTTTATTTTCAGGGCGAACCGTATCTGCATCCGCAATTCACAGACCTTGTTCGATTTGCTTCCTCAAAAAATATTTATACTGCCACCTCAACCAATGCGCATTATCTGACAGATGAAAAAGCAAAAGCGACCATTGAAAGCGGACTCGATCGATTAATTATTTCCATCGACGGCACTACCCAGGATGTTTATGAACAATACCGGGTTGGAGGTAAGCTGGATAAAGTAATTGAAGGGGCGAAGCGGATCGTAAAATGGAAAAAAGAATTAAAGAGCAAAACCCCTTTAGTAGTTTTTCAGTTTCTGGTGGTGAAGCCCAACGAACATCAAACAGAAGAAGTTAAAAAGTTAGCCAAAGAAGTGGGAGTAGATGATGTATGGTTTAAAACCGCACAGGTTTATGATTACGAAAACGATCCGAATAACCTGATTCCGGAAAATAAAAAATATAGTCGCTATACCCTGAATACAGAAGGTCGAAACACACCCAAAAACAAAATGATGAATCACTGCTGGAAACTCTGGCATGCCAATGTGATTACCTGGGATGGGCTTGTGGTTCCCTGTTGTTTTGACAAAGATGCCCAGCATCGTTTAGGCGATCTTAAAACCGAATCTTTCAAAGAGATCTGGCATAGTAGTTCATACAAATCTTTCAGGAAAAAACTATTAAAAGGAAGAAAAGAAATTGATATCTGTTCAAATTGCAGTGAAGGATTAAAAGTATGGAGCGAATAAACTTAGATAAGAAAATTATAATACATGTTTAAGTATGAAACACTTATTTGATTTAAGCTATCTACATTCTTTATCTGGCGACCCTGCATTTGTTCCACAAATGATACAGACATTTCTCAAAATTGTTCCTTCCCAGGTTCAAGCTTTAAAAGAGGCGATGGAAAAAGATGATGCAATACAGTCAGGCCTCGTCTTACATCAGCTAAAACCTTCCATGCAAGCTTTTGGATGCAATACTTTGATACCAGAAATAATCGAGCTTGAACTATTGGCTAAAACCGGTCATTCCCCCCACACGCAAATTGATCGCTACCATCAACTTATAGCAGATATCAATCAATGCATCGCATCACTTAAGCAAATGCAGGAGAAGGGTTTTTGATAGAAAGGAGATTCAATTTAAGGGTCTACACTTAGCAAAGCATTAGGTGACTGCTCAATTTGTAAGTTTAGCTTCTCTTTTTGTTTGAATCGAATAAATCCAGTTGTAATCTTGTGTTGTCATTCAATGACATCATATCCAAATCCTACCAAAAACCAACAAAATCCAATGGCCTGTTTTTAACAACGGCCCTATGAACGAAAACCAATCGGCTTCTGTACCTTTCGAAAACGGACTATTTGAGAAAAAAATATTGAAGCCCGCAAATCCCGCCAAATGGCGGGATTTGTTTTTGCAGAAATCTTACAAATAAGTAATTATACTTATGTAATATTAGAATCATATTAAATATCTTCGTTCTATTTCAATTCATAAACAACCTATTATAAATATTATACATAGAAGTAATTTTCTTTCTCTTAAGTACCAAACCAATGAGCAAAACATCTATTATCATTGCAGACGACCATAAACTTATCGCAGATATGTGGGGTGCCGTACTTAGCTCCGGCGGCACCTGTGTTGTAAAAGCCAGCGTGGCTTCTTGTACAGAACTACGCGAAAAAGTTGCAAGCTTCAAGCCCGATATTGTATTGCTGGATATTGTTCTGGCTGATGGCTCTTCTCTAGATTGCTTACAAGAGGTAAAAGACCTTTCTCCAAAGACAAAATATCTCATTGTTTCCGCTTATACTGATCTCCCAACTATCAAAAAAGCATTTGGTATAGGTGCCGATGGCTACCTTACAAAAACTTCTTCACTTAAAGAAATTACCGAAGCTATTGAACAGGTGAAGGCTGGGAAAAAATACCAATGCAGAGAAGTTCAACACCTGATATCCAGTGTCTTTTTGGAAGACAAGCAATCGCTGGAGGGAAATAAGAACAGACAGGAACTCACAAAAAAGGAAAAAGAAATCGCCTATCTTATCTACAAGGGCCTTAGCGCAAAAGACATTGCTGCAAAACTCGGAGTTAGTTCAAAAACAGTTGATGTACACAGACACCACATTTATCAGAAACTCGGACTAAAGAAACTCTCAAAACTCATCTGGTATGTACAGGAGAATCTTCACCTTTTCAGTGGTATGTCTTCTAAGATATAAACCAATGACTACGCGTTTTTACCGCAACACATTGCACTAAATTAAAAGAATGAAAAACGATTTTAAAGGAGTCCTTTAGAAAGAAGATATTCAGCAATCTGAACTGCATTTGTTGCTGCACCCTTTCTTAAATTATCACTCACAATCCACATATTTAGTGTATTTGCCTGTGACTCATCCCTACGCAAACGGCCAACGAAAACTTCATCCTTCTCATGTGCATCCATCGGCATCGGATATTGTTGAGTAGCATTGTCATCCACTACAACTATTCCTGGTGATTGACTCAAAATTGCTTTCACCTCATTCAGATCAAAATCATTTGCAAATTCTACATTCACACTTTCGCTGTGTCCGCCCATCACAGGAATGCGCACCGTGGTTGCAGTTACACGAATTGTTTCATCCTGCATGATTTTACCGGTTTCCTTCACCATCTTCATCTCTTCTTTGGTGTAACCATTATCAAGGAATACATCTATCTGAGGAATCACATTCAGATCAATGGGATATTTATACGCCATCGGATACTCCTCCGTACTGCCGACCACCGCTTTCGCTCTTTCACCCATCAACTGATCCACTGCTATTTTTCCTGTGCCGGTCACACTCTGATATGTAGAAACAACAACCCTTTTGATTTGATATTTTTTATGCAATGGTTGTAAAGCCACAACCATTTGTATAGTAGAACAATTAGGATTCGCAATGATTTTATCTTCTGCAGTTAACACCTCCGCATTTACTTCAGGAACAACAAGCTTCTTGGTCGGATCCATCCGCCATGCACTCGAATTGTCTATAACAGTAATCCCCGCTTCTGCAAACTTTGGCGCCCACTCGAGGGAAGTACTTCCTCCTGCAGAAAAAACAGCAACGGCAGGTTTGGCAGCAATCGCATCTGTCATACTTACTACTTTATATTTCTTTCCTTTGAATTCAACTTCTTTTCCTACAGAACGCTCCGATGCAACGGGCAATAACTCCGTAACAGGAAAATTTCTTTCAGATAATACTTGTAACATTTTAGAACCAACTAAACCGGTGGCACCAACAACTGCAATTTTCATAAACGATTGTTTAATATTAAAAAAAAGGCCTTCCATCTCGGAAGGCCTGTAATTCGTTCGTATGAAACAAAACAAATTATGACCTTCCTAAGGAAAGGCATTTATATTTCTTTGTCTGTTTCATTTTGATCATGGACGCAAAAGTAATCGCCATTACAATTATACCCAAAACTTTTTGGGAAAAACCCCTGAAAAAATGAAATCCCCAATGATTAGCTTTAACACATGTTCGTTAAAAAACTATGTTGGCTTGTTTTGTTTTACTTGAACATTGAAATAGGCTATGCGCAATTGACAGAATCATTCAGCGATGGTGATTTCTCCTATCAACCAGAGTGGATCACCGGAAATGAGAATGATTGGCTTGTCAATGATTCAAAAGAGTTGCAAAGCAATAACCTGAATACAAATTCATTTTTCCGGATCAGCACGCGCAATGAACGTGCTATGGATACAGAATGGAACATAAAAGTTAAAATAAATTTCAATCCTTCATCCACCAACTATATAGATATCTATCTCACTGCATCACATGAGGATTTAACTCAGTCATTCCTAACAGGATATTTTATCCGTATCGGTAACACCGAGGATGATATTTCACTCTACAGAAAAGATTCTGGAAACGTGATAAAAAAATTGATTGATGGCCGTAATGGCATTCTTAACAACAGCATCAATAATATTGAATTAAAAGTTATCAGAGACAAAAGCGGTAAGTGGTATTTATTTTATAAAGTCAATACAGCAAATCAATTTATTTCAGACGGTACTGCAATTGAAATGACTTACATAAGCAGTTCCTGGTTTGGCATATTGGTGAGACAAAGTACAAGCAGTTTTTTTCAGAGACATTTTTTTGATGATGTCGGAATTAAACAATTTGTTCCAGATACAAAAGCCCCCTTATTACTTAACGGATATTATACTACCGATACTGCATTGAATCTGGTTTATGATGAAGTGCCTGATGGCATCATAAATTATCCGTTGAGCTCGTTTGAAATAAATTACGGAATCGGAAGCCCTGAACGCATCATTGTATATGAAAACGAAGTCAGATTATCTTTTAAAAAGCCATTTACCGCAGGAACAAACTATACATTAAATATGCCGGCGATAGAAGATACCTGGGGGAATAAACAACCGGCCGACAGTTTTCATTTCACCTATTATGCACCATCGGTTCACGATATACTGATCACAGAAATCATGGCCGATCCGACACCGCATATAAATTTACCCGACGCTGAATGGATTGAAATAAAAAACTGCTCCAAAAGAATTATATCATTATACGGATGGCAAATTTCTGATTATGGAGGAAGGAGCAAACCTTTTACAAAACAACTTCTTCATCCTGACAGTTCTTTGATTTTAACCGGAACCACCGTTGAAAAACAAATGCAAAATTTTGGAAGATGCCTGGGTGTGGAGGATTTTCCATCTTTAAACAATGATGCGGATGAATTAAAACTAACCAATGAAAAAGGACAACTTATTCATGTTGTATCCTTTGATGAAAGCTGGTATAAAAATGTTATCAAGGCAGAAGGCGGATGGACACTTGAAATGAAAGATACCAGGAATCCCTGCGGAGAAGAAACAAACTGGACTGCAAGCATTCATCCTTCCGGAGGAACTCCCGGAAAATTAAATTCAGTCACAACAGATAACCCAGATAATGAGTCACCTTATTTGATTCGTGCATTTGCAACAGACAGCTTGTCTGTTAGATTATATTTCAGCGAAAGCATCGACAGTGCATCCGCTGCAAATACTGAAAATTATATAATAGAAGGACTTCCCTTGAAACCGGTTTTTGCTTTGCCCGAAGCGCCTTCCTTTAAACAAGTTATACTCAAGCTCCCCTACCTCCTTGATAAAGCAAAAAATTATCAGGTGAGCGCTCAAAACCTGACCGACTGCTCCGGAAACACCATCGGAAATTTTAATATTGCCACATTCGGGCTTACAGAAACCTGTGAAAAAGAGGATGTGATTATCAATGAAATTCTGTTTGATCCCAAAGGATCAGGATCTGACTATGTGGAATTATTCAATCGTTCTTCAAAACGTGTTAATCTGAAAACGCTGATCATCGCTAATCGAACTGCTTCGGGAAACATTGGCGACAGAATCATTTGCTCAACAGATGACTACCTACTCAATCCAAATGAATACGTTGCCATTTGTAATGACAGACAAGACATCATATTCAATTTTCCGGCACATAAAAAAGAAGCTCTTTTTGAAAGAACTCCATTGCCATCATTTACCAATGACAAAGGAACAGTTATTCTCATCAACAAGGAAGGAGTGATTATTGATGAAGTTTCATACACAGATGACTGGCACTTTCCGCTCATCAGCAGCAAAGAAGGAGTTGCATTGGAAAGAATTAAACCTGATGCGCCTACTCAACAAAAAGACAACTGGACTTCAGCCGCACAGGATATTGGTTTTGGCACACCCGGTATGCAAAATTCACAATACAGAAATGACATTCAGGTGAAGGGAGCAGTAACAATTCAACCGGAAATCTTTTCTCCTGACCAGGATGGAAATGATGACTTTCTCACCATTCATTACAGTTTTCAGGAAAACGGCTATGTTATGAACTCCAAAGTATTTGATGCGGGAGGCAGGGTGGTCAGACACTTGCAAAGAAACCTTATTTGCGGGTTGACGGGCTCGTTTAGATGGGACGGACTCGATAACAAAAATCAACAACTTCCAACCGGGCCCTACCTTATTTTTACGGAAGTCTTTCATTTGAAGGGCAAAGTAAAACGATATACAAACAGAGTTATTATGGTCATAAAATAGTTAAATCACCCCCACGCAAATTGCATAGTTCACTACCTTGCAATCAATGATCAGCCGTAAGAAAATTTTCTACCCTGTTTCCACCCAACTCAGAAATTACCTGGAAACATATCGCCGGGAGAAGCCGTTGCCGATTACTTATGATGAACTGAAATATTTCACTGAAAGCATCCCTGTCATTGACGAAAAAGGAAAGGATACACTCTGGGAAACCGTCCTCTACGCACAAAGTGAAACAGAGCCCATCCACAAGGCACTGAAATACATTTATGCATTACTAAAAACAGCCGGAGATACAGGGGTGCAGCAACATCTCTTCATTGACCGCATTGATTACTGCACGTTCGGTAATTCAAGGCCATTCAGGATCAGAATTGTCAATCGCTACAATGATGTTTACGATTATTTCTATATAAAAACTGCGGATGCATCCCGTATATACGGACTTGAACTGGAACACCTGCTATCGCCCAACCAGGTTCACTATCTGACCAATGACAAAGTACTTGTAGAAGAACATATTGCCGGATTACCGGGAGATCAGTTTCTTCACTTGTATGAACATCGCCCGGAATTCAACCCCAAAAGAATTGCCAAGGAATTTGTGAAATTCAATGAGCGTTGTTTTCTGAGATTACTCGGCGATATGCGCGCTTACAATTTTGTTTTTGATATAACTCCCGACTTCGACGCTTATCAGTTCAGAATACGGGCCATTGATTTCGACCAGCAATTCTATGAAGGAAATAAAAATATTTACCGGCCACAATTCTTCAAGGAAAATCTACCCTACGTACAAATGGTACAAAACCATTTCAATGAAGAAGTGGTGCGACAATATCAGCAGGAAGAAAGGGCTGTCATTGCCCGTAGGATGCAATCAGAAAGACATCGCTTAAAAGACTTACGTGATGCACTAATTAAAGAAAAAATATCCACCCCTGAAAAAATCAAACAATTAGGTGAAGAATTGGCGGAACATTACCAAGACCTGGGATTTACCAGGTGTAGTACAATGGGTGAACTCATTGAAAGAAGCCTTAAAAGGGTGCTGATAGCTACGAATCTAAAATAATTCCTTTAATGAAACCCACCCATTTTCAGCGTTTCCCCGATGTCGACTTTAAGGGAAACACTTAGTCCGGCAAATGACAGGTTCAGAAAATTGGAATGCCCCTTCCCTGATACCTATTTTTACATTGTCAAACGGAGCACGTAAGCAAAACATCCAATAACCAGTAAAACCAGCCCGTTTAACATCCAAGTATCCTAAAAACCTGAAGATCCAATCCTTTTGAAAACGTAAGAAAAGAGCAAAAAAATTAACCCCCGGAATAATCCGGGGGTTTTTGTTTAAATGGGTTAAGGATCCTAAAAAGGTAGCTTTCAGGACCAGTCGACTGCTCGACTATTCTCTCACGGTAATATTGCCCTGAACAGGCAAATAGGTATCTAGATCATCCCAGCACTGGGCTCCAAAAACAACATCACTGACGCGGTCTTTGTTTCCTCCTTTTCCGTTATCCTGTACAGAAAAAGAAGCCCGGCTTCCGGGATAGATATAAAAAGGAATATTGCTGCCACTTACAGAAGTAACTGTACCGCTGAGTGTAGCACGGTTGCCGTCAACTTCAAAGCAATCGATCGCCATATGAAACTGAACATCAAAAGCCCTTAAATGATAAACCAGATGGCCATTTACGGAGCCGTTCGCATGTTTGACGGCATTAAACGTAAATGTTGATTTTACACCAAATTCAACGGCTACACCACCTCCGTTTACAGAAGAAGTTCTTGATTTAAAAAGATCAGAGAAAGAAAGATGTAATCCCGCAAAAACGAATATACCTAATAAACCAATTAGCCTTTGTCTCATAGTAAATTTTTGAAAAGTGACCCAAGGATTCTCCGGAGGTAAAGGCTAATCAATCAGGATTGGAATACTAATTTAGTGTTTTATTTTAAAAAATAAAAACTCAGGCTGTTCTTTTTCCTGAAAGAGAAAGACTAAACCGGCGGACAGAAGTTTTACCCGGAACAACCTGCCAATTATCTATGAATCCTTTTGACACCAGAATCGCGCAATCATAGCCTGAAAAAAACTGCACATTGAGTGCTTCTCCGCTCTTGTATGCAGGCACTTGATAAGCACTCTCAATAATTCCATTCACTGCAACCACCAGCACTTCCGTATCAAATGTAAAACGAAAATGGATGGGCAAAGGAATGGAAGGATCAGGAAACTGAAGCACCAGCGGCTGACGGAAACTCAAGGGTGTTCTTCCATTTAAAGCCTGCTGCACCTCTTCCTTGGCAACAGCTTCCTCCGCTTCTATCATCGCCATATTGACACCTTCTGTAGACAAACGAAAGACTGACTTATGAGGAAAAGGGAATGCGATTGGCATATGCTCTTTTTTTTGTTATTAATGGTCATATGTTTTGCCCTAAAAAAAAGTAAAAACTGAAAAGTTAAAAGTTGAAACTAAAATGCTGAATCTTATTTCCACTTAACCTATTACTTTGAAGTTTTAAGTTTAAACTTTTTAGTTATTCCCGCCATTATGGGCATTTCATAATCCGGAATATTAGATGCTACAAAAAAAAGCATACAGAATACAACCTATTTACATTGTGAAAAAAAATGAAGGAACTCATTTCAACAATTGTCATCCATCATATGAATTCAGAATCATTTGTAGCATTTTCGAAAAAAGAAAGAGGTGGCTATTATCACCGCAGGTCGGCTTTAAGAATTACTTAAGCAATTAATCAGGATCTCGAAATATGGATAAGCCATTTAACGACCGAGAAGACGCAGGTAAAAAATTAGCAGAGAAACTAATTCACCTAAAAGGGAAAGCAGATCTGGTATTTGGAATACCGAGAGGCGGCATACCCGTTGCCGCTGAAATAGCAGATGCCCTTAATTGCCCGCTCGAAGTGTTGTTATGTAAAAAAATTGGCCATCCTGACCAAAAAGAATATGCAATCGGAGCTGTAAGTCTGTCTGACATTTATTTGATTCCGCATGAGAAATTTGATGAAATATACTTACAGGAAGAAATTAAAAAAGTCCGGGAAAGACTGAAAGAGATGCAAGCTCTTTATTATGTCAAAGAAATAAAGACACTAAATCAAAAAACAGTAATCGTTGCAGACGATGGTATGGCTACCGGACGGACGATGATGGCAGCCATACGTTTACTAAGAAAAAACAAGCCCTTGAAAATAATACTTGCTATCCCTGTTGCTTCTCTATCGGCTAAAAAAATGGTTGAGCCGGAGGTTGATGAACTGGTCATTCTATACGAACCGGAATGGTTTACAGGAGTCGGGGCTTTTTATAACGATTTTGAACAGATTTCTGATGAGGCTGTTTTCGAACGATTAAAAAAGACTCAAGAGAAAAAAAGGAATTCCGCCACATCTTTTTAACAGCAAGGTCTATCTTTTCCCTTCCATTTTGTTTACATAATCGAGCGACCCTAAACGAAGTCTTAAAGGCAAACCGGTTCGTGCTTCAAAACGGTATTCCGCATTGCAGAAAAAACCCCAGCTGGAAAAAACCTGAGCCGGCATCAAACGTATCGAGAACTGCGATCTCCATACTGTTTTATTCAATTTGTTTGCTTTCTGATAGCCGGAACCGGCATAATGTATACTCAAGGGAGCCTGTAACTGATTTTGAGCGGTTGTTGATTCTAAAATCAATAGCTGTATTAAGCAGCAAAGAAAAAAATGGATGCGCATCCTGTTATACCCTTTTGATTTGATAATTTCGCAATTGATTGTGATTTATACAAAGTTAAACCTATTCCTGTAATGGCACTTAGTCAGGGATTACAACAAAAACTTCTTCAAAAGCTATCCCCACAGCAGATTCAGTTTATGAAACTGCTGCAGGTGCCCACATCTCAATTGGAAGAAAGAATCAAAGAAGAGCTGGAAGACAATCCGGCACTCGAACAGGGTAATGAGGAGGAGAGCCCGAATGATCATGATGAAGAAAATGAATACAACGAAGAAGAAACAACTGAGTATGAAGAAAACGGTTCAGACGAAGAGTTCGACCCGGGAGAATACACCTTTGAAGATGATGGAGAAATATCGGATTATAAAACAAGAGAAGAAACTTATGAAAAAGATGTTTTTGGATCAGGATATGCACGTACAGAAACATCATTTCACGATTTGCTGATTCAACAGCTTGGTATGTTGCAATTAAACGAACGTGACCAGGTTATTGCTGAACAGATTGTAGGAAGTATTGATGATGACGGGTATCTCAGAAGAGAAACTTCTGCTATAGTCAACGATCTCGCATTCAAACAAAACATAGAAGCTTCTGAAGAAGAGATCGAGAAACTAATTTCTCTGATTCAGCAGTTTGACCCTCCCGGTATCTGCGCACGAAATCTACAAGAATGCCTTTTTAACCAATTACATGCAAAACAAAAGAAGAAACCCTCGAAACTGACCCATGCAGCCATGGCGGTGATTGAGCAACTCTTTGATGAATTCTCGAAAAAGCATTATGAAAAGATTCAACGTGTACTTGGCTTATCAGAGGAGCAAATGAAAAAGGTGATTGATGAAATAATAAAACTCAATCCAAAACCGGGGGGGGCTTATGCTGCTTCAAACAAAGCAGAGTATTATGTAATCCCTGATTTTATCATTCAGAATGTAAACGGCAAGCCGGAGCTTTCTCTCAATTCACGCAATGCTCCGGAACTCAGAATCAGCGAAGCGTATCGCGATATGCTTAAAGAGTACGAAAAGAAAAGTGCGAAAGATAAAAGACAAAAAGAAGCAGTTCTCTTCATAAAGCAAAAAATTGATGCTGCGCGCTGGTTTATTGATGCCATTCTTCAGCGGCAAATGACACTGCTGCAAACAATGAATGCAATTCTTGAATACCAAAAAGAATTTTTTCTTTCTGGAGACGAAAGCAGCTTAAGACCTATGATACTAAAAGATATAGCTGGGAAGACTGGATTAGATATTTCAACGGTCAGTCGTGTCGCCAACAGTAAATATATTCAGACTGAATTTGGAACCTTTCGTCTGAAATATTTCTTCAGCGAAGCACTTACTACGGAATCCGGAGAAGAGGTCTCAACAAGAGAAGTAAAGAAAATGTTGCAGGAGCTTATTGGCAAAGAAGACAAAAAAAGGCCAATCAGCGACGATGAATTAACACAAAGGCTGACGGAAAAAGGCTATCATATAGCCAGAAGAACCGTTGCAAAATACCGGGAACAAATGCATATACCTGTTGCCCGTCTTCGTAAAGAACTATAATCATAAAAATGGAAATTACTAATCAAGGAGAACTGAACACAGAAAAAAACACTTACCCGAAACCCATCAGATTATTTGCAAACCTGATGGGATATTTGTTACATCCCGTATTGGTTGTAGCCTGGGTTGCACTTTACCTTTTGTTTTTAAACAATCAGGTCTTTTTGGGAATCGATTCTTCAGAAAGAATCGTTGTTTTTCTTCGAATTTTCAGTACTTCCACCTTCCTCCCTCTAATTACCGTTCTTTTATTAAAAGGGCTCGGATTTATTTCTACCATCAAACTTGAAACGCAAAGAGAAAGGATCATTCCTCTTGTTGCCTGCATCACCTTTTTTTTCTGGAGTTTTTACGTTTCCCGTCAACTGAATGACCCAGCTCCGCTGCGAGCATTTTTACTGGCACTTTTTCTTTCGTCCTCTGCCGCCCTTATGCTGAATATCTATCAAAAAACAAGTCTGCATATGATTGCCGGAGGAGTGGCTTCCGCATTTTTTACTCTGCTTCTTTTTGAAAACCTACTCAACGAGCCAGCATCGATTATATCCGTTTTTTTACTTGCCGGGCTTTCCGGCACAAGCAGGTTAATCACGATGAGCCACCAAAGCAATGAAGTCTGGATAGGGTTTTTTACCGGTGTGATTATACAATTTATTGCCTGGCTCATCATCTTCTAAGCACCGCACCGCAATTCAAAAACACCTCCGCTAAGAAATGCCGTCTTAAAACAGATTGCACCCTCTCTTTTGTGAAGGAATTCTTAATTCGGAGTTTTCGGCTCCACTTTTGACACCTGAAATATACCAGGTGAAGAGTTTTCTCGTTTACTCTTACACGAAACCTCGGAACAAATAATCAGTGTACGGTAAATGAAACCACTTACAGATGGAGAAAAGTAGCTTTCTTGTCAATGAAATAGTTATGAGTAAACCTATTTTTACATTATCCATATATCCTGAAAAAATCAAACTATGAACACTTTACGTACCAGCCCGATTTATCTTATTACAGCCATCCTTATTTTGATACAGGCCACTGTCGTTATTTCAGGCTTTGCGACAGGAAAAAAGTTGCATATAAATAAGAAATACTGGCAGAATACCAATGAACCAAATAACGATGAAGAAGACAAAAAATCTGCATCAGAGTCTGCCCGCATATATGAGAATTTAAAACTGGCCGCCAAAGGCTTAAATGAATTAGCATTCACAACAGCATATGAAGGTTACATCAAGCTAATAGAAAAAGGAATTATTACTGAAAAAGGGATGCTTACTATCGTGGATTTTTCTCAATCTTCTGTAAAAGAGAGACTATTCGTCATTGATTTATCAGACGAGAAAGTTCTGATTAAAACGCTTGTTGCGCACGGTAAAAACAGTGGATTAAATTATGCAAAAAGTTTCTCCAACACTCCCGAGTCAAACAAAAGCAGCCTTGGTTTCTATCTAACTTTAGGAACCTATGAAGGGAGCAACGGTTACTCAATGCACCTTAAAGGGCTGGAAAAAAATATTAACAGCAATGCCTATGACAGAGCAATTGTGATGCATGGCGCAGATTATGTTTCTGAACAATTTGCAAGAAACCACGGATATGTTGGACGCAGCCTTGGCTGTCCGGCAGTACCTACCGCGCAAACAAAAAAAATCATCAACACAATTAAAAACGGAACAGTTTTGTTCATTTATCACCCCGATACAGATTATTTAAAAAAATCAAATATTCTAAATAGTTAATTCCTCTGATTGAATCATAAACCCGGCATTTAGCCGGGTTTTTTATTTGCAAATAGGCTTAGATCATTTATAAAAAAAGCGAACCGGGTTGTACCTTTACTCGTTACTGCTCGTATGTATTCCGTTTCAACTATCAAACATCTCACTAAACTCACTCTTTCACTTCTGAAATTAACAGAAGCCGGTGCAATAAACCTTTTATATCTGGAAGACCTGAGAAACGTGTTGCGATTCCACGAATACCGTTACTATGTAGAAAATGATCCGCTGATCAGCGATAAGGAATTTGATACCCTTTACAAAGCATTGGAAAATTTTGAGAACGACCATCCTGATCAAATAACGCCCGATTCTCCTACCCAACGGGTTGCAAAAGGGCTTGGATCTGATTTTCAAAAAGTGCGTCATCTGGTACCAATGCTCAGTCTTGAAAATTCCTATAACGCAGAAGACCTGATTGAATGGGACCGGAAAGCAAGAGCTGCCACAGGTACCAATCAGGTGGAATATTGTGTTGAGCCAAAATTTGATGGAGCTGGCATTTCTTTGATCTACGAACACGACTTACTCGTGAGAGGGGCAACACGAGGTGATGGTGCAGAAGGTGAAGACATCACAACAAATATCAAACAAATTAAATCCATTCCTCTTTCGGCAGCTTTCAGCCGATATGGCATCAAACAGATTGAAATTCGAGGAGAAGTACTGATGACCAAAAGCGCATTCAAAGCTTTCAACCAGCAGCTCGCAGAAGAGAACCTGCCTCCGCTGGCAAACCCCCGAAATGCGGCAAGCGGCTCTCTTCGGATGAAAGACCCGAAAGAAGTAGCCCGAAGAAACCTGGAAGCATTTCTATATCATGTTGGTTATATATCAGAATCTGACAACAATATTTCTGCTGATAAACCAGCACCCCTGTCTCACAGTGAAGCGCTATCGATGATGTGGGAACTTGGCTTCCGCAGTCCGGAAAAAGAGAAAAAAGTTGTCAGTGGAATAGATGGAGTCATTGCATTGTGCAAGGCATTTGAAGAAAAAAGAGATGACCTGCCTTACGAAATTGACGGTATGGTCATCAAGGTAAACAACCTGGAACAGCAGGAAATGATGGGTATGACTTCTCACCATCCGCGTTGGGCTATCGCCTTTAAATTCAAAGCAAGACAGGCAACATCCCGTTTAATTGCGGTTGAATTTCAGGTAGGACGTACCGGTGCGATCACTCCTGTAGCAAAAATTGAACCTGTTCCTATCGGCGGTGTAATGGTGTCAAGTGTTTCTCTGCATAATGAAGATTTTATCAAAGAGAGAGGTCTTTGCATAGGCGATCAGGTACTAGTAGAACGGGCAGGTGATGTCATTCCCTACATCGTTAAGTCATTTCCTGAATTGAGAAACGGTGATGAAAAGGAGATAAAATTCCCGCATCAATGTCCTGTTTGCCAGGAACCTTTGCAGAAATTTGAGGAAGAAGCCGCCTGGCGTTGCAATAATCTCAACTGTGAAGCTCAAATCATTGAACGACTGATTCATTTCAATAGCAAGGACGCGATGGATATTCGCGGGTTGGGTGAAGCAAGCGTAAAAAAATTCTATCAGTTAGGATTTCTGAAAGATATCCCCTCCCTGTATAATCTTCCTTACGACCAGATTGAAAAGCTGGAAGGTTACGGTAAAAAAAGTGTCGACAACCTGAAATCCGCCATTGAACAGTCTAAAAAACAACCCCTTTATCGACTTATCTATGCCCTGGGGATTCGCTTTGTTGGAGAAACGACAGCCAAAACACTCGCCTCATCAATTCTTCATCTGAAAGATTTAAAGGATAAAACCCTTGAACAGCTACAGGAGATGGAGGATATCGGACCAAAAGTTGCTGCTGCCATACAGGATTTTTTTCAACACAGCGAAAACATCCTCTTGCTTAACAAACTGGAGGAAATGGGTTTGCAGCTGGCAAATACACAAAAAGAATGGAAAAAGGGAAGCAGCCTCGAAGGCAAAACCTTCTTATTTACCGGCACCCTCCCTACCCTGAAAAGAAGCGAAGCTGAAGCGCTGGTTGAAGAGCAGGGAGGCTCTGTTTTAAGTGGCGTGAGCGCTAAACTGCAATACCTGGTTGCCGGGGAAGAAGCTGGGGGCAAGCTGGAAAAGGCTAAAAAACTCGGAACGGTACAAATCCTTAGTGAGGAGGAGTTTTTAGGTATGGTGAAAAATAAAGAATAACTATAATAGGCATACTTATCCGGTTTTGTATATTTAGAGTCCAAACTAACTGCTTATGATCAAGAAGCTTGCTGGAGAGCAATGGAAACAAATACAATTCTCCGGCTGGAAACAACTGAGAAAAAAATATGCGATTTCCAATATGGGTCGCTGCGCCAGTTATTCTGAAAATATTATTGAAGACGGAAAATTATTAGAAGGATCACTCACTACAGGTTACCGCACTTTAAATCTGCATAGGCCAGATAACAAAGGCACTATTTATATTCACAGAGAAATTGCACGTCTCTTCTGTAAGAAAAAAGGGCCTCGTTATAAATTCGTCATTCATATCAATCACCAGAAAACAGACAACAGGGCTTCCAACTTAAAGTGGGCTACGTTAGAAGAGATGTCTTCTCATCAGCAAAGTAGTCCTGCTAAAATTGCCTATAAAAAATTACAGAAAGAAAGAACCGGCACACAAAAAGGATTGAAACTCACTCCCTCACAGGTGCGCACAGTTAAAAAAATGATTGAAGACCCAAGGCGAAAGTTGACTTACAAACAAATTGCCAAAAAATACAATGTAAGTGAAATGACAATCTACCGCATAAAAAGCGGTGAAAACTGGGGAGCCGTGAAATAAAAAAATATTATGCAGTGAAGCCGGAAATTTTAAAATAAAAAACGGGATACAGACTTTGTATCCCGCTTTATTTTAAGCTTTTTTTAAAAGCATCAAACTGCTAAATCAAACCGATCGAGGTTCATCACTTTATCCCAAGCTGCAACAAAGTCGTGGACAAATTTTTCCTTTGCATCATCACATGCATACACTTCTGCAAGCGCTCTTAATTCAGAGTTTGAACCGAAGATCAGATCTACCCTGGTTGCTGTCCATTTCTTCGCACCCGTTACTCGATCGCTTCCTTCAAATACCTGCTGTGTTTCATCTGTTGCTTTCCAGGTGGTTGAAAAATCGAGCAGATTTATAAAGAAGTCGTTTGAAAGTACACCGGGACTATCAGTAAAGATGCCGTGTTGCGAACCATCATAGTTGGCATTTAAAACACGTAAGCCACCCACAAGAGCAGTCATCTCAGGAGCCGTGAGGTTAAGCAACTGCGCTTTATCGACTAGTAAAGTTTCAGCAGCTGCTGTATGTTTTTTTCTAAGATAGTTACGGAAACCATCTGCCGCCGGCTCGAGCACGGCAAAAGATTCAACATCAGTTTGATCCTGAGATGCATCGGTACGACCGGCTTTGAAAGGAACCTGCACATCATAGCCAGTATCTTTTGCTGCTTTTTCAATTGCTGCACATCCTCCTAATACAATCAAATCAGCAATAGATACCTGTTTGCCTGATTTCTGTTCAGCATTGAAAGATTGCTGAATCACTTCAAGTGCAGAAAGCACCTCGCTTAATTTCGCAGGGTGGTTTACTTCCCAGTATTTCTGAGGCGCAAGTCGTAAACGGCCGCCATTCGCACCGCCACGCTTATCTGACCCCCTGAAAGTTGATGCAGAAGCCCAAGCTGTTGAAACAAGTTGAGAAACAGAAAGACCAGATGAAAGAATTTTTGCTTTCAAAGAAGCAATATCGTTGTCGTCAATTTGCTGATAATTTGCCGCTGGCACAGGATCTTGCCAGATCAAAACTTCTGCTGGAACTTCGGAACCAAGATAACGGGCGCGAGGTCCCATATCGCGGTGCGTCAGTTTAAACCAGGCGCGGGCAAATGCATCTGCAAATGCATCCGGGTTTTCATAAAAACGACGGGAAACTTTTTCATAAGCCGGATCCAAACGTAAAGCCAGATCCGTTGTAAGCATCATCGGCGCATGTTTCTTTGCTGCATTATGCGCATCAGGAACTGTTCCTGCACCTGCATCACCTTTTGGTTTCCATTGATGAGCACCGGCCGGACTTTTAGTAAGTTCCCATTCATAACCAAACAGATTTTCAAAATAGTTATTGCTCCACTGTGTGGGAGTTGTTGTCCATGCTCCTTCGAGGCCACTGGTGATCGTAAATTCTCCGTTACCAGAGCCAAATGTATTTTTCCAGCCCATGCTTTGTTCTTCAATGCTCGCACCTGCCGGTTCTTTGCCTACGTATTTTCCAGGATCTGCGGCACCATGTGATTTACCGAATGTGTGACCACCGGCTATCAAAGCCACTGTTTCTTCATCGTTCATAGCCATTCTTCCGAATGTTTCACGGATATCGCGAGCGGCAGCAATCGGATCAGGATTGCCATTAGGCCCTTCAGGATTTACATAGATCAATCCCATTTGAACGGCAGCAAGCGGATTTTCCAGGTCACGATCGCCGGTATAACGCTTATCGCCTAGCCATTCTTTTTCAGAACCCCAGTAGATATCCTCTTCAGGCTCCCACACATCTTCCCTTCCACCGGCAAAACCAAATGTTTTAAAACCCATCGATTCAAGAGCGCAGTTACCGGCAAGAATCATCAAATCTGCCCAGGAAATTTTCTTTCCATATTTCTTTTTGATGGGCCATAATAACAGGCGTGCTTTATCAAGGTTTGTATTATCGGGCCAGCTATTCAACGGAGCAAAACGTTGCGTACCGGTTCCGCCACCGCCTCTTCCATCAGAAATGCGGTATGTCCCCGCACTGTGCCAGGACATACGTATGAAAAGTGGCCCATAGTGACCATAATCTGCGGGCCACCAGTCCTGAGAGGTTGTCATCAGTTCATAGATTTCTTTTTTTAGCTGAATAAGGTCGAGTGACTGAAATTCCTTTGCATAATCAAAACCCTCTTCCATTGGGTTGGAAAGCGTTGAATGCTGACGAAGGATGTTGAGCTTTAGTTGATTCGGCCACCAATCAGTATTACGTGTTCCGGTTCCAGCAGTTTGTCGGAGGGAACCACCACTGAACGGGCATTTGCCCTGTGTTGAGTTATCTTTTTCCATGCTTAAAAATTAAATTTAGAGGTGTAAAATTACGAGTATAAGCATATTCGTTGGTGCTTTAAATCACACAAAATAATGATCACAGACGTGAAATGTGTTTTGACGCTACTGCGTGTTGAATCATAGAAGATTAGATGTACAAATAGCCTTCACATTTGTGCTTTAACTATTTAATTATATTAGTCGGCTGTTTTGGTAAAAATATCTTAAAGGATCCCGGAAAAGCAATGAGTCATAATCAGATTATAGATACGATCAACAATAATTTATTCGTGGCTGTTAATCACAAATGAGATTATGGATGGATTGATGCAAAATACCGGATTAAAGAACCCTTTCGCTATGTTTACATAAGAAAAGAGGATGATATTAATACAATGCAAATTACGACTTCAGTTACGAGGGATTCACCGTATTAACACTAGAGAATTATAAGTAGATAAATATTTTGAAAAAGCAACTCTTACTTTCCGATGCAGAAGATTAAAACCCTTACTAGAAAGGGTTTTAGCGATGAGGTACAAATAGGTTACAAAAAGTAGTTGATCTCTTTACTACTTATTCTTGGATGTCTTTTATTATTTCTTCGAGTAGATCAATAGCTGATATAATAGTATTTTCAGTGCCCGCAACCATCAGCTCGGCCATCATACTATTTCCGGAATCGCGAATTTCTTTTTCAAGCATATCAATAATTCTGTTTTTTAAATCTAAATAAAATCATGGGTTATGATACGTTCTATTCTTGTTCCCACCAATTTCTCTGCCAATGAAATGAAGGCAGCGCTGTATGCCGCATCCATAGCAGAAAAAAGCGGGGCAATGGTCTATCTGCTGCATCTGATTGAGCCGGTTACAGACACCATCAGGCAGCCCCATCCATTGCATGATAGATTGTTGGAAGAAATCACCAAAAACAGGATTAATGAAATGAAAACATTTCAAAGTGATATGGTTGCAGCCTGCCCGGGTATTAAAACAGAAACAGAGATAGCAAAAGTGATGACGATTACGTCCATTCTCGATTTTTCCGAAAGGCAGCAAATTAACCTGATTGTAATGGGCACCAAAAGGTGCTAACGGGCTGAAAGAAATATTTATGGGCAGTGTGGCCGCCGGTACTATCGGCCGCACAAAAATACTTGTACTTGCCATACCGGATGAATATGTTTTTGAAGTGCCGGATGCTGTTTTATTTGCTACCAATCACTTTGAAGAAAATAAAGACCTGCTGAATAAGATTGTTGAAGTGGCAAACCTTTTTTCTGCCAGCATCCATGTTGCGGTGTTTGTGGATACCGATACTGTTGAAGCCACTGATTATATCTACAACACAACGCAACTGAATCATTACCTGGATTTTTTAAAGAAGGCTTACCCTGCTTTTTCCTTTAAAGATGAACTGCTGGAAGGAAGCGAGTTTGAAGCAAACATTGAGAAATACGCTAAAAAAACGAAGTGGATATTATAACCATGATAACTTACCCCAAAAGTTTTTGGGAACAGCTCATGAAAAAAAGTGTAACAAAGAAAATGGCTTTTCATTCTAAAAATCCGGTATTGGCAATACCCTCTAAATAAAGTTCACTGTTTAACGGCTGATTGTTACAGTTAATTACCTGTCTTTTTCTTACCCCATTGTAATCACTTGTTGCCCGTTTATTGGCTGAGGATTATCATAATAGCTGGTAATACGAGTCATACTTTTTAGCAGGTCAATTAATTAATTTAAACTATTTAAAAAACAAAAGTTATGACACACACAAAGCTTAGCTGTCCCGAAATAAGTTCTGATTACCTCAGGCAATACATTCCGCCACCGCTTATGCTAGAAGAATTGATGGAAGAATTGGAAAAACATCACGAAGGAGAAACAAGACCATTGGTAAATGTGATGGAGATGCCCGATGTTTTTATTATTGAAGTGGCAGCGCCTGGCTTAAAAAGCGGGGATTTCTATGTAAGCATTAATGGCAATGTGCTAACCATTTCTGCTCTCCATAAAGAAAAAGAAGCAGGGATAAAAAAATATCATCAGCATGAGTTTAACTATTGCTGCTTTAAAAGAGAAATTGTTTTGCCTGGAAATGTTGATTCAGATTTTTTAAGCGCCATATATGAGCATGGTATTTTATGTGTGAGGTTGCCTAAAAGTAATGCAGCCGTAATGAATCATGTTGAAAGGATAATTATTTATTAAAATATCAATTTATACACTTCGATTTCTATTATCATGAAAATACTGCTTGCATTAGATGCCGCCAATTTCAGTAACGAACAACTTGACTTCCCGGCCCAAATTGCCAGGATGGCTAATGCGGAAGTTACTGCGTTGTTTTTGGAAAGCACCGCGCAGGTGTATGTGCCGTTTAGCAAATACGGTCATGCAGGTGGCCAACTTATTTCAGACGAAAAGAGCATTGAAGTAAAAAAAGAACTTAGTAACGAAAATATTGAAGCCTATAAACAAGCCTGTATCGAAAAAGGGCTAAGCGGCAATTTTCTGAGGGCAAGGGGGGTGCCCGAAGATGAAACCATTGAAGCCAGCCGCTTTGCCGACCTGCTCTTAATGTATGACGATACATCCTTTGCTTTTAATTATGAAGAAGAACCCACAAAGTTTGCAGAAGATGTTTTAACCCATGCACAATGTGCCATAATGGTGATGCCTAAAACCATGCAGGAAATCAATGAAGTGTTTTTTACCAGCAACGGAAGTTTTTCTTCCATGTATGCTATACGCCAGTTCACATATTTATTTCCCCAATTCAGGGATAAAATAATTACGCTTTTGTATGTAACCGAAAAAGAAGATGAAACAACAAAGCATAAAAGATTTATTAAAGAATACCTGCAGCATCATTATACAAATGTAAAATTTAAAATACTAATGGGCAGTCCGTCTGCTGCCATTTTCTCCCATCTTTCCAAAAAAAGAGATGCTATGGTAACATTCGGGGCTTATGGCAGAAGTAAGTTTTCGCAGTTCTTTAAAAAGAGCAAAGCAGATAATATTTTAAAGAAATTAGACATGCCGGTTTTTATCACTCATCCATAAATGAATAAACACATGAAAAAGTTCTTAGCCGTTTTTGATGGATTCAATATATCGAAAGGCACACTGGAAAATGCCATACAGTTGACACAGACAGCCAATGCCCACCTGGTAGGTGAATTTCTGGATGAATTTATTTACCGCAGTTACAATGTGGTAAA
>JAULVS010000125.1:0-5014 GCA_032110905.1 Chitinophagaceae bacterium | reverse complement strand
ATCGTCATTCAATCCCCCAAAGGTCTGCGACCACAATACAGATCCCGAACCGCGTAAACTAAGTACCCAGAAATCATCACCACCGGAATTGTCGGGAATATTCCCGTTGTTGGATTCCGTTTCACCAACAACTGCAAAATTTCCATTGCTTAACTGGATCACTGAATAGGCGTCGTCGTTGGAAGTGCCACCGTAGGTATATTTCCATCGGATTGTTCCATTCGGGCGAAGACGCAATACCCAGAAGTCAGATCCTCCTCTGTTATTTGAAACGTCATAATCGTTGGAGTTGGTCGTTCCTGCCACGATGAAGCTTCCATCCGAGCACTGCTGTATGCTTTTCGCCCCCTCATCAGATGAGCCGCCATAACTCCGCTTCCAAACCAGTGAACCCGAAGCAGAAATCTGGATGATCGAATAATCATAGCCACCTTTGTTGCTGCTGACATCACCGGTCTGCGACTTCGACTCCCCGGCAATCACATAACCGCCGGTTGCCAGTTCATCGATAGAGTAGGCCGCATCATCGTCTGGCCCGCCGAAATTCCGTTTCCAGGTAATCCCGCCGGTGGAATTCAGTTTCACCACCCACATGTCGAAAGCCCCTTTGTTGTTGGTCACATCGCCATTGGAGGAGTTGGAGGTACCTGCAAGAATGTATCCCCCGTCTGATGTTGGAATGGCCGCGTAACAACGGTCGTCGTTGCTACCTCCATAAATCCGTTTCCAAACAATATTACCTGCACTGTTCAGTTTCAGTGCCCAAAAATCCTCACCACCTTTATAACCTGTTACGTCGCCGTTATTGGAGAGTGTGTATCCTGCAACAAAATAACCTCCATCAGAGGTTTGCTTTACCGAGGTGGCGCACTCGAAATTATTACCACCGTAGTTTTTTTGCCATTGAACGGCGGGTTGAGCCTGAAGCATCCACTGCATTCCCAGCAGCATCATCGTTGAGCAGATCAGCTTTTTCATTTTTTTGGTTTTTAAGTGAGTTTTATATTATTCTACCTATCTGTTTCTGAATTCCAGAACCAGTACGGGCATAGAATACATGGGCTATCAACAGGTAAGGGTCGAAAGCACGATTTTTTGATGTACCAGTACTTATCTTTTGATTATCAATCCTATAATTTGCCAAATAGGCCTGTTCTCGGGATGTGTTTTTCACCTCATTTCCATCCGGATGATTTCAACAGAACCACATGAACGGTGATAAGCGTTGAAAAGGACCGGTCCAGAATTTATTATTCACCTTTGCCTTACCTAAGCGCATTCCATGTATTCTATCCACGAAACCCACGGCAATCCCCCGAAGAATTTCGGATTGAAGGCCGGTGAGTTCGATGAATTACTGGAAAGATTGCTTCATGGTGATGAAACATTGTTTGAAATCATTTTCAAGTCACACTTTGATGTGTGCCGAAATTTCCTGATCCGTAAGATGGGTGCTGATCAGGATGTGGCCTATGATATCACGCTTGATGTGCTTGTCAAGTTCAGACGGAATCTGCTTGCCGGGAAAATCAAGTATGGCAATCTCGCTGCATTGTTCACCATTGATGCACGAAATGCCTTTCTGCGGTGGTCTGAAAAGGCCAAAAAACAGGAGTTCTATTCAGGCAATGCGGATGACCTGGACCTTGTAGATCACGTTGAGGATTCACCGGATAGTATGGAAAATGTGAATAGTTTGAAAATAGCGCTCGGCAAAGTCGGCAACGATTGCTATGAGTTGCTCAACTGGCATTATTACCTCGAAATGCCAATGAAAACAATAGCCGAGAAGAGGTCCCACAGGGGGGACGATAGATTTCTGAATGAAGCAGCTGTCAAAACCAAGATCGCGGAATGCAGAAAGAAAATCCGTCAACTGATGGGCTTAGTGTGAAACTGACTTATCATGAAAAATCCTGACAATCAACCGGACGACAAACTCTTCTCCAAGGCGTTCCAATTGCTGGAGAGGGAAAAGACAGAAGAGATGTTGAGGCAACACGGCATTCAACGCAGCGGGAAAGTCGTACGCTATGATTTCCGAAAGAAATTCAATGCCTGGTGGATGGCCGCTGCAATACTGGTCATTGCGTTATCCTCCCTCTATCTTTATCAACAAATGACACCACACGGGTCGCTCCAGTTGGCTGAAAACGCACTTTCTTCCGTGAGTAGCGATTATAACTTTTCTGTTCGCAGTACTGATTTGCCGAAGCTGATGTTGGATGTTCAAATGGCGTTTAACAAGAAGGATTGGACCACAATGGATACCCTCCTGGAAGAAGCACTGTCACAAAGCGATTCAATTGATGCTCAAACAAAGGCAGGACTTCATTTTTATTTAGGCGTATCGGCATTGCAGCAAGATCACTTTGGGGATGCCGTACTGCATTTCAATCCTGTCATTCAAACATCAGGAAGTGTATATGTCAGGGATGCCGTTTGGTTGAGGGGCCTGGCGTATTTAAAAAACAACAAGTTGGATTTGGCCCTGATCGATCTGAATGCAACCGCCAGGGAAGAAGACTGGACGAAATCAAAAGAGGCGAGCATGATCATAAGTGCTCTTGAAGACGAACGCTGAAATCACGCTCTCATCCAGGAGGTGCTACGAGGATTTTACGAATGATGTCAATGCGTTGATTCCACTTTTTGTGTGCAATCGGTATACTATCTCAGTCATATTGGATCTCATTCAATGTGCTTTTGTGGAGATAGTCCCGGAATAATTAAATGGATCTAAGTTTGCATAAGTTGTTGCGATAAGAATCAAAAGGGACCGCTCCGCTGGATTAAATCCCCTTATGGTCAGCCGATGTATCTATTAAGGCTTCTGCTTTAGTTTCTAATGAATATGTCGAAACCATATCTCAGTATCATAAGAGTTACAATCACTAAAAATAGCGTTCTTATAAAACCATTCCCTTTTTTTAAAGCAAGTGTCGTCCCGGCCAGGTTACCGGTCATGTTGCAAATGGATAGTAGGATCGCAAGTTCCAGAAGATAATTTCTTTGCTGGATAAAAACCAGCAATGCTGAACAATTTGTCATGCAATTGATGACTTTCGAATACGCAGATGCGTTCACGAATTCAAAGCCAAGAATTAAGACGAAACCCAACACAAAAAAACTCCCTGTACCCGGACCGAAAAAGCCGTCGTAAAATCCCACAAATGCTCCAATGAGGGATCCATAGGCCAGTTGTTTGGTAAAAGACAGATCCCTGGTCTGAGAAGAGCCCAGATCTTTTTTCAAAAAGGTGTAGATCGCAATGGCGATCAACAAAATCAAAATGACAGGTTTCAACGTGTTTACATTGATGTAGCTCAGCATTTTTGCACCCAGAAATGAAGAAACACCAGCACAGGCTGCAATAGCAAGAAGTAATTTATAGTTGAATTTCACTCGTTTGGAATACTGTACCGCCGAAACACTCGTTCCGGCCAGGGATGCGATTTTGTTGGTCCCAAAAATTGTCGGCAATGGTGTGTTGGGAAGTGAAATGAGTAAAGCCGGAAGTTGAATAAGTCCGCCACCCCCCACAACAGCGTCAATAAAACCCGCAACAAAAGACAGAACAATCAATGTAAGCAGGGTTATCGCTTCGTAGTCTGTAACCAGGCTTAAAAGGTTCATTGTTTTTTTCTTGATAGTTTGATTGCCACGCCCAAGCGATAAGTGGAATTCGATTTAAGCACTTTATTTGGTTTAGTTCAGAACCGCTCTCCTACATGATATTCACTTGTGTTTATAGGTGGTTTTGTTCTTGTCCCCGAATTTTTTAATTAAACCCAATTCCACTGCGAATTGCAGATCACGGCTTGCGGTTGCGCTGGAAATGGTCTTGAAATAATTCATGTAATCTTTTCGGCTGAATTCTGTCTTACAATTGGATAAGAACAGATTGATTCTGTCTTGACCTGAGATAGGACCGGATCTTTCTTTTAATAATTCTTCAAGTGATTCGTTCACCGTTTCAAGCATGAAATCTATAAAAACTGTCGATTCTCCTTGATTGTCGCTCGTTGGAAGTGTCCGATAGTATTTCTTTTGATTCTTATGTATCAATGCTTCGAATGGCAGGAATTCAATAATTGGGAATTCTTGCATCAGGAGAAGCGTTTGCCAAAGTCGTCCCATTCTTCCATTTCCATCCGAAAATGGGTGAATAAATTCCATTTCATAATGAAATACGCAACTTTTAATGAGAAGCGGGGCTTCATTGTTTTTCACATATTCAAATAAATCCTTCATCAGATATCTCACGTTTCCTGAAGGAGGAGCAACGTGCGCAAGTTGTGAACCTTTTACAATTCCAACTCCGGATCGTCGGTATTGTCCTGCATTTTTTATTAGCCCTTTCATGAGCGTCTTATGTGCTGCTAGAAAGGATCTTTCACTAAAAGGATTCAATTTCTTTAATTGATCGTACACTTCAATTGCATTCGTCACCTCCAGTATATCTTTCGCCGGGCCTAGTACTCTTTTGTTTTCAATTAGGGCAGTAATTTGATCAATCGATAGCGTATTGCCTTCCACAGCTAACGATGCTTGAATTGTTCTGATGCGGTTTCTTTTACGCAATTCAGGCGATTGTTTAACAAGGAAGGAGGCGTTTATTTCGCCTATTTTATGTGAAACCTCGCTGATCAGCTTCAGTATACGACCTGTAATTTTGTACGGGGGATTCATTTGATACTATCATATGATACTATCAAATGTAATACAATTGTAACCCTCCCTTAAATCGGACTGCAATCAAAGTTACAATTTCAATTTGATGATGTTGTGCTGTTGATATGTTGGAAACCTATTTCAGGTTTTCAATATATCAATAGCCCTTAGGCTGAGCAGTATTTTACGGGTGAGTGGTTGTTGAGTGATTCGTGTGGTCGGTGGTTGTTGTAATCCTCCATCCATTCCTCGGTGATTTCCCGGAACTGATACAGGTCTTCGAAGATGTATGCGTCTAGCACATCCTGGCGGAAAGTACGATTGAATCGCTCGATGAAAG
>JAULVS010000124.1:0-8810 GCA_032110905.1 Chitinophagaceae bacterium | reverse complement strand
TCTGCCAATTACCATCTGCCTTTGTTTTATCCTGAATTAGGAGTTGGTCAACTTATTTATTTTCTACGTGTCAGAAGTAATTTCTTTTTTGATTACCTGCAAGGTAAAAGCTTACGTACAGGAAGAATGTTCCCGCTTAGGTCTGCAGGTGCAGAAATATTTTTTGATACTCGTTTCTGGAACCAGGTGCTTGTTTCATTTGGTTTTCGTTACAGCCGTTTGCTTGATAATGATTTGTTGCAACCTACAAGAAACCCCAATCAATTTGAGTTTATTTTACCACTCGATCTGTTTTGATAAAAAAAAATTAGTATGAACTGGAAAAAATTAGAGTCTAAGTATTTGTTTCGTGACAACTGGCTTACGTTGAGAGCAGACAGGTGTGAGCGTCCGGATGGTAAGATCATAGATCCTTATTATGTGTACGAGTTTCCCGACTGGGTGACGGCTGTTGCGCTTTCAAAAGAGAATGAAATTATATTAATCAGACAATACAGACATGCACTTGGAGAAACAGTGATTGAAATTCCAGGTGGTTGTGTGGATGATTCTGATCAAAACCTGGAAGAAGCCTGTGCAAGAGAATTGATGGAAGAAACCGGTTATCGTTTTGAAAAGATGGAATATCTATGTAAAACCAGTGCCAATCCGTCTACTAACAGTAACCTCATGCATATATTTCTTGCAACAGGAGGAGAGAAAATAGCAGAGCAAAAACTGGATGAAGCTGAAGACATAGAAATCCTTCTCCTTTCAATCGATCAGGTAAAACAACTGCTTCGATCCAATCAACTTTTACAAAGTATGCACGTAACAGCATTGCTGTACGGATTGAATAAGATAGGGGAGTTACATTACTAAACTAAATGATTTGATAGCTGTCCGTTTTTCAACTTTACTTCACCTACTACAAACACACTTCCACATATAATTATCAAATCATTTTTATCTGCTTGTTTCAATGCAGTATCAATCGCGATGTTTACGTTCTCAAAATGCTGACCATTCAATCCGTATGTGTTTGCTAATGTTTGAAGTTCAACTTCATTCATTGCTCTTGGTATCTGTGCTTTTGTAAAATAGTAAACAGCATTTTTGGGAAGAAGATTCAGAACCGCACTGATGTCTTTGTCGCTTACCATACCCATTACAATATGTAGTAGATGATGGGGTGTTTCTTTCAGTTGCGCAATCATTTGTTGTATGCCGTCGGTATTATGCGCAACATCCATGATTACCTGAGGCTGATGATGAACGATTTGCCACCTGCCCGCAAGTCCTGTGCTTTGTTGAACAGTTTTCAATCCTTCTATCAAATTTTCTTCAGAAATATTCCAACCCTGGTTTTGCAGTACATTAATTGCTTGCAAAACGGTCAGTAGATTTTTTTGCTGATACGTACCTTTCAGGTCGAGATCATATGTATGAATTCTATTCTCTTTGTCCTTTACTTCGATTGAAAGGAATTCTTTTTGCGTACAGGAAACTACACTGAAGTTGTCTTCTGCAAACAACAAATCACTCCTGCATTCATCTGCTTTTTTTTCAAAAACAGATTTTGTTTCCGGCAGCATTTCACCTATTACAACTGGTATATCTGGTTTGATGATGCCGGCTTTTTCAAATGCAATTTCCGGAATTGTATTACCAAGTATCTGCATGTGATCAAAGCCGATATTGGTGATCACACTTAAGCATGGTGTGATGATGTTTGTGCTGTCAAGTCTTCCTCCGAGTCCTGTTTCAATCACTGCAACATCCACTTTCTCTTTTGCAAACACATGAAATGCCATTGCAACAGTCAACTCAAAAAAAGATGGTTGAATAGTTTCGATTAGTGTTCGGCTTGATTCGATAAAATCTACGACTTCCTGTTCGGCAACGGGTATGCCGTTTATTCTTATTCTTTCTCTGAAATCTTTCAGGTGAGGTGAGGTGTAAAGTCCGGTTTTATAGCCTGCTTTCTGAAAAACAGATGCCAGCATATGACTCACAGAGCCCTTGCCATTTGTGCCGGCAATATGTATTGATGGAAATTCTGTTTGTGGATTTTGCATCGCAGAACAAAATGCAATGGTATTGTCCAGGTCTTTTTTGATGGCTGCAGCACCGATGCGACTGAACATAGGAAGCCGCTCATACATGTATTGAACTGTTTCCTTGTAATTCATAGGAGCAAAGTTACATCCCAGCATAATTACATTTAGTTCTTTACATCAAATACAAACTTTACAGTTACTGTTGAAGTCTCAGCTGATTTGTTGAAAGAGATACGTGGCAAATAGTTTTTGATTGCTATTGCATAGGCGTTATCAAAAGAAGTGGATCCTTTTTCAATTTTAATAAAAGTTCCATTTCCATTTGCATCTACGCTGATCCCTGCAAGAATGATAGCTTTGGGCAGATCGCCGGTAAAAGATCCTGCTTTTGTGATTTTCCTGTTGCCTTTGATAACAGCAGGTCCGCCGCTACCGCTTCCTCCATTACCGTTATAATTATCACTGTTTGGATTTCCTCCTTGTTTTCCCTGATCTCCATTGCCTCCGGTAATACCCTGATTTTGGGAGTTGTTGTAATCGTCTGCATTGTTTCCGCCGGTTCCATTGCCTCCTTTAAAAACAGCTTTCGGTTTGGGATCAGGGCTAGAAACAGGATTATTAACGGGGGTGTTTGTGTTTGTTTTCTGATTTACAGGTTTTGTTACAGTTTCTGTTTTTGTAACGACAGGTTTGTTTTTCGTTTCAGGTTTATGAATAACAGGTGTTTCAGTGTTTTCATTTTCTGCAGTTTCAGTTTCTGTCTCAAGGTTTTCTTGTATGTCTGAAGGTGCAGGAATACTGTTGTCTGATGTAGCATCGGGTGCAGGTTCTCCGGGTGCCAGTGGTTGTATATCGCCGAAACCAATATCACTGTTGCCAAGATTAACCTCGATTCCTTCGTCCAGTTGAACGGGAGGTGCTGTTAGTGGTTGTGTAAATGAAACAAGGAAAAACAAAAAAAGCAGCGCGGCATGAAAGACAATGGTGCCGCTCAGTGCTTTGATGCGGTTCTGATTGTTTTCTTTGTTATCAAAGTTCATAATTCTAAGTTAAGCCAAAAAATGAGTGTATTGGTTGATGTGAGTGCGATAAATAATAAGTACTCTGTTTTTTATCTATCTCTTAACTTTTAAAGTTGAGCAAAATCGCGTTCATAATTTCCTTTTATTCTTTCTATCGGTGGGTTATAATAACCGAATTTCAGTTCAGGAAATTCTTCTTTGATAAGTGTCATCAGTTGTCGTACACCCATCATTTCTCCAGTGTCTGCTACATTTAATTTACCCAGATACCAGTCGGGATCAATATTAAAATTCCGCCACTGAATCATTTTTAGTCCTGTAGTACGAATCAACTCTCTTAATGCTTCATATTCTGCTTCGCTGTCGGTCATACCGGGAAAAACAAAATAGTTGATGCTGGTCCATCCTCCGTTTTCATTAACGATACGCAGGCTTTCAACGATATCTTCAAATGTGTAATTATTAGGTCTGTAATAAGCTTCGTAAATTTCTTTTCTTGCGCTGTTGGTACTCACGCGAATACTGTTCAGCCCGGCATCACAAAGTTTTTTAACAGCGTCGGGTCGCGAACCGTTGGTGTTGATGTTGATGCTTCCTTTTGATGTATGCTTTCTGATTTCGAGGATGGCTTCACGAATAGTTTCCCACATCAGCAATGGTTCACCTTCGCATCCTTGTCCGAAAGAAACAATCGGGTAGGGGGCAGTTTCAAGGTGTGGCACCGTAAACTCTACAATTTCTTCAGGTGTGGGTTGGAAGGTTAGTCGATCCTGCGGACTCACAATGCTTTCTTCCTGTGGCTGAAAGGATATACATCCGATACAGTTTGCATTACAAGCTGGTGAAACGGGAACCGGGCATTCCCATCTGCCCAAGGAAAAGTTGCGGGCTGCAGGACAAGTATAAGTACGACAGCAATTTTCCATTAGGTGTTTCACAAGTCTGTTGTGTGGATATGCTTGCAAAATATTTTCTGTACCAGTTTCGATTTTTAGCTGGTCATATCCGGCGCATTCCTGTCGGATATCTTTTTCGATGCGTATAGCGGTAACGTAAAACTCTTCATTATGCCAGCCCGCTGCGGTATAACAAAACAAAGGAAGTACTTCAGCATTCGCTTCCGTTTCAAATGCAGCGAGGTAGAGGCCGGTGTGAGCGGGCGGAACAAATGCTGCGACTGCCCAGCCTTTTTCGCAAAGCCTTAATTCTCCAGTAAGCACATCAAGTCCGATAGCTTTTCTTCCGGGTAGCTCATAGAGATTGCCTCCTTCAGGAAGCGGAATCCAGTTTTCTGTTTCTACGGGCATGGCATCCCAACCGGATCTGCCGATGGCATATAAAGTTTGGTCTTCGAAAATATTTCCTTGCCCGTCGGAGTAAAGTAAAAACGGAGATGACTGCGGATGGTTCATGCCGCAAAGTTCGTGATTTATCTTCAGCTAATAAGCAAGATCAACTTACGGTAAAATGACGGATACTCCAGTTGTTCATTTCATCAATTTCCGTATCGCTCAGCACACGGTTTATTTCATATTGCAGAAAACGATTTTCTTTGGTGTTAATGGAGATAAAGTCGTTCCGAATGCGAAGGTTGTCAATTTCTTTCCATGATAACATTTGTGATCGGTTCATCCCGGGAAGACGAATGCCTTTTTCATTTAGCAGAACATCAACGGGCTTGAAAATATTTCTTTCCATAAACAACAGGTAGAGCAATCCGATCAATGTTGCAACAACGAGCGATCCTTGCAGAGGAGTATTAAGAGTGGAGAAAAAATACCAGGCAGCAAACGCAAACCCGACAATTTCCAGTAAACGGAAAAAAAGATTTGAACGCGCGGCGTCTGATGTTAGCTTCTTTCCAAGAATGACATAGGTGAAAACAAGTAATGAACAGGCAATTTGAACAACGACAAAAAGCAATGAAGGAGTTGCCTGTTGAAAATCAATCCATGCATTGAACATGAACAGAAAAGAAGTAAGCAGGTGAAGCAGACGCGCTGATCTTATTTGCTTTTCGTAAGGGAGATAGCTGATTGGAATCCGGTATTCAATCATAAGTTAAAGATTGAGTTAGTACTCTGTAAAGAGTATTTCAAATTTAGCATCTCCGTTTGTTGTTACTATGTAAACGGGTTGTTTAATTTCAATTAATGCAATCAAACAGGGTTGGATGCTAGCATCAAGTTACATAATTTATACAGAATCCTTGCGCCTACATTTTCATCCCATTCATTCTGACTTACCCCAACCTCAACCAGGTCGAACCCGATGAGTTTTCTGCCTGTCTGCAGGATTCTTCTAAGCAGGTAAAAAACCTGTTCAGTTTCCAGTCCGCTCATCACTGGTGTGCCGGTATTGGGACAAAGTTTCGGATCAAGCCCGTCTATGTCAAAACTGATATAAACATAGGCGGGAAGCTGATTGACAATTTCTTCGGTGATTTTTTTCCAGGTCTCGTTTTCGTATAGTCTTTCTTTGATTTCTCTGTCACGATAGGCAATTACGCGGAATTCACTGTTGCAGATATAATTCCACTCACAATCGCTGTAGTCGCGTACTCCAACCTGGATAATTCTTTCAATCTGTGGAATTTCGCGAAGTGCGTTAAACATAATAGAGGCGTGTGAATGCTCGAAGCCCTCATATGATTCACGCAGGTCGCAGTGTGCATCAATTTGAAGTATACCAAAGGAGGGATATTTTTCTGCTACAGCCTTTAGAAATCCAAGAGGTACGCTGTGGTCTCCTCCAAGAAGGCCGATTAATTTGCCCTGGTTTAATAAGTCACGTGTTTTTTCATATACCCATTCGTTCAGAAAAATGCCACCTGCATTCACTTCCTTCAGGGCTTTACACATGAATTTGTTGTCTTTTACATTTTCCCCCTGTGCGATATAGTTGATGTATAGCTCGGCTTCTCTTCTCAGATAATCGCTTTTAAGCAGAACTTTCTTGTCAATATCCAGCATGTGAATTCCCTGCTTCCAGCCATTTTGTAAATCATTATCGAGCAGTTCAACTTGCAGACTGGCTTTTTTAATATGATCAGGTGCCCTGGAAGTGCCTGCACGGTAGCTAACCGTCACCTCCCAGGGAACGGGGAGGATAATCATTCGTGATTCCTCAGCAGTAAACGGCAAGCCAAAAATATTGTTATTGGGATTGGAAGCGTTATCCGGATTGAATTGGGATATGTCGGTCATAAAATGATGATGCCGGAGGCGCCGCAAAGTTAAAGGGGGATAAATGATAAAAAACAAGAGTAAAGAGGTTTGTTTGAAAGTTTTCTTAAAGCGTGGAATAAAGGGTTGGCAAAAACAAACGCCACTCCTTTTTCAGCTAACTTTGCGGCCGTAAAATCAGCTATCGCGGGCAAGTTTTTGTATTTGCGACCTGAACTTAAATAATCTACAGGCGAATGAAATGCCCATAAAGGCGGTTCAATGCAAACGGTGGATGAGGATAAAAGGGCATAACATATGACCATTAAAGCTATAACTACTCACGTATGAAAACAACGCATATAATTCTTTTGGTTGCGATTGCTGTTGCCATAGGGTTACTCATCAGTACGATGGGGAGCCTGTCTACTTATGATACAGTAGCTTCTGCAAAATCCAAGAACGGGAAATTTGTCCACCTCATTGCCAGACTAGATACTGCTCAGGGGAAAACCATCAATTATGATCCGCTTCGCGATCCGAATTATTTGAGTTTTCATGTGGTCGATTCTCTTGGCGGTCGCTCAAAGGTTGTATACCTAAAGGGAAAGCCTCCAACTGATATGGAGAGAAGTGAGCGAATGGTGTTAAAAGGGAAAATGACCGATAGCGCTTTTTTGTGCGAGGATATCTTGATTAAATGTCCAAGTAAATACAAAGAAGAAAAAGTAAGCAGCAGTATTTCAGCCAATTAATTAATCTATATGAATTTTGCAGGTGAGCAACTAATTCCGGGGCAGATAGGACATTTCTTAGCCGTGCTTTCTCTGATGGCATCCCTCACAGCTACTATCAGTTATTTTTTGGCTCACCGGACAACTGACCTAAAAGAAAATGGAGGGTGGCTTAAAATCGCCCGCATTGCTTTTTTTATTGAAGTGTTTGCCGTCATTGGCATATTTGTTACTCTGTATTTTATCATTTCTCGCCACCTTTTTGAATACCGTTATGCATGGCAGCACAGTAATCTGGCATTGCCGATGCAATATATTCTGAGTTGTTTCTGGGAAGGGCAGGAAGGCAGTTTTCTACTCTGGAGTTTCTGGCATTGTATACTTGGTGTGATTTTAATTAGGAAAGAAAAACAATGGGAAGCGCCTGTTATGACCGTCATAAGTTTTATGCAGTTATTACTGGCAACTATGGTCATTGGTATTTACTTCTTTGATTTCAAAATCGGGAGCAATCCTTTCGTTCTGATGCGAAATGAAGGCATGCTGAGCCCTGATCAGTTCCCGGTTGGTTTTATGCCAGACGGATCGTTAAGACCAGATTATTTGAGTTTTATCCGTGACGGTAACGGACTTAATCCATTGTTACAGAATTACTGGATGACCATTCATCCGCCGGTGCTGTTTCTTGGTTTTGCATCCACAATCGTTCCCTTTGCTTATGCCATAGCCGGGTTATGGACAAAAAATTACAGCGGATGGATCGCAGCCGCAAGACCCTGGGCTCTTTTTAGTGCAGGTATACTTGGACTGGGTATTATGATGGGGGCTGCATGGGCCTATGAGAGTTTAACCTTTGGCGGATATTGGGCATGGGATCCTGTAGAGAATGCATCAATGGTACCCTGGCTTGTACTGGTAACAGCAATACATACGATGCTTATTTATCAGCATTCAGGCAATGCGTTGCGTTCAACTTTTTTGTTTTTTATTCTACAGTTTTTACTGATTATCTATTCAACCTTTTTAACGAGAAGTGGGATACTAGGTGATACGAGTGTGCATGCCTTTACCGATTTGGGTATGAACGGGCAACTGATGTTCTTCCTCTTCTCATTTCTTGTGCCTTCATTGCTGCTGTTTGCGGTTCATTACAAAAAAATACCGGCACCTGTCAAAGAAGAACATTTCAGCAGCAGAGAATTTTGGATGTTCGTCGGCTCTTTGCTTTTATTTATTTCCGCAACTTACATCATCTTTAATACCTCTTTGCCGGTTGTAAATAAAATTTTCGGTACCAAGCTTGCGCCTCCGCAGGATATTGAATATGCCTATAACAAAGTGCTGATTTTATTTGGTTTTGTTGTTAGCTTACTTACAGCTTTCGTGCAATACCTTAAATACAAACAGACTTCTGCATCTTTTATTTTTAAACGAATACTTATTCCTACAATCCTGGCTCTCATTGTTTCAGTTGCAGTGATTTATTTCGGTGAAATCAAATACAACCGTTACGGAGCCGGTTTTCTTGGGGCGATATGGTTAGGCATCTTTGCATCCCTTTATGCCGTTTTTGCTAATGCCTATTATTTGTGGGTTGGCGTGAAAGGAAAGCTTGCTTCTGCAGGGGCCTCCATCGGACATATTGGGTTTGGTATGGTTTTACTTGGTGTGCTTGTCAGTTCTTCCAAGAAAGAAGTGCTAAGTTGGAATACTTCAGGCATTTTGGTCAATTTCGGTGAGCAGAGCAAAGAAAATCCGGCTGAAAATCTTACACTAGTGCAGGGTGTTGCAACGGATATGGGGAAATATATGGTGACATATCTCGGTGATTCGACTGCGCCATTAGATCCC
>JAULVS010000123.1:0-5882 GCA_032110905.1 Chitinophagaceae bacterium | reverse complement strand
AGAAGTGCTAAGTTGGAATACTTCAGGCATTTTGGTCAATTTCGGTGAGCAGAGCAAAGAAAATCCGGCTGAAAATCTTACACTAGTGCAGGGTGTTGCAACGGATATGGGGAAATATATGGTGACTTATCTAGGTGATTCGACTGCGCCATTAGATCCCAAGCAATATTTTAAAATTAAGTTTGATTATAAAGATTCAAGCAAATCTTTCACTCTTTATCCTGATGCCTTTGTCAACTTTAAAGGGAATGGACAGTTAATTGCGAATCCCGACAGTAAGCATTATTTGCACAAAGATGTTTTTACTTATATCACATCGCTTCCCGATCCGGAGAAGAACAAAGACACGGCTCAGTTTCAGGAAAAAACAATTCGTCCCGGCGACACAGTTTTTTACAGCGGCGGATATATGTATTTGGAATCGATCAAAAGTTCGCATAATAGAAAAAATATAGAGATTCTACCCGGCGATTCACTGTTTGCTGCCAATTTCTCTGTTGTATCAAAAGACAGTAGCCGTTACCGTGCTGAGCCTTTACTCATTTTGAGGGAAAATAGTCCGATCTCTGTTCCCGATACGGTGGTTTCACAGGGGCTTGAGTTGGTTTTTACCGGAGCGGACGAGAAAGGAATCAAACTCGGTTTAAAAGAACGAAACAGCATATTAAACTACATTACACTCAAAGCTTATCAGTTTCCTGCAATCAATATCCTGTGGCTGGGTGTACTGGTAATGACTTTCGGATTTTTGTTATCGATGTATCATCAGTTCAGAAAGAACAGTCTCGTCAAAAAGTAATTGTCTAAAGTCTTTTGCATTTTTTTAGCATTTCACCCGGGTGACATTGTCGTTATTTTGGAATGAAACAGGGAAAGATTTAAATTACAGTAGCGATGAAACAGCTTTTCCTTGTTGTAATATGTTTGATTAGTATGCAATCGGCGCTTCATGCCGGCAGTAGCATTTGCATTTCTCATACAAAATCAGATCTCATAAAAATGGCTGGAGATACAATTGCTTATCCCCGGGTATTTATAAATGATGAGTGGATTATTGTGCTTCCCGATATATTCATCTGGGGAGGCGATCCTGCACTGGCAGAGAAGAAAACAGCGGAGTGGACCCGCTTGCGTAATGCGGTATATGTTACTTATCCCTATGCGCGTCAGGCTGGTGTGGTGATGAAGGATGTGCTGCTGCATCTCGAAAATATTAAAGGCAAATCTGAAAGAAGAAAATACATCAAGTCGCGTGAAAAAGAATTGAGAGAAGCTTTTGGTGACAAAGTTTCAGAGTTATCTGTTTATCAGGGAAAGGTGTTGATGAAGCTCATTCACCGGCAAACGGGCAATGACTGCTACGAGATTATCAAAGAGATGAAAGGAGGGCTTACGGCAAGGTTGTATCAAACAATTTTGTTTTTTGTAGGCAGTGATTTAAAACAAAGCTGGAAACCTTCTTCTGATGCTAATGATCGACTGATTGAATCTTTTGTGCGAGAAATGAATCAGCGTTATTATCCCTATGATCTATCTTTGTCTTTAAATGAAGGAGGTTAGTTTTAAACTTAAAAACTTAAAACTTGAATCATTACTACTTTATATATTTAACTTTTAAGTTTTAACTTCTAAACATGAAACTTGATGTACTTGCCTTTGGTGTTCACCCGGATGATGTGGAGTTGTGCTGTGCGGGTACTTTGATGGTGGAGATGAAAAAAGAGAAAAAGACCGGCATCATTGACCTGACAAGAGGGGAAATGGGTACAAGGGGTAATGCAGAAACAAGAAAGGTGGAAGCGGAGAAAGCTGCAGAAATTTTGGGCGTACATATACGTGAAAACCTGGGAATGCGGGATTGCTTTTTTGAAAATGATGAAGCTCATCGCCTGCAGGTTATCCAAAAAATAAGACAATATCGTCCTGATATTGTTTTTTGCAATGCGGTAGAAGACCGACATCCGGATCACGGTAGGGCGGCAATGCTAGTCAAAGAGAGCTGTTTTTTATCCGGACTCATTAAAATCAATACTTCTTTGGACGGGGTTCAGCAGGAAGCTTGGCGACCCAAACATGTTATTCACTACATACAGGACAGGTATCTGAAGCCTGATTTTGTAGTGGATATAACGGAGATGTATGAACGAAAAATGCAATCTGTATTAGCTTATTCTACGCAGTTTTATAATCCGGGTTTGAATGAGCCTGAAACGTATATCTCTACACCTGCCTTTATGGAGAGCATTGAAAGCAGAAATAAGATTTTCGGCAGAATGATCGGGGTTGGATATGCAGAAGGTTTTATGACTGATCAAATGCCCGGCGTTCGATCCGTGTTTGACCTGCTTACTCCGTAAGTATTTAGAGAAAATTTATAATAATAAAATAAAAGCCGCAGCTGCAGCACCTGCATCAGTTCCGTCATAAGATCCTATTGCTGTGCCCCCTTTATAACCATTGCTCCAGATTTTCCCGCCTCCGTATGAACCTACAGGGCTTCCTCCTTTGTAACCATTGCTCCAGATTTTCCCGCCGTCATAAGAGCCAATTGCGGTTCCGCCTTTGTATCCGTTGTTCCAGATTTTGCCGCCATCATAAGAGCCTACAGCGGTTCCGCCTTTATATGAATTGTCCCAGATTTTACCGCCATCATATGATCCTACTGCTGTTCCTCCTTTGTATCCGTTGCTCCATAATTTTCCGTTCATATTGTTTACGTTTACTCGAGTAAAAAACATCAGAAAAACTAAAGATATTAACTTGAACATAGTTTAAATGTTAGTTGTTTGTGTTTAACTGCTGTCTAAGCTCTTAACCAACAACTGATAACCGACAACTGATAACCGACAACCCACCTACTAATTCTCTGTCATATCGGGTATGGCTTCTACCTTATAAGCGCCTGCATCTAGCTTAGCCTTCGTTTCAGTAAATGCTTTCAATGTTTCTTCAATGTCCTGATCGGTATGTGCTGCAGAAGGAATAAGACGGTAAATAATATGCCCCTTCGGTATAACAGGATAAACTACAATTGAACAGAAGATGTTGTAGTTTTCTCGAAGATCCATCACCATTGCTGTTGCTTCTTCCACTCCTCCTTTCATATACACCGGTGTAACAGGACTATCCGTTTTCCCAATATCGAAACCACGGCCTTTTAAACCTTCCTGGAGTTTTCTGGCATTGCTCCAGAGTTTTTCTTTAAGCTCGGGCATATTGCGTAGCATTTCAAGTCGCTTCAGGTTGCCAATCACAATTGGCATTGGCAAACTCTTTGCAAAAATCTGCGATCTGATATTGTATCGGATGTAGTCGATGATTACACGCGGACCGGCAAGGAAAGCGCCGATCGATGCCATTGATTTGGCAAAAGTGCTGAAATAAAGATCTATTGCATCCTGACATCCCTGCTCTTCGCCTGCTCCGGCTCCGGTTTTACCCAAAGTGCCGAATCCATGCGCATCATCCACCAGCAACCTGAATTCATATTTATTTTTCAGTTCAGCAATCTCTTTCAGTTTACCCTGATCACCTGCCATGCCGAATACGCCTTCAGTAATTACCAATATTCCTCCTGTTCCTTGTTTCTCAATCAAAGCTGCTGCACGTTGCAATTGTTTTTCGCAATCCGCAACATCATTGTGTTTGAACACATAACGGTGGCCTGGGTGTAACCTCAGTCCGTCAATGATACAGGCATGACTTTCTGCATCATAAACAATTACATCATGGCGCCCGCAGATAGCATCAATTGCGCTCATGATGCCCTGATAACCAAAGTTCATCAGAATGGCATCTTCTTTCTGCTCAAACTCGGCGAGTTCTTTTTCAAGCTGCTCGTGATAATTGGAGTTGCCGCTCATCATACGTGCACCCATCGGATAGGCCAGCCCGTATTTTTCAGAAGCTTCTGCATCCGTTTTTCTGATTTCCGGATGGTTGGCGAGTCCAAGGTAATTATTCAGGCTCCATACGATTTTTTCTTTGCCGCGAAAGATCATCCGACTACCGATTTCACCTTCCAGTTTAGGAAAGGCGAAGTATCCGTGCGCGCGTTCGCGGTGCTGACCGATTGGGCCATAGTTTTTTACCAGCTTTTCAAAAATATCTGCCATAATATCTGACGGGTTTAAAAGTTGAGCAAAGGTAACAAATCGACACTTTTTCAGGCTATTTATCTCAAAGAACAATCTTAAATAAATGAGTTATACTTTTTTAAGTAAAATGCTTTCTTTTGAACTTGGTTTCGGGCAGGTGTATCTTTACATTCTTAACCTTCATTCAATGCGCAAAAGACTCCTGGTGTTGTTTGCACCAATTCTCATTTTTCTTTCCGCTTATTCTCAAAAGAAATCTTTCTCCGAATCACGTCCTAGACTCGTAGTTGGCATTATGATTGACCAGATGCGATGGGATTTTTTATACCGTTATTACAATAGATTTCAACCCAATGGCGGATTCAGGAGGCTAATGGATAAAGGCTTCAGCAATGAGCAAACCTTTATCCCTTACGCACCTACAGTCACTGCCTGCGGCCACGCAAGTGTGTATACAGGAAGCGTGCCGGCTGTACATGGCATTGTGGGAAACAACTGGTGGGGCAAGGCTGAAAACAGGGTAGTTTATTGTAGCGAAGATGTAACTGTACAGACTGTAGGAAGTAGCACTGCCTCCGGAAAAATGAGCCCGAAGAATATGTTTGCGAATTCCATCTGCGACGAACTCAAACTGGCAACAAATTTCAGAAGTAAAGTGGTCGGAATTGCTATTAAAGATCGCGGCGCAATTTTACCTGCCGGGCATACTGCTGATGCGGCATACTGGTATGATAACAAAAGCGGAAACTGGATTACCTCCACTTATTACAGAGAAAGCTTGCCTGAATGGGTACGGCTTTTCAATGAAAAAAAATATCCGGATCAGGTATATCAACAGGGATGGTCATCGCTTTATCCGATAAACACCTACGTTCAAAGTGATACATCTCTCAATGATTACGAAGCTCGTCCTTTCGGAGAAGAACAGTTGAATTTTCCTTATAAATTAAACCAGTTCATCGGAAAAAATTACGGAGTGATTTCTCAAACACCATACGGCAACACAATGACTTTTGAAATGGCAAGAGGTGCTGTTGTCAATGAGTCGATGGGGAAAGATGAAGATCCTGATTTTCTCGCAGTGAGTTTTTCAAGTCCAGATTATATCGGACATGCATTTGGTCCAAACAGCATTGAGGTGGAAGATGCTTATCTAAGGATGGATATTGAACTGGCTGCATTCTTTAATTTTCTGGATCAGCAGGTTGGGTCGGATCAGTATGTTGTATTTCTCACAGCGGATCATGGTGTGTCACACGTGCCTGGCTTTTTACAAAAACACAAACATCCTGGGGGAAACATAGATGATGATAAAATGATTAAAGAATTGAATAATGCCATTCTGCAGAAATTTGGGTTGAAAGATGTTGTTTTATCCGGACTCAATTACCAGCTTTCTTTAAATCATTCTGCAATTGATTCTGCAACAGTAGATCATTCAAAACTTCTGGCTTTCATTCAGGATTATGTAAAAAAACAACCCGGTATTGATCGCGTTTTCCCTTGCGCTGATTTATATAAAGAGTTAATGCCTTCACAAGTTCGCGAGCGTTTTTCAAACGGCTATCATCCCAAACGTTCTGGTGATATCCAGTTGTTATTTCAGCCGGGGTGGATTGACGGCGGGAAAAAAGGAACTACGCATGGTCTTTGGAATTCTTACGACAGCCATATTCCTCTTATTTGGTATGGCCGGGGAATACCAAAAGGCAGGTCTAATGCGGTTGTTTATATGACTGATATCGCACCAACCCTTGCGGCACTGCTTCGTATTCAAATGCCAAA
>JAULVS010000122.1:0-3742 GCA_032110905.1 Chitinophagaceae bacterium | reverse complement strand
CGTAGCGGTCGCTTGCAAAGGCGATGTTTTTCCCGTCTCTGCTCCATACCGGCATGAAGTCATGGGCATCATGCATGGTGAGTGCAACGGCTCTGCCTCCTGATGAAGGAACTGTATACAGATCTCCTTTATAGGTGAAAGCAATTGTTTTCCCGTCGGGAGAAATAGATGGATAACGAAGCCACAATGGTTCCTGGGAAAAACCTACAAACTGCAAGCATAGCAAACTAGCGAGGAGTATATAACGCATAAAGTAAAATTGATTGGTAAATGTAAAGAAGAGTGTTAGAAGTTTTTAGTTATTGGTTGTTTGTTATTCGTTAAATAAGCCAAATCTGCCAACAACTAATCTCGTCTCACGGACTTACGGTCTTTGTAAATCCCCGGTCTCCCGGTCTTCTAATTGTAGATTCGTTTACTCGTTTAGTTGTTTAGGTTAGTATTTAGGTGTTGAGAAAAACTCACAACCAACAACCAATAACCAACGACATGTTACTGCTTCTTCGTCTTTTCAAAATCGAGCACCACGCCATTGATACAATAGCGCAAACCGGTAGGAGGCGGACCGTCTTCAAATACATGCCCGAGATGGGCTTTGCACCTTCCGCATTGTACTTCGGTGCGAGACATGCCATGTGTATGATCGGGGGTGTAAATGATCGATCCCTTACTGACGGGTTCGTAAAAACTTGGCCAACCGCAACCACTATCAAATTTGGTATCGCTTACAAACAACGCGTTCCCGCAGGCAGCACAGTAGTAAGTGCCTTTTTCCTTGAAGGCTTCAAAGCGGCTTGTCCAGGGGCGTTCGGTCCCTTTCTGGCGTGCAATGTGATAGATGTCGGCAGGGAGGATTTTTTTCCACTCTTCTTCACTGAGTTGAACGGAGTTGGTATCTGTTCTTGAGTAGACCGGATTTTTGGGGTCGTTGTTCATTTTATTTTGGGTTTGTGTCGTCTGGCTCTGACAGCTTACAAAGGTAAACGCACAGCAAAGAAAAAGTAAAAAGAGGGGAGCCAGACGATCAGATATAAGTTTTACGATTCCGCGCATACATAAGAATAACAACAGGTTTTCATTTCTGTTGGCGTATTTACAAAAATTCAGAGATGCTTTTTATCTTTACACCACAAATCGACCACATCTTATTATGTTTAACCTGATTTTATTCGGCCCGCCCGGAAGTGGCAAAGGCACGCAATCGACCTCTATTATTGAAAAATATGGCCTAAAGCATTTAAGTACCGGTGATCTCCTCCGCAGTGAAATTGCCGCACAAACAGCTTTGGGTATGGAGGCCAAACAGTTGATGGACAAGGGATTGCTCGTTCCCGACGAAGTTGTGGTGGGCATGATCAGCTCTGCCATCGACAACCATCCCCAAGCAAAGGGCTTTTTGTTTGATGGTTTCCCCCGTACGGAGGCGCAGGCAGAGGCGCTGGATCAATTACTTGAGAAAAAGGGTACATCCATCGGTTTGATGTTGTCTCTCATCGTTTCGGAAGAGGAACTCGTAAAGCGTTTGCTGAACCGCGGGTTAACCAGCGGTAGGTCGGACGATACTAACGAAGATATCATTTGCGAGCGCATTGCAGAATATAAGCGCAAAACATCCATCGTTGCCGAGTACTACAAACAGCAACAAAAATTTGCAGAGATTCAGGGTGAGGGGTCTGTTGAATCGATTTTTGAAGCGATTTCAGCGGAGATAGAGAAGCAGCTTAAGTGAGGATGGTTAAAAATCGAAAATAATTTTGAGCGAAATTGAAATATCCATCGCAGCCCTGGGTTTAAATCCAGGGCTGCGATGTTTAAACCCAGGGCTGCGGAAAGGTATCAATTCGCTAATTTATGCTGCTTTCCTGTCTTTGTTTTTCAATTTGCTTTTTGACGACACAACCAATGTGTAAGGTCGGTTAAAAGCCATTTGGTTTAATTTGAATCTGTCAGCCAGAATACGAATCGTTTCTTTAGATAATCCTTTTTTATAATGCAATATATCCGAAACCAGGCCTTCGCTTACATTCAGCAATTTAGCTAAATCCACGGCTTTCAATTGATGATCCTTCATTAACCCCTTTAATAATTCAACAGGATCAGCATCAGGTAAGCTGCTATGTGCTTCATCATACGTTTTAATAAGCAGCGTAAGTAGTTCAATTTCATCCTTACAGACTTTTGTTTTTTTACCGCTGCTGATCAGCTCCTCAAGTTTATTGCAATATCTGTTGTATTGCGCGTCTGTTTTAATGATTGTATGTGTCAGATTCATTATTGAATTGAGTTTAGAAATCGGTTATTGTATATTGTTTATTTCCGTTACATAGCTTCGTATATTCTGCATGTGTCCCAATCCACTTGATAAACAGATGAACTTTTGTCACTCCGAAATGATACTTGCAAATCACCCGGTAATGGTTGCCGGCAATATCAAACACAATCCTTTCACTACCATTTCCCAAAAGGTCAGCTGTTGCAAATGTTTCCTTGATGTCCTCCGGCTCAACCCAGTCAGCCATTTTTAATAAGGTGAGCCATATTCTCAAAGAATTTCTGCTTCTCGCATGTGCCACCGCATACTGTTCGATCGTTTTTCTCTTAATTAGGTTAACTTTCATCGAGTCATAATGTAAAGTTAGCAAAAGTTAACAAAAAGTGAAGATTAAAATATAATCCTGAATATTTATTTCGGATTTTGACAAAAATAGCTGCGTGTGTTCATGACAACACCTGTTTAAACGTATATAAACGTTTATTATCTTTTTTAAAATCAAACAGAGACTTATCGACGCGAATAAACCATATTCATTCATACCTCCGCAGCCCTGGGTTTAAATCCAGGGCTGCGTAATATTCCACACCCTAGGATCTGGTTGTCATTTTTCGATTATCGTCTTTCGAATAACGATCAACGAACATCGCTTGCTTAACTTTGCCTTATGCAACCCCTGCTCATTTACTGCTACGACGCCTGGTGCGGATGGTGTTACGGATTCAGTCCGCTACTAAAACAAATTGCCGGTAAATACGCAGACAAGTTTCAATTTGAAGTCCTTAGTGGCGGCATGATCCTTCCGGCACAACCTGTTTCCATTCAGGTAATGGCTGATTACATCAAAGAGGCATACCCAACAGTCGAAGAGCGAACAGGCATCCGTTTCGGCAATGATTTTCTCTGGCATATTCACCAGGCAGACCAGAGCGACTGGTTTCCTTCTTCGGAATTACCTGCCATTGCATTATGCGTTTTCAAATCCTTTCTTCCGAATAACCAGGTGCAAATTGCTTCCGACATCCAATATGCTTTGTTTGAAGAAGGCAGAGACCTTACTGATCAGGAAGCTTACAGGCATTTACTTCATCAGTATAATATAGATGAAGATTTATTTTATCAGCGATTGAAAGAGCCAACATTCAAAGAACAGGCCTACGAAGAATTTGAGTTGTGTAAACAACTGAGAGTAACGGGTTTTCCGCAATTACTTTGCCGTCTTTCCGAAACAAAATACCAACTTGTTGCAAGTGGATATACTGATGAATCTACAATCGGCAACCGACTCCAACAAATTCTAAATAGCATTCAATTTTAATACTATGATTCTCACTGTTACACTCAATCCCTGTATTGACAAAAGTACCAGGGTAGATGAATTAAAACCTGAGGCAAAACTTCGTTGTACAGAAGTAGTCAACGAGCCTGGAGGAGGAGGCATCAATGTAAGCAAGGCGTTGCTTCGTTTAG
>JAULVS010000121.1:0-27137 GCA_032110905.1 Chitinophagaceae bacterium | reverse complement strand
TCCGACTGAAAAATTTTTATTTTGTTTTGCTTGCCTGCGCTGTTCTGTTTACCACCAATAGCTGTAAGCGCACGATCGAAGAGTATAGTACGCTCACCATCTCCGAATTATTGCCTTTAAAAATTGGCAAATCTATCACCTATCGTGTTGATTCACTCATATTCATCAATAACGGGAAATCTGAAACAATAAACAGATACCAGATGAAACATGTTGTTGAATGGCAATCAACAGATAACCTTAATCGTATTACCTGGAGAGTAAATGTTTATCAAAATGATTCTACCGCCTCTGGTCCATGGATACCAAAAGGATTTTATATGGTTACCCCATTGGCTAAAAGTGCGGAAGTAATTGAAAACAATCTGCGCGTCATCAAACTGCAGCTGCCGGCACGTATTGGTTTTAACTGGCGAGGAAATAGTTATCTGCCCGACAGGCCCTATTCAGAAACCTATGCAACAAGTGTGGATGAGAATATGGACTTATGGGATTTTACTTATGAATCCATTGGCGAATCGGAAAAAATTGGAACCCAAACCATTCCCGATGTCACAACCATTCTGCAGGTGGATGAATCAAGAAATGTGCCAATGACAACAGATACCTTGTATGCATCCAAGGAATATTCTCTGGAGAAGTACGCAAAAAATATCGGACTTGTTTACAGAGAACATATAATATGGGAAAATCAGCCGCGTCAACGCGCTTCCGGTACGCCTCCAAATATCATCGTCACCTACGACCCTGTGCGACTTGGCTTTGGGGTAAAAATGTGGATGATCAATAAAAACTGATTAACCGCAGATTATGCCCCTGCGCTTTTCCAATATTTTCATACTATCACTTTGCATTGTCTCAGTTCTCACTGAAGTAAAAGCACAAACAAAACGAATCGTTTATTTTAAAGACAAGGGCTACAATTCTTATTCACTCGCATCCCCCTCTGCATATTTAAGCAACCGCGCTATTATCAGAAGAAATAGATTCGACATCAAACCTGACAGCAGCGATCTACCCGTATCAGATTTTTATATCGACAGCCTACTCAGATTAGGGGATATCCGATTACTTGGCAGATCAAAATGGATGAATGCTGTTATAATGCAAACAGATGATTCAGAAATCTGGAACCGCATACGCAATATCTCTTTTGTACTAAAGGTTGAAGAAGCAGCATTGCGTATTGCAGATAAAAAATCAAATAATAAATGGGAAAATGAATTTTTACAACCACTGGTAATTCAACCTGGCAGATCAACAAATACCAATAATAATTTTCAGTACGGAGCAGGTGCCGCACAAATTAATTTACATAATGGAAGCTTTTTACACCGGCTGGGCGCCACAGGTACACCATTGTTATTTTCGTTTATGGATGCTGGTTATAACGGCTATTTAATCAATCCTTTCCTCGATACGGTAAGGAAGCAAAACAGAATCATCGCAACCAGGGATTTTGTTTCTGGCGACAATAATGTAAATGAAGACAATCAGCATGGATTAAATTGTTTATCTGTTACAGCGGGCTACCAGCCCGGCACCTTTGTCGGAAGTTGTCCCGACGCCTCCTTTATTTTATTACGAACGGAAGATGCCGCATCAGAATATATCATTGAAGAATTCAACTGGGCAATGGGTGCGGAATACGCCGACAGCTGCGGCACCGATGTCATCTCTTCTTCTCTATCTTACACCACATTCGATCTGCCTACGCAGGATCATCGTTACAGCGATATGAACGGAAATACAACCATCATCACAAGGGCTGCAGACCTTGCTGCCAAAAAGGGCATCCTGGTTGTAACCAGCGCAGGTAATGACGGAGGGAGTGTATGGAAATTCATAGGCGCGCCTGCTGATGCCGATAGTGTATTAACAGTTGGTGCAGTAAATAGCTCCGGTATCATTGCAGGCTTCTCCTCTTTTGGACCAACGGCCGACCAGCGTATCAAACCGGATGTAGTTGGAATGGGAGTAGCAACTGTTTTGTCGAATGCCGGAGGCGGCTTGTCGCAAGCCAGCGGCACTTCTTTTTCAACACCTGTCATCGCAGGACTGGCAGGTTGCTTATGGCAATTGTTTCCTGAAATAAATAATATTTTAATCATAAAAACATTGCAAGAAGCATCCGATCGTTACAAAAATCCAAATGAACAATACGGTTATGGCATTCCTGATATGAAAAAAGCAGTCGGCTCATTGCTGGCAAAGCAGTCTGTTCTAACATCATCTCTGACTGATTGCAAATTGAAACTTAGCTGGAGCAGTAAGGATATAATTGGTATGCGTTATCTGATTGAAAGAAAATCAAACACCGAAAACAAGTATCAACTGATACATGAAGTTAACGCAGTGGGAACTTCTTTTAAACAGAGAAACTATACTTATAACGAAGATCAGTCCGGCGGTAATTTTATTTACAGGCTTTCACAAGTGATAGACACCTCCGGAGCAATTACCATTACAATTCCTCTTGATTCAATCACTGTTGTTATCCCTTCTTTTTGTAAGGATAACGAGGCCGGCGATGCTATTCAAATCTACCCTAACCCTGTCAATGATCTTTTAAGCCTGAAGTTCAACCGTGTTGAAGCAGAAGGCAATCTTTCATTGCATATAAAAGGCATAAACGGAGAAAGCATCTTCCAAAAAATAATAACCAAACCCGGCGGTTTCTACTCTTTGCAGCTTCAGGTTTCACATCTTCAAACAGGCTTGTATTATCTGGAAATCAGGAAGGGGAATACACTTTACGCATCAAAGAAATTCATTAAATCATACAAAGATTAAAATTTCTGTTTTTGCCATTTTCGTTCTAATCCGGTGTATAATATTTTCAATCGATTTTACTATATTTGATTCATGGCGAGTAGATTATCTCTGAAGTCTGGCAATATTCCTCCTGAGGTACTACAGTTTTTATGGAAAGCGCTTGCTCTTTTCATCGGGTGGAAACTACTCTATTCTTTTGTATTAAGTCCGCGAGATATGCCCGACGCCTTTCTGACCAGACAACTTGGAAACGGGACTGCCATAGCAATGAACTGGTTTTACCAAACTGATGATTTCCATCCAAGGCATACTGAACGATATGAGAAGTATGGATCAGATTCACTACTTCTTACTACCACAATGGTGCAATGCAAAAATTGTGTGCTTGAAGATGGCAGAAAAATTGTCAATGTGCTTGGTATCTACAGGGCTTGTAACGGACTCGAACTGATGATTCTTTATGCCGGGTTCATCCTTTGTTTCACAGGTTCATTCAGCAGAAAAATCCTTTATGTCATTGGCGGTATTCTAGCTCTTTATATACTGAATGTTTTTCGATGTATGGTTTTGGGATATGTTGTACTTGAGCATGCAAAACATTTTGACATCGCACACAAATATTTTTTTAATACCATTGTATATGCCCTTACGTTTATGCTTTGGGTATTTTACGTAAAAGGACTTCCACGTCAGGAAGAGAAAGATGAATTTGCCTAAACATTTTTGGTTGGGATTCTGGGTTATGCTGATCGGTTATACCCTGATCAGGATGTTTTTTTATGATGGCGTGCTCCCTGCCCCCCACTGGCTGAAAGAGCAGCGTCAACTTGTACGCTGGGGTAATATCTTCATTATTTACGTGGCAGGCATCCTGATCATCCGAAAAATGGATGAAAGCTGGATGTTATGGGCATGGAATGCCGTACATGTTGTATTGATGCTTTATCTGATTTTTGCTGCTGCATACGAATACATAATCGAACCGCTTCCCTATGGCTTACGTGCTTCTGTTGCACCCATCATTGAATTTTTGATTTCTCCGGCTTATTATGTGGCTCTGGCCTTGCTGTATGCATTTGTTCAGAAAAACAAACCTCGCTCCGAAAAAAATTAATAGAATCATCCTTAAACAAAAAAACCATCCCTAAGAATAAGGACGGCTTATTTACCTATAAGAGAACCAACAGTTCGTTAACAGACAATCAAATTCAACCGCCTGTTACCAAATCGGCAGAATAGACTTCTCTTATAAAAGTGAGGCGGTATGTAAATGCGGATTGCCCCAATATGTTTGTGTGAACTTTTAAGATCTTAAATAAAAAGAAACAAAGAAGAAAAGAAGATTTTACAGAGGAATAAGACAACGAAGATCCACTATGATTTACATTGGAAAAAAACAGATAATATATACGGATCGTTGTTTTCATTGAAAATTCTTTTCAACGGTACGATCAAAGGAACTGGAAATGGAATTACGAAGGAATTGGAGGCGTACAGATCATTGAGAAAAGAAGCGGGTTCGGATCAATGATATTCGTAAAACTAACTTATTATTTCAATTTTTCAAATTATTTCTCCATCTTTTTTAAAAAAAAGCTTTTGCAATTATTCCTGCTACTCTTTGGATACAAAGCTGGTAAAATTTATCTTTGCACCCCCGGTCCCGTAGCTCAGTTGGATAGAGCAACAGCCTTCTAAGCTGTGGGTCACACGTTCGAATCGTGTCGGGATCACCAAAAGCCCGAAAGGGCTTTTTTTATTTCCTTTACCTTATTGCATCAAAATAAAAAATATGGATGTGCAAATTGAACCTGGCTGGAAAAAAATGCTGAATGCGGAATTCAGCAAGCCCTATTTTTTACAGCTGGCTACACATCTTCGTACAGAAAAAACACAAGGCAAAAACATCTTCCCGCCCGGTTCGCGCATCTTCAATGCCTTTTCTCTAACCCCTTTTGATGAGGTGAAAGTAGTATTACTTGGCCAGGATCCCTACCACGGACCGGGCCAGGCTCACGGACTTTGTTTCTCCGTCCCGGAAGGTATTACCCCTCCCCCTTCGCTTGTCAATATATTTAAAGAAATAAGATCCGATCTTGGCATAGATACTCCAGCAGGATTCGGCAACCTTACCAAATGGGCTGAACAGGGTGTACTGCTACTGAACGCGTTCCTCACAGTAAGAGCCAGCGAACCACTGAGTCATTCCAAAATAGGTTGGGAAGAATTTACAAACACAGTCATCTCCGGCATCTCTGAAAATAAAAAAGGAGTTGTCTTTATTTTATGGGGAAAGTTTGCGCAAAGCAAACAGGGATTAATAGATGAAACCAAACATTTTGTGCTGAAAGCTGCCCATCCTTCACCTTTTAGCGCCGATAAAGGTTTCTTTGGTTGTAAACACTTTTCAAAAACAAATGAGCTGCTGATGAAAGAGGGAAAAGCTCCGATCGACTGGAAAATTCCATAAAAAAAGAACTGCAATACAAAAATTTACAAAAAGCTAAATGAATCATTTAATCCGAAACATATTTGCTAGATTTTTTGCTCTATGGGCTTTGTTTTGGTTTACACTTACCATGCTGCTCATTTTACTTCCTGTTTGGTTTTTGGGGCTGATGAAAGAGCCGCATCGCACCATTGCGTTCATCCGCATTTCAAGGTTATGGATGGGTATTTTTCTCCCTATTTCGGGTATTCGTTTAAAAATAAAAGGCAAAGAGTTCTTTGAAAAGGGAAAGAATTACATCGTTGTCTGCAACCACCGCTCTTTTATGGATGTACCCGTTACCTCTACGGGTATTCCTGGTGCAAACAAAACAATTGCAAAAATTGAAATGGCACGAATTCCGCTATTTGGAATCATTTATAAAAGAGGCAGCGTACTGGTAGACCGAAAAAGTGATGAAAGTCGAAAAAAAAGTTACATCGCTATGAAAGAGGTATTGAATTTGGGTTTGCATATGTGCATCTACCCCGAAGGCACCCGTAACAAAACAGAAAAACCTTTGAAAGAATTTAAAGACGGAGCTTTTCGACTAGCAATAGAATCCGGCAAACCAATTATGCCTGCCGTCATCTTTAACACTGACAAGGTACTTTCTTCGAAAAGATTTTTTTTCTTTTGGCCGGGTAAAATCGAAATGCATTTTCTTCCGCCTTTTGAAACAGCAGGCTTGAAGTTGGAAGATGTAAAGCATCTTCGCGAAAGAATTTTTCAACAGATGCAGGAAAAGATTCTTAACAATCAAAAATCCTAAAACGAATTGCTCCTTATCTCGGAGGATTGTAAAAGAAACGAGACCTGTTGATCCTAAGATCTCTCAGCAAAGAAGATTTTGGGTTGATGCTCACACTAAATGAGCGATAAATTCCAACCGGAGTGATATTGATCGACATCTGCCAGCAGTGCAAATCCCTCGATACCGAAGCTGTGAAATACTGTAATGTTTTGGTCTGAATATCAAAAGTTCCCTGCCCGATGATCTTCCACTTTTCAGTCAGATTAAAATCGCCGTTAAAATTGAGCGATTGGGTGAGCACAGTTGTAAATCCAGAGTAATCAGGCTTTAACTGTCTACTTAAATTCAAGGCATAAGACAGGTTGATGCTCCAGGGGACATTAAAGTCGGCATATTCTGCCGGGTTGTTTCGCACCATATTCATTTCTCGGCTCGCATCATCATTCACAGCCGATCTGTCTTTCAGGTATTGCTGTTTATCTTTTTCTTTCTTTTCGTCCTTAGGTTTACTTCTGAATTGTGTATTCAATGAAATAAACCCGCTAACAAACCTTCCGGGTGAAAATTTACCTCCCTGCCAGGCGTATTGACGCAAACGTCTTCCTCTTTCATCTTGCTGGTATGGAGAAACAACCGCACTCGCAGTAAGACTCAGTTTTTCAAAAAGATTACTGCGCAGATAAAAATTGAAATCACTCAATGCAAAGGAATCAGCCAATAAATTATATCCGGTATTCATCCCAAAGCCATCCAGTATTCTTACCTTTTTTATCCCTTCTTCCGTGGTATCCTTTTTGCTACGCACTTTCATCTCAAGGTTATTATCCAGGGTCAAACTCACAAATCCTGAACGTCCCTCTGATAAACCACCGTATAACGATCCATCGAACTGATTAAAACGAAAACGATTCCCCAGTGTATCAACCTGTGTTTCATACCACTGATTTTTAGCAAGGTCGGGCTTGTAACTGATTCCGATCGTCGGGCGAATAACATGTCTGATCGCTTGAACACCGGTTTTGTTTTTAAAGTTCATCGTCCCGAACAAAGCCGTACTGAAATTCAGACCCAAACTCATCTGCCTGCCACGATAAAATCCTTTATTGATAACGGTGTCCACTTTACGTGCAACAGTATTCCACTGCCTCACAAAAGTCTGCGCATACCAAATCTCTTCGTAACTGATAGATGGACCAACCTGTAAGGGGCCCAGCGCGGGCAAAGAAAGTTGAATAGGGATACTGTGTCTCGCGCCCCACTGAAAAGTATCAATCAGCTGATTAAAGTTGAATGCAGAATCATAAAATGAAAACTGATTTCTGAAGTTACCGTTATAGGCGACACCCAACTTCTCATACCATTTTGGTGAGCCTACAAAACTTTTACGCTGAAAAGGATAAAGTGTGTTCACCGTAAACCCAACATCCGGCAAACTCACATTATATAAACGAGTCAGTGAGTTTTGTGTATGATTGGCGCTTACAGTTAAATTATAAGGTCGTCCGGCCCACGATTTCTGATAGGCAATACTTGAACTCAGGTTGTTATTAAAGTTTTGCTGGGCATTATTGGGTAAAAGCTGATTAAAGAGACTTGTTGCAAGGTTTACACTCGCACTGAAGGTTTGTCCGGGCCTCGCCTTCCCATCTACACTATGAGTCCATTGCAACGCGAAATTTCTGGAAGCGGGTCTGTAATCCGGGTCTCCTTTAAAACCGAACTTATTATTCATAAAACTCAGGTTAAAAGATCCGCTGTAGCGATACCGCACCCTGTAGGTAGGAGACAGAAATAAATTCCAAGAACCGTAAGAATAGATGTTTGCCCGAACCGTTGCATCCCAGTGGTCACCGAATGTTTTATAATACCCGATTCCTTCAAGACCAAATCCAAGTTGATCATTAACCGTTGGCTGAGGAGGCAGAAAACCGGTTCTACGCCCTTGCTTCAAAGGAAACAATCCAAAAGGCAATCCTATAGGCACCGGCACACCCTCAAATTCAGGGTGCACCAAGCCGGTAACAGCAAGTTTGCCACTCATAAACTTGACTTTTCTTGCCCGGAAAGCGAAATGAGGCGTATCATAATTACAAGAAGTAAAACGGGCTTTGCTGGCGAAAAAAGTTGAAGGATCTATTTTCTTCACCTTCTGACCGTACACAAACATTTCACCTTCCTGTGTATAGGTGCCGATGGTCAACCCTTTCTGCGTCTGGAAATTATATCGGATTGTATCGGAGGTGAAAGCATTTTCTCCCTGCTTGAAAGAAGGTCGGCCAAAAGTACCACCTGTTGTATCACCGGTGCCGTAAGCCGTTAGGATCTTTGAAGGCTGATCAAGCTGTATAAAAGAAGACTCAAGAAGAATGTCTTTGTATTTTACAGTCCCCTTGCTATATAGATAGATTTTTTTGTTGGGGATATCAATCACCATCGAATCTTCAGCTTCAAAATTTACAGGTGCGTCGATTGAATCTTTCGAAATAACAATTGGAAATGAATCAATCACAATTTTACCTGAGTCGGCGCCAATTTTTGAAGAATCGGGCAAAATAGGGATCGTATCAAGAGAAACCCCAGGATTTATATCTGGGTGGACAGATACTTTTGAGGTAGTTAATTCGTTAAAAGACCCGGGAGTAAGAACGGTTTCACTGAGAGAAATACCGGAAATCAAACAAAAACAGAAGGCAGCAATAAGGACAAAGGCCCTGCGCAATAATTTTTTATGATTAGTTTTATAATTCTTTGCCATATGTTTGCGCAAGCGCAAAAATAACTGATTTCAGTTATCAGTGGGCAATCCTGAAATCAAAGCCTTAACCTCTAAACATTTCAGAAAGATGAAGAATAACTTTCATATTTTTTTTCTCATATTATTCTATACGACACTAACCTTCGTTGCTTTTCGTGTAAAAAGCAGCCATCCCGCCACATCCTCAAAATTCTCGACCATCATCGTAGATGCAGGACACGGGTTTAAAGGGAGCCTTACCGCACGCGATGGAGCAACCGGAGATGATGTATCTGAAGACCAGATTTCATATGAAGTGAGTAAGAAGCTGGTGTCCGAACTGCAAAAACAACTTCCCGGCATCAAGGTGCTTGAGTCAAGACCATCCCCCTATTTCGTTACCCTTAAGGAGAGATCTGATTTCGCAAACAACAACAAAGGAAATCTGTTTGTATCTATTCACTGCAACTGGGCACCCAAAGCCAAGGAAGTAAGACAAGAAGGTACAAGGACGGAAGTTTATTATGTGAAAACCGGGAAAGGTAAAAATGCGAAATCGATTCGCAAGACCAGAGAGGTGCCTGTTTATAAGACCTATTACCTAACGGGAAAGGCAACGGGTACTGAAACCTATGTGTTTGCCGCTCACAAGTTGGAAGACAAAGAGGAGATTGTGATGGAGAATGGTGATATTTTTCAGAATGAAAAAGATGATTCTACCCTAAATGTAAACATCAATGACCCGATTGTAAAACAGCAGGTCGCTTTGTGGACCAAGCAGTTTTTTGCGAACAGCGTGAAGTTGGCAACAATGGTTGAAGATGAATTTGTGGCTATAGGTCGTAACAGTCGGGGCGTGAAACAAAGGCAAAAAGGGATCTGGGTGTTACAGGCAACAGCTATGCCCAGTATTTTGATTGAGCTTGGATTCCTATCAAACCGCGATGAAGAATTATTTCTTATCAGCGAGGAAGGACAACAACAAATGGCTGAAAGCATAACCCGTGCAATAAAAAAATACAAAGAGCTGATCGACAAAGGAGCTAGCCAGAACGGACAGCAGAACCCGGGTAAATAATTCTGCACTTACGCAAAAAGCCCATTAATTTTACAATTGGAGTCAAAAATATTACTTGGCTTCGGAATGTTTTAAAAAACGATAGATGCAGATATCAAATGAAACGAAGATTGGGGCGCTTACAATTGTTGCAGTAAGCTTGTTGGTTATCGGATACAACTTTCTGAAAGGCAAAGACATCACAAAAAAATCAAATGTCATCTATGCAAAATTTACGGATGTTGGTGCTCTTGAAATTTCAAACCCTGTAAAAATAAAAGGCTTTCGTATTGGCAATGTGTACCATATTGGAAATCTCGACAAAGAAGTTTCCGAAGTGGTAGTAACCATCAATTTACAGGAAGATGTGCTCATCCCAGTAAATTCTGTAGCAGTAATCAGCAGTAGTTTAACAGGGACCTCCTCTATCAATATAATGCCCGGCAATGAGAAGCAGTTTTTAAAAGAAGGCGACACACTTCAAACATCCAATAACCCGGATTTACTTGGAAAAGTAATGAACAGCCTGGACCCGATTCTGATATCCGCTAAACAAACAATTGACACTCTTAAAAGAGTGCTGATTAATTTCAACGAGATTCTTGATCCACGAACAAAAGCCAATCTCAAAGGAACTATTTCAAACCTAGAATCCAGCTCTGCCAACCTAAATCAGTTGTTAGATGCAAAAGACGGCGCACTGGCTCAAACTTTAAATAATGCCGAATCATTTACCAATAACCTGAATAACAATAATAACAAACTGAATGAAGCAATTGGCAACGTTCATAAATTTTCCGAAAAACTATCAGCACTCGAATTACAAACTACATTTCAGGAATTGAATCTTACTGTTTCTCATTTGAAATCTATTCTTGAAAAAGCAAATTCAACAGATGGTTCTCTGGGCTTGCTGATGAACGACCCAAAGCTTTACAACAACCTGGAACAAACAGCTCGTAGCCTGAACATACTGCTCGACGACTTTAAAACACATCCAAAACGTTACATTAGTTTTTCTGTATTCGGCAAGAAAGACAAAACCAAACCATTGAATGCGCCGCTGGCAGACTCCACCGGGAAGAACAAATAATAATCATGATTGTCAGATTTTTGTTGCTTTTTGGGCTTGCTTTCGCAATGTTTAATGCTGTAAGAGCACAAAAAACTGTTCAGAAAAACAAAGCGGCAGTTCCCCAAGACACACTTCGTCCTGTTCAAATCTTGAATGCACATGTTTATGAATTCAGAACAATTGATACAGCTACTCAGTTGCAGATTCTGAGAGGTCTGGTAAAAATCAAGCAACAGGGCACTTATTTCGAAGCAGACAGTGTTGTATACAACGAAAAAACACAACTTCTTGAAGCGTATGGAAATGTTTTTCTAAGCGATAGTACAGGCACCACACTGAGATCAGGAAAACTTATTTATGATGGAATCGGTCAAAAAGCAAATTTCTCCACCAATGTGAAATTAAGCGACGGAACCGGAACGCTTTACACACCGCAAATGGACTATGACCTCATAACCAAAACCGGTATCTATACACAAGGCGGAAAAACAATAAACGGCAAGACAACCCTTACCAGCGAAAAAGGAATTTATTACAGCAACACCAGAGATGTTTTTTTCTCTGGCAACGTAAAAATGACCGACCCAAATATGTCGCTCACTACTGATTCTCTACTATATAACACAGGCACTCAAATTGCAACTTTCATTGCTGAAACCAATATTAAAAATAAATCTTCTACTATTAAGACCAGTGAAGGATACTACGACCTGAAACAAAAACAAGCCCGATTTGGAAACAGAATACGGATGGAAGACAGTACTTCTGTTTTAATTACAGATAATTTTTACTTCGATGAAACAACCGGCAATGGCGAAGCAACCGGCAATGTTCAATTCAAAGACACAGCACAGGGTATATTGTTGTTCGCCAATAAAACAGTTTTCAACAGAAATGAAAACAGGTTCAAAGCCACAGAAAAACCTGTGCTGGTTGTGGTACAGGAAGGAGACTCCATTTACATAGCCGCCGACACCATATACTCTGCCTACATAAGAGAAATTGATTCCTCCAAAAGAACAGCGCCGGTAATACAACAAACGACAACTCAGACAAATACACAGAACAAAACATTGCTTATTAGCGACCCTGCAGACAGTTCATCAATTACAGATAAAAACAAAAATATTTTTGAAACTGAACAGAACATAAAAGACTCTTCACAAACAAAAAAGAAAACATCCATTGTAGAAAACACAACGACATCACTGGCGATAAATAATAAAAACTATCCCGACACTTTGCGTTTCATCAAAGCATGGCACAATGTTCGTATATACAGCGATTCGGTACAGGCTGTTGCCGATAGTCTTTTTTATGCAACGACAGACAGTATATTCCAGCTTTACGACAACCCGGTGGCATGGAGCAGAAATAGCCAGGCAACAGGTGATACTTTGTTTATTTATACAGAAAACAAAAAGCCGAAACGTATTGCGATGTTTGAAAATGCCTGTATGGCAGAAGAAATTGACGAACAACTTCAGTTTTACAACCAGGTAAAAGCACGAATTATTAATTCCTATTTTGAAAATGGAGAACTTCACCGAGCGGAGGCGAACGGAACTGCAGAAAGTATTTATTATGCACAGGATGACGACAGCGCTTATGTTGGTATGAACCGAACTGAAGCTGATAAAATCAGAATGAATTTTAATCAGAAAGCAGCGGAAAGAATCAGTTTTATCCGTGCTGTGAAAGGAATCACCTACCCTATTCGTCAGCTTCCTCAGGATCAAAAAGTTTTCAACGAATTCAAATGGGAGGGAAAAAGAAGACCAAGATCCAAATTTGAATTATTTAACTAATTCAGTTTGCTACAAGAAATTTTTTTATTTTCAAACAGAAATAACGAATAATATCAATGCCACTGCATTTTCTCAAACGAAACTTTCTGTCTCCATTTAGGGAATTACTACATGACAGCCGGGCTATTGGTGTGCTGATCTTATTTACTTCAGGGGTATCATTGCTCTTATCCAATTCCGATTTTACCGATAATTATATCCCTTTCTGGCTCACCGAAACACATTTGTCAAATCTGCTTCCCCATACAATACAGCACTGGATTAATGACGGACTGATGAGTGTTTTTTTCTTTTTGGCCGGACTTGAAATAAAAAGAGAATTAACAGAAGGTGAATTAGCTTCATTCAAGAAATCCGTTCTTCCTGTTGCCGGCGCCATCGGAGGTATGCTGTTTCCCGCTTTGATCTTTCTTTTCTTTAACAACGGTACCGACTTGTCTAAGGGATGGGGTATTCCTATGGCAACAGATATTGCTTTCTCCCTTGGCGTCGCCTCTCTGATGGGAAGCAGGGCACCGCTCACATTGAAAATATTCCTTACCGCACTTGCTATCATCGATGATCTTGGTGCAATCATTGCTATTGCTTTCTTTTATACAGGGTCTATTAACCTGTATTGTTTGGCCGGCGGATTGCTCCTTTGGTTATTACTGCTATTTGCAAATCACAAAAAACTACCCTTTAATTTTATTAATATTATTGCCGGCATTTTGCTTTGGCTGCTTATTTTCAATTCCGGTGTTCATGCAACTGTTGCAGGGGTTTTATTTGCATTTACGATTCCCGCTCGGCTCGTCAGCAAGCTTGAACATAAGCTGCATAATCCGGTTCAATTTATCATCATCCCGCTTTTTGTTTTGGCCAACACCGCCATTGCACTGCCATCCGGTTTCATTCATCATTTGTCGGGACAATTAAGCCTGGGTATCATTGCAGGATTGCTAATTGGTAAGCCATTGGGAATACTAAGCTTTTGTTATGCAACGGTTAAGTTCAAACTCGGTGAACTGCCCGTAGGAGTTAGTTGGAAGCATATGATTGGACTTGGAATCCTAGCCGCCATTGGATTTACTATGAGCATTTTCATTGCGATGCTTGCATTCGATGATCCTGAATTGCAGGATCAAAGCAAGACCGCTGTCATTGCAGCTTCTTTACTCGCCATTATTTTATCATGGATTTGGTTTATGTTTTTACCAAAAAAAAAGCAGATTACTGAGAAGGGCGGTTAACTGTTATCCGTTAACCGTTAGCGGTTGTCCGTTAACGAAAGTGGTCAAAAGTTAACAATTAACAACAACAGCTAACCCGACAACTGATAACTGCCTATGCTCATTTCTTAGCACAAACTTTTCCCCTACATTTACCACCGCTATGAACATCTACACTGCCGATCAGATCAGGGAATGGGATCAATACACCATCTTTCATGAACCCATTCTCTCTATTGATCTGATGGAAAGGGCTGCTGCTACCTGCGTTGAATGGATACGCAGAAATCAGTTGAACAATTCCTCCTTCTTTATCTTCTGCGGAAAAGGAAACAACGGCGGAGATGGCCTAGCCATTGCACGCATCCTCCTTCATGCGGGTTGCGATGTACACATTTACATTCTGGAAGAAGGGAAAATTGGAACGCCTGATTTTCAGGAAAACCTTCATAGGCTTCACCCCCTCACCCATCAGCTTCATTATATACAATCTCAGGCGTTTTTTCCTGTCTTCAATGATGAGGCAGTCATCATCGATGCAATTTTCGGAACCGGACTAAACCGACCTTTATCTGGCATAGCTGCCTTACTAGTGGAACACATTAACAGATCAGGAAAGTCAATTCTTTCTGTTGACATACCTTCCGGACTTATTGCAGACAGCAGTGTGAAAGGTGAAACGTTTATCCATTCAACACATACTCTTTGCTTTCAGCGAATCAAACAATGTATGCTCGTCGCTGAAAATGCTACAGCCATTGGAAACCTGCACGTGCTTCCAATCGGGCTTCATCCGGAATTTGAAACAAACTGCGAAAGCCCTCATCAACTTTTGAGTCATTCAATGATAGCTGCATTACTGAACGAAAGAAATCGTTTTGCTCATAAAGGGAATTTCGGACACGCACTGATGATTGGAGGATCAGAAGGTAAAATGGGCGCAGCAGTGCTTGCCGTTGGCGGGCTGCTTCGAAGCGGTGTAGGACTGGCAACAGCATATGTGCCTGCATGCGGAAAAAAAATTCTGCCTATTTCGGTTCCAGAAGCTATGACGGAATATGACTCAAATGAAGAATTGATCACAGAACTACCCGGGAATCTTAATAAATATTCCGCTATAGGAATCGGACCTGGACTCGGCACCGACCCCGCAACTGCAATTGTTGTAGAAAAAATTATCAAAGAAGCAGAAGCGCCACTGATCATCGATGCCGATGCATTGAACATCCTCTCGCAGCAAAAAAAACTACTTTCAGAATTACCAAAGGGATCCATACTCACCCCACATCCCAAAGAATGGGAACGAATATGCGGACCAGCCAGCAACGAATTTGAACGTCATCAACAGGTTGTTGAGAAAGCCAGAGAATGGAACTGCGTCATTATTTTGAAAGGACACCATGCGCTTGTGGCAGGCCCGGAAGGAAAAAGCCGGTACAATACAACCGGGAATCCCGGAATGGCCAAAGGGGGAAGCGGAGATGTACTAACAGGCTTACTGACCGGTTTACTTGCAAGTGGTTATTCGGCCGATTATGCAAGCCTTATCGGAGTGTATCTTCACGGCCTAGCCGGCGACCTTGCAGCTTTAAAATTATCTGAGGAGGCAATGAAAGCAGGAGACATTATCGAAAATTTATCCTCCGCCTGGCAGAAATTAAAAAGCGCTCCTAACAAAATCATCCCTTAGGCATTTTTCGCCCTTTCCCCTATCTTTGCCGCCCCTCTGAGGCCCTGTGGTTTCAGAGAGCATTCAATCTTCAAAACCAACTACTTATTCAAAGCGTATGGAGAATTTGATTTATCTCGTTCCGGGCATGGCAGTGATTGGTCTGCTCTACACTTTTTTTCAGTTCAAATGGGTATCACGTCAGGATGCCGGCAATGAACGTATGCAAGAAATCAGCAAGCATATTGCAGATGGTGCAATGGCTTTTCTGAAAGCAGAATGGAAAATTCTTGGATATTTTGTGGCGATCGTCGCTCTTCTGTTAGGTGTGATGTCATCAGCCAATGAAAACAGCCACTGGAGTATTGCAATCGCGTTTGTGATCGGTGCCGTATTTAGTGCTACTGCAGGATATATCGGTATGAACATCGCTACCAAAAGCAATGTACGTACTGCTCATGCGGCAAGGACAAGTCTGAGCAAAGCGCTGAAAGTGTCATTCACCGGCGGTGCTGTAATGGGACTCGGTGTTGCCGGTTTAGCAGTACTGGGACTCGGTTCTCTTTTTATAATCCTTCAGCAATTATTTGTCCCTGCAGGCTCTTCTGTGAATGGCAGTGAGATGCTGAAAGTCATTGAAATACTCACCGGTTTCTCACTGGGTGCAGAATCAATTGCTTTGTTTGCACGTGTGGGTGGTGGTATCTATACAAAGGCAGCCGATGTTGGAGCTGACCTAGTTGGTAAAGTAGAAGCAGGAATTCCGGAAGATGATCCGCGCAACCCGGCAACGATCGCCGATAATGTTGGCGATAACGTAGGTGATGTGGCCGGTATGGGAGCTGATTTGTTTGGCTCTTATGTAGCTACGGTGCTTGCTACCATGGTACTCGGACAGGAAACAATTTCCAAAGATGCATTTGGAGGAATGGCACCCATCCTACTCCCTATGGTGATTGCAGGTCTCGGAATTTTATTTTCTATTATCGGCACCTGGTTTGTGCGTATTAGCGATACTGCCGGAATCAATACTGATGTTGTACAGAAAGCGCTAAATATGGGGAACTGGGGGTCAATCGTACTGACTGCCATCGCCTCTGTTTTGCTTGTTAATTATATTCTTCCTGAAACAATGGAACTCCGTGGTTTGACATTCACTAAATGGGGTGTATTGGGAGCCATTGCAGTCGGATTGGTTGTTGGTGCTTTGATGAGCATCATTACAGAATATTATACAGCGATGGGCAAACGCCCTGTGTTAAGTATTATTCGCCAGTCGTCTACCGGACATGCCACTAACGTGATCGGTGGATTAAGTATAGGTATGGAATCTACCTTCCTTCCTATTCTCGTATTAGCTGGTGGTATCTGGGGTTCTTATGAATGTGCAGGTCTTTACGGTGTTGCCATTGCAGCAGCAGGTATGATGGCTACAACAGCAATGCAGCTAGCCATCGATGCATTCGGGCCTATTGCCGACAATGCCGGTGGTATTGCTGAAATGAGTGAACTGCCAAAAGAAGTTCGTGAAAAAACGGATGTGCTTGATGCCGTAGGTAATACCACTGCCGCTACAGGAAAAGGATTTGCGATTGCATCAGCAGCACTGACTGCCCTTGCATTGTTTGCTGCTTTTGTTGGTGTTGCAAAAATTGATGGCATCGATATTTATAAGGCGAATGTACTTGCCTGCTTGTTTGTAGGCGGTATGATTCCTTTTATCTTCTCTTCACTTGCTATTACGGCTGTTGGACAAGCAGCGATGGCAATGGTAGAAGAAGTGCGTCGTCAGTTTCGTACCATCCCAGGTATCATGGAAGGAACCGGTAAACCTGAATATGATAAATGCGTAGCAATTTCTACTGAAGCATCTATCAAGAAAATGATTCTTCCGGGTGCGATTGCAATCGTCTCTCCGCTGATCATCGGTTTTATGCCTGGTCTGGGCGCTGAAGCACTTGGTGGTTTCCTTGCTGGCGCAACTGTAAGTGGTGTGCTGATGGGAATGTTCCAGAACAATGCCGGTGGCGCATGGGACAATGCCAAGAAAAGCTTTGAAAAAGGAGTTGAAATTAACGGTGAAGTATTTTATAAAAAATCAGAGCCGCACAAAGCATCTGTTACAGGTGATACTGTTGGAGATCCATTTAAAGACACATCCGGACCGTCTATGAATATCCTGATCAAGCTGATGTCAATCGTTTCACTTGTAATTGCACCTACCCTTGCACAACTTGAAGGAAAAGGTCACGGCCATGATACAGCAAAGCACAATATTGAAACAATGGTAAATGTTGAAGTGCAAACTGCAGACAGCACAGACAACTACTCTCCTTTTGTAGCTGCATTGGTGAAGGATTCTATCATAAAAATGAACGAAGGATTTAGTGTATCAGTAGGTGGCGACAGCCTGGTGATTAACGGTAAAACTCAAAGCAAGGAAACATTTGACAAGTATCGTTCATTGTTGAATGGCGCAACAGAGTTGAAAATCGAGGTAAAGAAAAACGAGAATCCTCAATAAAAAGAATTGGCTTTATCTTATAAAAACGTCCTCCAAGTGGGGACGTTTTTTTTGCTCCTACAATGGTTATTACCCCCATTAACCACATGATTATTTAAAATTTACCATCGTAAATCCACGATTAATATGTTCGTCGATTTACTGTTTGATGCGAAAATTCCACAACCTGAAAATCGGGCAGTAATGCGCTTGTACACTTTTTGAAGCAGTTCTACTTTTGTGTTGGAAGTTGATTGATCATCAATCAGCCATTAACCGTGAAAAACATTTAAAAGAAAATATCCAATACCAATAAAAACCAAGTGACAAATCCGATAGTTATCAACTTCCTTTTTTAACGCTTTCGTTTGAAATCCAATAAACTAAAAAGAACCAGGCCCGTTTAAAATCCATTCCCTAAGAAATCAAAAAACGATGTAGTAAACGTAAGCAAGCAACCGGAGAAGCACCAATCCAATACCGAAAAACCTGATAAAAGCCAACCATATTGGAATCTTCCGATACGGCACCAAGAACAAAAGGCTTAAAAAAGATCCGGAATTTTCCCAAGGTTTAAACCTTTGGCTCCTGTTAAAAACAGAATCCAATTGGTTCTATGAAACAGCCGATCTTTTTCTTTTTATTTCACTGCTTCAATTTGAAATAACAGTAAAAGATTAAATTGCCTATTCTTAGAAATGGCAATAACACTACAAGATCAGATTGGTCATCAGATAAGATTATCTGCTCCCGCAGTTAGAATTGTATCATTAGTCCCCTCCCAAACAGAACTACTGTATGCGCTTGGGCTTGATTATGAGGTGATAGGTATAACAAAATTCTGTGTGCATCCAGGAAAATGGTTCAGAACGAAAAAACGTATCGGAGGCACGAAACAAATGAATATCGAAAGTATTCTTTCCCTTCAGCCCGACCTTGTGATAGCCAATAAAGAAGAAAACGTAAAAGAACAAATTGAAGCACTCCGCTTGCATATACCTGTTTATACGAGTTGTATTTCAAAACTGGAAGAAGCAGTTGATATGATTAAAGCTATTGCAACATTAACAGGCAAATCAGAGAAAGGCGTAAATCTGGCAGAAGAAATTGTAAACAGGTTTAAAACACTCTCTTTTCAAAAGACACATCGTACACTTTATCTGATCTGGCGCGATCCTTATATGGCAGCAGGTGATGATACTTTTATACATACGATGATGCAAAGAGCGGGCATGGAAAATGTACTGAATGATAAAAACCGATACCCTGCACTATCATCACAGGAGATTAAAGAACTAAATCCGGAATTAGTTTTGTTGTCATCAGAGCCCTACCCTTTCAAAGAAAAACACATTGAAGAATTTAGCCAAATTCTTCCTGATACTAAAATCCTACTGGTCAATGGTGAGATGTTTAGCTGGTATGGAAGCAGATTGAAAGATGCTCCTGATTATTTCTATGAAGTCAGAAATAAATTATTTTTATCAAATGATTAACCGTCCGGAATTCAGAATACTACTCGCTTGTTTTGTGTATGTGCTTCTATTGATACCAGGCTGGCATTTTTATCAGTATATCTTTGATGTAGACGGTATTGGTTATGCTGCCATAGCTGAATATTATGTAAGGGGAGAATTAAGAGAAGCTATAAACGGACAATGGAGTCCGCTGCACTGTTGGCTGATTATCCCTTTTATAAAAATTGGTATTTCTTCAGTGATCGCTTTTAAAATTACAAATACGTTTTTTGCACTGGGTATTCTTTATTGTATACATGATTACTTACGACGCTCTGATTTAAAAGCTCCAATTCAATTAGCTACATTATTAACATCTGTCATTATTCTTACCAGCTATACATGGCATGAACTTGCTGCAGATCTTTTACTTGCATTTATACTTTTACTTTATTTCAAAATAACAATATCTGATGACTTTCATCTTAATAAAAAAAAGGTAATTGTTGCCGGACTACTTGGAGGCTTTGCTTATCTAACCAAAGCATATGCATTCCCCTTTTTCTTGATCCACTTTTTTATAGTCAGCTTCTTTTTGAGTAAACCTGCAATTAAAATTAAATACTTTGTATACGGGCTTCTAAGCTTTTTTTTGGTTGCACTTCCCTGGATATTTGCATTATGGTGGAAATACGGAGAATGGCTAACCAGTACTACAGGTAAAGTTAATTGGAGCTGGTACCTGGTTTCTCCATACAAGGATTATCAGTCCTATTTCCTTACTCCCCCTCATCCCAAAGCATCTTGCAGCTGGGAAGATCCATACTTTTTACAAAATAAATTTTATAAACCCTGGCATTCCTGTTCACTATTTATTCATCAAATCAGGTTTTTTTTATTTTCAATACAACAATGGCTGCTACTACTTTTTTATCAGTCATTTCTTGTTCCGGGGATCCTCACAGCTATGGCAGTAGCGTTGATATACAAACCAAATATATTGATTAAAAAAGCTATTCTTTTCTGCTTATTACTACCCGCCGGATACTGGCTTGTACATATTGAAGGTCGTTTTATATGGGCAACTACTTTTATTTATTTTGTGACCGGAATATTTGTTTTGAAACAAATATTTCTTCAATATAAACTTGCTGAAAAAAAACAGCTTTTGATCTGGTTCCTTTTTTTTGGAAGCTTTCTGGCTGAACCAGTTAATTGGCTAAAAGACAATTTATATACACAAAAAGAATTTCATGAATTATCAAATCAGATCAAGAACACCGGTATTAAGGGAAAATTCACATCAAATAAATATGTTGAAGAATGTTCAATCATTGCCTATAAAAATAAATTTCAATACTTTAACCCTGCACCTAAAAACATACACTTCTCGAATTATGTTCGTGAAGCAAAAGCAAACGGCATCAATCATTATTTCTTTTTCTACAATCTAAAAGAAGAAAAGGAATCATTCTTAAATTTGCCTGAGGTTAAAAAAGCCAAAAACATTAAACAGCTTACGAAAGAATTAGTGTTAGTTTCATTTTAAACACTCCTATATCTGATAGGATCCCGTGTAATCCCTAATTCAGCTTTTTCAAGTATCTTCGCAACCTCTTTAAAAAACGAAAATAACTTTTAAAAAATGAGCAAGTACAGAGCAGGTGTGCTTTTCGGCGAAGAACTGGAAGCACTCCTTAATGACGCGAAAGACAACCAATTCGCACTTCCGGCTGTAAATACAATTGGCACAAATTCAATTAATGCCACACTGGAAACAGCCGCAAAAGTCAACTCCCCTGTCATTATCCAATTTTCCAACGGAGGTGCTCAATTTATTGCAGGAAAAGGAATGCCTAACGATCAGTTGCAAGCAAATATTAGCGGCGCTATTTCCGGCGCATTGCATATCCATAATGTTGCAAAATATTATGGTGTTCCTGTTGTACTTCATACAGATCATGCTGCTAAAAAATGGCTGCCATGGATCAGTGGATTGATTGATGCAGGGGTAGTGTATAAGAAAGAAAAAGGACAGCCTTTATTTAGTTCACATATGCTCGATTTGAGTGAAGAATCACTAGAAGAAAATATTCAAACTTCTGTTGAATACTTCAAGCGTTTACATACACTCGGTATGGGAATTGAAATTGAACTAGGTGTAACAGGTGGTGAGGAAGATGGTGTTGACAACAGCGATGTGGAAAACGACAAATTATATACGCAACCTGCCCACGTGGCATATGCGTTTACAGAACTCAGCAAGATAGGCAAACTCTTTACTGTAGCTGCTGCTTTCGGAAATGTTCATGGGGTTTATAAACCCGGTAATGTGGAACTGCGTCCCGAGATCCTGAAAAACAGCCAGGACTATATAGAACAAGAGCTGAAGACAGGTCCGAAACCGGTTTATTTCGTCTTCCACGGAGGAAGTGGATCTCCCCAGAATCAGATAAGGGAAGCTATCAGCTACGGAGCTATCAAAATGAATATCGATACAGATCTGCAGTGGTCTTTCTGGGAAGGTGTACTTAACAACTACAAGAAAAATGAAGGTTACCTACAGGGTCAATTAGGCAATCCAGAAGGTGCAGACAGTCCAAATAAAAAATACTACGACCCACGTGTATGGCTTCGTAAAGGTGAAGAAACTTTTATAAAAAGACTGGAAGTGGCATTTCAGGACTTAAATTGCATTAACCGCAACGCTTAATTCATTGCTCACTTTAAACCAACCTGAATGGCTAAGAAGCAAGTAGAAGACATAGAAAAAAACCTAACCGGCGACGATCTTCCTAGTGCCGATACCGGTCGCTCTTCATGGTTCAAACGTGGCCAGAAGGGTATCCTCACGAAGTTTTCTGAAAAAAAAGAAATACAGGAAGGTTTATGGGCTTTGTGCCCTGAGTGCAAATTCACCTGTACAACTCAGGAGCTGGCCGACAATAAGCATGTTTGTCCGCAATGTAATTACCACCACCGTATTGGCAGCCATGAATATTTTGACGTTCTTTTTGATGAGAATGATTTTGAAGAGTTATTTGATCAAATCAGATCAAAAGATTTTCTAGGCTTCACTGATTTAAAACCATACGGTAAGAGATTGGAAGATATCTGGAAAAAAACAGATTTACATGATTCAATACGTGTTGGTGTAGGTAAAATAAAAGGTGAAACCCTGGTTGTGTGTTGTATGGACTTCGATTTCATTGGAGGTTCGCTTGGAAGTGTAATGGGAGAAAAAGTAGCCCGTGCTGCAGATTATTGCGTTGATAAAAAGATTCCAATGCTGATGATTTGTAAATCAGGAGGTGCGCGTATGATGGAAAGTGCTTTTTCGCTAATGCAACTGGCTAAAATTTGCGGTAAATTATCTCAGCTTACTGATTCACACATTCCATACCTTACTTACCTTACCGATCCTACTTTCGGTGGTGTAACCGCATCATTTGGTATGCTTGGAGATCTCAACATTGCAGAACCAGGAGCCTTGATTGGATTTGCAGGACCTCGTGTTATTAAAGAAACAATTAAACGAGATTTACCTGAAGGTTTCCAAAGAAGTGAATTTCTGTTAGAACACGGCTTCCTGGATATGATCATTGATCGAAAGGAATTGAAAGAAAAATTATCAACGATTCTCCGCCTCTTCAGAAACTGATGCCGTATCTGTATACGAGTATGCTCAATTGAAGCTATATTAATTATGGATATCAAAAACCGCTCTGCTTACCATGAATATCAGATCGAAGATAAACTCGTGGCAGGAATGGTTTTGGTTGGCACCGAAGTTAAATCTATTCGTGAAAGTAAAGTTAGTTTTGCTGACACTTACTGTTTCTTCCAGCAAGGTGAATTATTCCTTAAAGGTTTGCACATCGCTGAATACAAATTGGGCACATCAAATAATCACGAAGCCATTCGTGACCGCAAACTTCTCCTGAACCGAAAAGAGCTCAAAAAATGGGCCGATAAGGTGAAAGATAAAGGTTATTCAATAATCCCTCTTCGTATTTTCTTCAATGAGAAAGGATTCGCAAAAATCGAAATCGGACTCGGTAAAGGCAAGAAATTATTCGATAAACGCGAAACTATTAAACAGAGAGATACGCAGAGAGAGTTGAAGAGGATACTTAAATAGCGGTTATCAGTTATCAGTTAGCTTTTTTACTAAAATAAAAAATCGTTTTCCGAACAGATCGAAAAACGATTTTTAGACAAAATAACATAGTAATTATTTCATCGTCTTAGTACCGGATCCAATCTGGAATCCATTGTTATAAACTTCTACTTTATACTGACCTTTAGTAAGATTGCTTTCAGGCTTCCAGTCGATCGTAATAGGAACGGCTGAACCAGCTCTGAAATTAATTGATACCTTCTTGGAGAATAACTTATCACCATCCTCTCTTGTAGTAAACGATCCGCTTCCAAGGGCAGCATTACTAACAACATTTCCTGAAGGATCAGTGATAATGATATATAAATCTTTTTCACCTTCTCCACCTACCCTGTTAAATACATCCAGTGTTAAACGTAATAAATCAACTCTGCGTGCCTTGTCGCGCTGTACTTCTTTTCCGCTTTTACGTTCGTCGATGGCGACAAGACTGATATTCGTGGCAACAAGCGTAGAAGCTACATCCAGCTGATCTTCAGCTGCCTCTTTTTCCTCTGTTGTTTTTTGAATATTTTTCTGTAGGGTTTCTTTTTCACCAATTAATACATCTTTTTCATTTTTCAACTGAATATTCTCGCCTTTAAGTTGATCAATCTCCAGCACATATCCACTGATTTTTCCGTTTAATTCTGAAATTAGACGCTTTGCCTCCGCCAAATCTGAAGCAGACCTATTTCCGCTTGTAAGTAATTTCTGAATTTTAACCTTCATCGTTTGAATTTCACTGTTACGTTCCCGTACCAGACTATCCATACTTTTGTTCATTAAAGAAAGATCATCCAAACGCTGAATAGCCGCGTCGTACTCTGATTTCAGTAAATTTCTACTGCTGTCTGAAGCCGATAACTGTGTTTGCAAAAAGGTATTCTCTTTGTCCTTTTTCGTTTTATCATTCCATATCATAAACAACAAAGCCAATGTTGCAAGTAGCAGGGAGATAAGTACAACATAAATGGTTGTTGTTTTACTGGCCGAGCTTTTCTGAGCACCAGGAACAGACGAAGATTCATTGGAATAAGACATAAGAATTTATTTTGAGGGCTAAAATACGATACCCACTTTAGAATAAGATTGATCTTTATCATTTTTTACTCACAAATCAGCGATCCTTTTAAAAAAGGATTCTTAATTTCTTTGACCGAAAAGGAGACTGCCAATTCGAACCATAGTACTTCCTTCCTCAAGCGCTATTTGATAGTCGCCACTCATACCCATCGATAAGGTATCAAACATCGAATTGCCGATATTATTTTTAGCATTGTCAAAATGCATTTTCAATACCCTGAATTCATCCCGAACCTGTAGTAGGTTGTCAGTAAATGAAGCCATCCCCATTAGTCCTCGGATAATTACATTTGGAAATGAACCCTTTTTAATATGCGTTAAAATCACATTGAGCTCTTCTTCATCCAAACCGTATTTTGTTTCTTCTTTTGAGATGTGCATCTGCAATAAAACAGCAACCTGCCGTCCTGCTTTTAGTGCCTGTTTCTGAATTTCTAATAGTAATTTTTCACTGTCTACACCATGTATCAGATGCACAAAGGGGATGATTTGTTTAACCTTATTTGATTGTAAATGTCCGATGAAATGCCAGCGGATATCTTTCGGCAGAATTGCAGATTTAGACAACAACTCCTGCACATAATTTTCACCGAAATCGCAATGACCTAAGGCATATAACTCCTCGATGGCGGCAACCGGTTTGGTTTTTGAAACAGCAACAAGACAAACATTCTTATCCTGCAATGCTGAAAACAACTGCAAATAGCGCTCCTTGTTTACAAACATAGATGCAAGTTAAACGCCTTCCTCAATCTGACAAAACATCGATAGATACTGGAGAATGCCAAATTTTGTGCTAAAAAAATTATTTTAAAATACCACGACTAATGACAATACGCTGAACTTCACTGGTTCCTTCATAAATCTGCGTAATTTTTGCATCCCTCATCATACGTTCTACATGGAACTCTTTCACATAACCATAACCTCCATGAATCTGCACGGCTTCCGTACTAGCCCACATAGCAGTTTCTGAAGAATATACTTTTGCCATAGAAGAACTGATTGTATAATCCTTATGTTCATCTTTATCCCATGCCGCACGAAGGCAAAGCAATCGAGATGCTTCAATACGAGTTGCCATATCAGCAAGCTTAAACTGTATTGCCTGGTGATGCATAATTTCCTTTCCAAAAGCCTTGCGCTCTTTAGAATATTTCAATGATAATTCATAAGACCCACTTGCAATCCCCAATGCTTGTGCAGCAATACCTATTCTTCCTCCGGCAAGGGTTTTCATCGCAAAAGTAAATCCAAAGCCATCTGTTCCTATTCTGTTTGCTTTCGGCACTTTCACATCCTGAAAAGAAATACTGTGCGTATCGCTACCGCGAATTCCCATTTTATTTTCTTTGGCACCCACACTTACACCAGGCCAGTTTTTTTCAACAATGAAAGCATTAATGCCTTTGCTTCCTTTTGCAACATCAGTCTGGGCAATAACGAGGTATACAGATGCAGAAGAACCATTGGTAATCCAGTTCTTGGTACCATTCAGCAAATAATAATCACCCTTGTCTTCTGCAGTAGTACGCTGCGAAGTGGCATCACTACCGGCTTCTGGCTCACTAAGTAAAAAAGCACCAATGTATAATTCGCCGTCTTTTTTCCCTTGTGCCAATGGAACCAGGTATTGCTGCTTTTGGTCTTCACTACCATATTCCTGTAAACCATAACAAACAAGGCTATTATTCACACTCATGCACACACTCACACTTGCATCAATTTTGCTGATTTCTTCAATGGCAAGTACATAACTAACCGTATCCATCCCTGCACCACCATATTCTTGTTTCACCATCATCCCCATAAACCCAAGATCTGCGAGTTTATCAATCTGCTCCTTCGGAAATTTTTGCAATTCATCACGTTCTATTACTCCCGGCAAACATTCATTTTGTGCAAAATCTCTTGCTGCTTGCTGAATCATCAGTTGTTCTTCTGTAAATTGAAAATGCATGGTATGATATTTGAGGGGCAAATATATAGATTAAATACTAACAGCCGTAAGTTTTTGTGAAAATTCTTTTAAGAATTAGATATCAATAAAAAATAATCGCAAATGATAAAGAAATAGATCAGTTTCGACCCATATCACGAAGAAAAGACACATGAGAAGCTAATGCCTGGCGCATGCGCGGATACTCAATATAAGGCACATTGAACTCCATACAAGTTGATCGGATGATTTTACTAATAGCAGGATAGTGCACATGCGAGATCTTGGGAAACAAATGATGCTCTACCTGAAAGTTCAATCCTCCTACCAGGAATGATATTATTTTATTACCGGTAGCAAAATTGGCTGTTGTTTTTAATTGATGTACAGCCCACTCGTCGTTCATTTTACCATCATCTTCC
>JAULVS010000120.1:0-3277 GCA_032110905.1 Chitinophagaceae bacterium | reverse complement strand
CGTAATTATTAACGCATATGTAAACGCTTGTCTAACTGTGTATTATTGACTGGATAAACACGGCTTTCAGCGATGACTTTTATTTCTGTAAAGTAACAAAAATGGTTTGGATTGATAAAGAAAACAAAACGAATACGTACTTATACGTACTGTTTATTGAATGATGATTTAATCAACCATACCACTGATATAATTCCGTATTTCTTCTACAATGTCTTTATAAATCTGAATGATTTCCCGATATAAAGCAGGCAGCTCAGCTCGCGAAGCGGCTGTTCCTTCACGGTATTTCATTTTATAAACATTCATTTTTTGGTTGAGCACATCAAGCTCCAACAACTGAAGAGATGGTTTGATTTTATGTGTAAGCTTACTGATTGCTTCCATGTCTTCATCCGTAGGGTTTGGTTTAAAAGTGTTCACCACCGGCTCTAATTCGTGCAAAAAAGCCTCTAATAGTTTTTTTGCGAGCTCCATATTTTGATTGGATAGCGCAAATATCTGGTCGTAGTTGATAATAGATTTGTTCATTTTGGTAATGGGTGACTGTTGCGCTGTGTATTTTTCGAAATATCTCTTTTTCTTTTCCCAATTTAAAGAATTTCTGTTGGAAGATAAAAAAGACCAACCACCAAAATCCTGTGCGTAAAGCAATCGGGCAAATAATGAGGTTATAACATTGCGCATATGGTACGGAGAGATAAAAAACCCCGCCCGAAGACGGGGCTTATTTAATGGCTTCTGAAGCTTACAAGATACAACATCCTTCAAAGGCATTGGAAAGGGTGATCATCATAGATATCTGGAGATAAAAAACGGTATCAGAGGGTTAAGCAAAAGGTCATCAAAGTATTGGAGTAATATGAAAGTACAACCACTCCCATCAAAAAAAAACTATATCGCCTTGCTTTTAGGAGAATTCAGCAGTTTTATCATTCGTGTCTCAGTAGATATACGTATTTCTCTTAGTGTTAATACGACGGAATTGAAAAAACCGATATTTTGTCGTTTGTCTATTGATATCGCGGATAAAAAACAAGAGATTAGATAATAAAAATAAGTAAATTTATGTAGTTTTCCCTCCTGCATCATATATCAAGCTTATGAATCAAACAGAACCTCGACACCCTTTTCCTCTGGAGAAAATTCTAATGGCTCTCGACAAGTCAACAGATGGCATTGCCTTACTCAACGAAAAAGGAGAATATTATTATCTCAACCAGGAACATGTGTCGATGTTCGGATATGAGAATGCGCAAGAGTTGATCGGTAAAACATGGCAGCATATTTATGGACCGTCCGAAATTCTGCGTATCAACAATGATATTTTTCCTCTTCTTATTGAAAAAGGACATTGGCGGGGAGAAACGATTGGTAAAAGCAAAACCGGCGCACCGGTTTTTCAGGATATCTCCTTATCATTTACATCAGACGGCGGTATTATTTGTGTTGCCAGAAATATAGACGATCAGATTCGAAAGAAAAATCTCTCACAAACCCAAGAGTTTCTTTTAAATCATTCCTCAGTGATGTTTGCGATAATGGATCGGTCGAAAAAATTTTCGTGGGCAAATGCTGAATTTCTGCAAATGACCGGATTGACAGAGGAAACAATTTTAAATACATCCGGCACAGAATTTTTTAAAGATCAATTGGATTTTTTCCCTGATGAAACAGACCAAACCGAGTATGAAACCGAGCTTTCTTTTCGTGATAAAACGGGTCGTATCTTATCCATTGTGTGGCGTATCAGCTATTACCCGAAATCTTCAAATTATTTCTTAATTGGCAGAGACAATACAAAAGAAAGAAAACAATCAAAACTTCAGGAAATTACCTCCCAGATCAATGAAGGGTATCTCAACAAAAAAAACAGGCACGAGTATTTTAACCTGGCACTTGCCGATCTTTTGAGGTTTACCGAAAGCGAATATGGGTTTATGGGAGAGGTGTTTTATGAAAACAACCAACCATACCTAAAAACTTATGCACTCACTAATATCGCCTGGAACGAAGAAACCATGTCTTTTTATGAAAAACATGCACCTGCCGGACTTGAATTTAAAAACCAGGATACCCTTTTTGGTTATGCCATGAAACACCGTACGGTAGTAATTGCGAACAATGCACCGCAGGATCACAGAAGAGGTGGCACACCTTCAGGTCATCCTCCACTCAATGCTTTTCTAGGTATTCCCATATTTACAGGCAACGACCAGATGGTTGGGCTTATTGGTCTTGCCAACAAACCAACCGGTTATTCAGATGAAGACGTAAAGATGCTTTCTCCGTTTGTCGACCTGTTTGGTAGTATCATCAACGGATACAAGCAGGAAAATCTTCGCCATGAGGTAGAAAAAGCTCTTAATGAAACACTCTCAGAAAGAAACGCCATATTTCGTGCACTTGATACAAGTAGTTTGATTTGTATTACGGATGTACAGGGCGTGATCGAATATGTGAATAGCCTTTTCCTGGACGCGGTGGGGTTTTCCAAGGATGACATGATTGGTAAAAACTATCAGGATTTTAATTCAGGCGAACACGATGAAGCCTTCTGGGCAGACCTGTGGGGGATGTTAAAGCAAGGTAAATCCTGGAGGGGTGAAGTGTGTAACCGCTCCGTTTCGGGCGAGTTTGTGTGGATGGATATGGTCATTACCCCCATCTATGATGAACAAGTCAACATCAAACAATACATGTCTATTTCCAATCTCATCACACAAAGGAAAAAACTGGAAGCAGACATCGTTCGTCAATATAATCAGCTGCAGGAAAAACAACAACAGCTGCAATTGCAGGATGAGATTTTAAAAAATACAAACTCGGGGGTTGTTATAACTGATGTAAACGGAAATATCACTTGGGTGAACAAGTCGTTCACAAATATGACCGGTTATCAGAATGAAGAAGTACAGGGCCGAAAGCCGGGAGAGTTTTTGCAATTCGAAAAAACGAATAAGGAAATCATTTTAGAATTTTCGAAAGCCCTCAGGGATAAAAAAGACTTCTATGCAGAACTTTTAAACCGGCATAAAAACGGAACCGAGTATTGGATAGAAATCAATTGTCAGCCTTTGTATAATGAACAAGGTGTACATACCGGTTTTTTTGCCATAGAGGAGGATATTACAGAAAGAAAGAAAGGGGAAGAAATGGTAAAAGAACAAAAGCTGCTGCTCGATTTGGCGGTAGCGGGAGCTGATGCCGGCATCTGGGATTGGAACATGATGCAAAATAAAATTGTGTATTCTGAAGGCTGGGAGAAGCAAATGGG
>JAULVS010000119.1:0-14767 GCA_032110905.1 Chitinophagaceae bacterium | reverse complement strand
TTAATGCACGCTCAGCAATATCCTGTATATTGATATCTAGAGTGGTGTATATATCGTAGCCATTTTCAGGTTCTACTTCATATCCTTCTACCGGCATTAGTACTCCTCCGGCAACAAAACGAACCAGACGCTTACCGGAAGTTCCACGTAGTAAACTGTCGTAAGAGCGTTCCAAACCAACAAGGCGTGCATTTTCACGATATAACCCTATCGTTCTGAAACCCAATTCACCATATGGATTCAGGCGTTTAGTTTTTACTTCTGTGATGATGCCACTCTTGTTTCGCCCCAGTTTTGCCAAAGGAAAATCACGGAATAATTTATACTCTTCAAAAGAAACTTTCTTATGTAATAAATAGTATCGCTCTTTATTGGCATATGCCATTTTCAAATCGCGAGTATAATCCTGAGATTTTTTATCCTTAAAAAGCTGAGAAAGACAGATTGCGAAGGAATCAATATTTTTAAAGAAACGTTCTCCGTTCTTTGCTCTTAATCCATCTGCCCCAAAATCCATATAAATATCAAATTGAGGAATGGACGTACTCAACATACTTCCGTCTTCACTGAAAATAGTTCCCCTTTCTGCATCCAGATCAATAATTTTAGTATGAAGACTGTCGCCCATACTTCTCCAGTATTTTCCTTCAACACGTTGTGTATAAAATGCTTTACCGATGATCATTAAACCAAAAAAGATCAGTCCCAGGTAAACCAAGTATACGCGCCACAATATGTCTTTCTTTATTTCCATCTTCTATCAACCAGGTTTTTTTACAGTTGAATCAGCTAAGAAAACGGGCTGATCCATTGTTTCGTGCAGTCCAATTGTATCTAGCACTTTGCTCAATTCAGTCATACGATTTTGAAACATAAGTTTACTGTTAAGGGATTTAAACTCATATTCCTGTTCTTTTAATAAACGGGTGGTTTTATTGATCTTTCTGATCGTATTGTCTGCATAGTGCCCGTTTGCGATGTAAACAATAGCCAAAAGTGTCAGGAATAAAAAGAAAGGAACATTTCTGATGATCCATTCATACCTAAACCATTTTTTGACATCCAGTTTTGTTTCTTTTTCTGCCATTTTTTGCAGATTAATTGATGATCGAAAAAAAATTGCTGCCGATTATCAAAGGATGCGGTAATGAGAATATTGGATTAGGATTTTTCAGCAACGCGTAAGCGTGCACTTCTGGATCTTGGATTGGAATTAAGTTCGTTTTCACCGGGTTCGATTGGCTTGCGGGTAATGAGGAAGAAAGGTTTTTTCTTTTCTTCTCTCGAAAACGGATTTTCTGGTGCATTCAAAGGTTCTCCGTCTCTGAAAAACTGTTTCACCAAACGATCTTCAAGGGAATGAAAGGAAATGATTGCGGCCCTGCCTCCGGATTTGATTGCTTCAGGCAACTGATACAACAACTCTTTTAATGCAGCCATCTCCTGGTTGACTTCAATACGTAATGCCTGAAAAACCTGAGCAAGGTATTTATGCGGATTACCTCTTACAACTCCCTGCAGCATTGCTTTAAACTGCGCAATGGTATCAAGTGAATGATGCTGACGAAATGCAACGATTGCATTTGCAAGTGTTCGCGAATTGGTAACCTCACCGTATTCGCTGAAAATTTGCTGCAACTGTTCCTGAGAATAAGTTGAAAGAATGATTGAAGCAGTTAACGATGAACCAGGATCCATCCGCATATCGAGCGGACCGTCAAAACGAGTTGAAAACCCTCTGACAGGTTCGTTAAACTGGTGACTGGAAACGCCGAGGTCTGCAAGAAGTCCATCTACCTGATCAATCTGATGCAATTTCATAAAGCGCAGCAGATAGCGAAAATTGTGAGGAACAAAAATCACACGATTATCTTCGGGCAGATTTTGTTTTGCATCAGGATCCTGATCAAATGCCAGAAGCCTACCATAAGGACCCATCCTTTTCAGGATTTCCCGCGAATGACCTCCACCTCCGAAAGTACAATCGATGTAAATTCCATCTGGCTTAACATTCAGCGCATCTACTGCCTCCTTAAGCAAAACTGGCACATGATAAGTTGGCTCCGTTTGATGCTCCATATCGGAACCATTACCCTGACCCTTGGTTTTCTTCGTCATATTATGCGTCAACCTTCCTTTTTTACCATTACTTCATCAGCAAGAGAACTGAAGGATTCTGGTGAAAAGTTTTCAAAGAACTGTTGGTACTTTTTCTTGTCCCATATTTCTATTTTCTGAACCGCCGACACCAAAACGACATCTTTGTCTAATTCAGCATAGGCTTTCAGGTTTTGCGGTATCAGCAGACGGCCCGCTGAGTCAAGCTCTACCGTTGTTGCCCCGTTCAAAAAATAGCGTTGAAATTGTCTTACCTTAGGGTCGAATGCGTTCAATTCACTGATTTTAGAGAATATGGGTTCCCAGTTTTTCATTGGATATAAGGTAAGGCAGGGTTCGATCCCCCGGCTGATCACGTATTGGTTGCCCCACTCTTCAGGCACTTGCTTTTTAAAGCCGGCCGGAAGAAGGAAGCGCCCTTTGGCGTCGATCGTAACCTCATATTCTCCGAGAAAACCAGTCATTTGAACTATTTCAGGATTTTTTTACCATTTATAGACACAAATTAACACATTTTCCCACTTTTGAAACAAAAGTTAGATATATTATTTTATCCACAAGGCTGAAAGCCTTTACTGGCATGAGTTTCAGCTAAATAATCGATCAAAAAACAAAAGAAGATGTGAATAGCTGTGAATTCGCTGTGGATAACACCGATTTAAACATCTTTAGTAAGAAGTTTTTAATCAGAATTTGTAACTGAAGAACGGCGCTGCAAAAAAAATGTAGACGGCTTCTGAAAAGACAATAGAAGATGTAAGTAAAAACCTAAGTGGGAGAACGAAATTAGCCGGAGATGTTTTTGGCTAAAGGAAGGCTTAAAACAAAAGTAGATCCTTTTCCAGGCATACTATCTGCTTTAATTTTTCCATCATGCGCTTCTGTCATTGCTTTCACGTAACTAAGTCCTAACCCGAACCCCTTTACGTTGTGAACATTTCCGGTATGCGCTCGGAAAAACTTCTCAAATACTCTCGACAGGGTTTCTTTATTCATGCCAATACCATGATCTTCTATCTGGAATCTGATTCCGGCACGTCCAATATTCTTTGTTGTAATGCTAATGAATAATGAGTCGGGTTTAGAATATTTTATCGCATTATCAACAAGATTGTTGATCAGGTTGGTCATATGATTTTCATCGGCACTTAAAAGATCATTCGTTGCCTGCAAATGAAGTTCGACCTTTCCATTTTTTTCCTGAATTTGTAATTGCAGATTTGAAATCACCTTATTGACAATATCATGCAAATGCAAAAGCTTTTTATCGAGCTTTACCTCTTGCCTTTCCATCTGTGCAGCCTGTAGTATCGTTTCTACATGCTTGTTCATCCGCTGATTTTCATCTTTAATAATTGACGTGAAATAACGAAACCGTTCATTGTCATTTCGAACTTTGTCTGTTCGAATCGCATCGATGGCAAGTGAAATTGTTGCAAGCGGTGTTTTTAATTCATGAGTCATATTATTGATGAAGTCTGTCTTCATCTCGCTAAGTTTTTTCTGTCGAAGCAAAGCACCGACAGTTAAATAAAAAGCAGTAATGATTATTAAAGTAAAAAATATTGAGCCGGCAATCATGCCGTTCAAATCCTTGATGACAACTGATTTTATATTCGGTATAACCAATATAATTGCCTCGTCGACAATTAAATTTTCTCTCAGACTACCTCCTCTTGGAATCAATGGGTACCACAATCGTATATTATGTAATGTATCACTGTTTAACTCAAGAAAACCTGCAGACTTTATCGTATAGTGATGATCTATGCCAAAAGTTTCAACTGCAAATTCAAAATGTATATTTCTGATATCAGCTTTTTGAAAAGACTTCTGAAACTTCTCTTTTATTTCATAAGAGGTAAAGTATCCTGAAACATAATTGTGAAGCCGCAAATCGCCGAAATCTTTTGCATTACCGAAATCAAATGGCTTTTCCAATGAAAGAGGCGATTTTTCCATTTCGGCTAATAGTTGTTCTCCAACATCCTGTATAATTGGCTGAAGTCTTTCCTTATACCATAATTCTCTTTTCAAAGCAGAGGATCGGATCCAGGATACCTGAATGAATATGATCCCTAAAAGAGACAAAGTGATCAATACAATAATCAGCGGAAAAATTTTTTTCATCCGTTCTGCTTTGTTGGAAGTAGACAAAAATAAGACCGGTCTGCTATAAGAAAGAATAAAGATTCAAAATACCCTCCTTTTAACGATCCTTTAGAAATAGGTGTGATTATAACAGCTATCAAAATTTTTATTCAAAACATCTGATTCGTACATTCGGTAATGATTTCTGCCGCAAACGGAACATTTCTGATCGCGGATCCTTTTTTAAAGGATCCGAATTTTCAAAGGTCAGTCATTCTTCTTTGTGAACACAATGAAGAAGGCAGCTTCGGTTTGGCAATTAACCGCCTGCTGCCTATGCGTGTTTCAGATCTTCTTATAGATCTGCCTGATTCTGATTTTCCTGTTTACTATGGCGGACCAGTACAAACAAATACACTACATATTCTACACAGGATTCCTGCTTTAATGCAGGAATCACACCTGTTAATAAATAATCTGTATTGGGGTGGTAATATCGATACGATCACCGAGCTGATAGTTCAAAATAAATTAAACGAAAATGATATTCGCTTTTATCTTGGCTATAGTGGCTGGAGCGAAGGCCAGCTGGATGGTGAAATAAAAGATAACACCTGGCTAACTAGCAAAGGCAACAGCGAACTTATTTTCTTGTCAGATCCAGAAAAATGCTGGAAAAAAGCCCTTCAAACCCTGGGAGAACCTTACAACCAGATGGCGTTGTACCCGATCGACCCTCAGCTTAACTAAGTTTATCTATAAAAAAACTCCCGATTTAAAACCGGGAGTTATAAATATTTGTTTTCAATTTTAATCAGACGGGCTTGCTGCCTTCGACCATTACCGTTACTTTGTTATTCAACACCTCCACAAAACCAGCTTCAATATTAAAGTTTTCGTTGCTTGTTTTATTAAGTAAAACTTTTAAACGACCTGCTTTCAAAGCTGCAACAAGCGGAGCATGGCTGTCGAGCACTTCAAAACTACCTGTTACACCTGGTAGTTGAACACCCATTACTTCACCACTATAAGTTTTACCGACCGGTGTTAATATTTCAAGATTCATACATTAAAATTGAGTCTTCTCCGAAACATTCGTTCCAAGACAATTTTGAAATTAGCTTTTTGCTGCAGAAAGAAGCTTCTTGCCTTTTTCAATTGCATCTTCAATTGTTCCAACAAGGTTGAATGCTGCTTCAGGATATTCATCAACTTCACCATCCATAATCATATTAAACCCGCGGATTGTATCCTCGATGCTTACAAAAACCCCTTTCAAACCTGTAAAGGCCTCAGCAACATGGAATGGCTGAGAAAGGAAACGCTGTACTTTTCTTGCACGGAATACAGTGAGTTTATCTTCTTCACTCAGTTCATCCATACCAAGGATCGCGATGATATCCTGTAATTCTTTATAACGTTGCAAGATGAGTTTAACTCTGTTGGCACAATTGTAATGTCCTTCTCCTACAATGGCAGGCGTAAGAATACGTGAGGTAGATTCGAGAGGGTTTACCGCAGGATAGATACCCAGATCGGCAATCTTACGATCGAGTACCGTTGTTGCATCAAGGTGAGCGAAGGTAGTAGCCGGAGCCGGATCGGTAAGGTCATCCGCAGGCACATATACCGCCTGTACGGAAGTAATTGATCCGTTCTTCGTAGAAGTGATACGCTCTTGCATCAATCCCATTTCCGTTGCCAGTGTAGGCTGATATCCCACAGCTGATGGCATACGTCCAAGCAAAGCTGATACCTCAGATCCTGCCTGAGTGAAACGGAAGATATTATCAACGAAGAAAAGGATATCTTTTCCTTTGCCCTGTCCGTCACCATCGCGGAAATATTCAGCGATAGTAAGACCACTCAATGCCACACGTGCACGAGCTCCGGGGGGTTCGTTCATCTGACCGAAAACGAAAGTTGCTTTTGAATCTTTCAAGCCTTCCATATCCACCTTGCTCAGGTCCCATCCGCCTTCTTCCATACTGTGTTTGAAATCATCACCGTATTTCATAATACCCGCTTCAATCATTTCGCGAAGCAGATCATTTCCTTCACGTGTACGCTCTCCAACTCCAGCGAATACAGACAAACCACCGTATCCTTTGGCGATATTATTAATCAACTCCTGAATTAATACTGTTTTTCCTACTCCCGCACCTCCGAAAAGACCAATCTTTCCTCCTTTTGCATAAGGCTCGATCAGGTCAATTACCTTGATTCCAGTAAATAATACTTCCGATGCTGTTGTAAGGTTTTCAAAAGCAGGAGGCTGGCAGTGGATAGGGCGACCATTTGCCTTGCTCACTGCAGGCAAACCATCGATAGGGTCTCCGGTTACATTGAACAAACGACCATTGATACCCTCTCCTGTTGGCATAAGGATATTTTTACCGGTATCAACCACTTGCATACCGCGAACAAGTCCTTCTGTACCATCCATCGCGATCGTACGTACACTGTCTTCTCCCAGATGCTGTTGTACTTCAAGTACAAGCACATCTCCATTGGGACGCTTCAGTTCAAGCGCATTGTAAATATCAGGGAGCTGACCGTCAAACACAACATCCACAACCGCTCCGATTACCTGTTTAACCTTTCCTGTATTGGCCATATAATATAATTTTAAAAGGATGCTATTTCAGGGCGCAAAGGTAAGGGGGTAAGACGAAAGGGAGAAATGGAAATTAAGAACTTTTATTCCCCATTTTTCAGTTTGATGATTTAATCTTGGTTAGATACCGCAAGATTTAATCTAACAAGTAATTTTTTGCAAGCTGTTCAAATTCCAGTAGCTGACTTTCCTTCCATTGCTGATCCTGATTTAGCTCTTTGCGCATAATTTCAACTACATAGGGTGCTGCTTCAAGTGTTGCTTTCGCATCCAGGAATAAGGCCCTGGTTCGTCTTGCAAGCACATCCTCTAAAGTCATAGCCATCTCATGACCTACCGCCCAAATAATTTCCGCAGTAGTGTATGGCAAATCAGGATGTATTAACTGAGAATAGCCCTGGTGCTGAAGATATCTGATTGCAGCGGCATCACTGCCATAGTAATATAAGGGATCGGTATAATCTACTCTTTTCATCCACCCATGCAGCTTAAGCGTTTCAGTCTGACACCTGGTATAGGCCAGCCCCGATTCATAATGCGCACGCAAGATCAGCTCCTGTGCCATCTTCCTGTAGGTGGTCCATTTACCGCCGCTGATGTTCAACATCCCTCCTTTAGAGGTCCAGATGGTATGGTCTCTCGGCAGCAAGGATGTTTTTTTCTTTCCGGGTATTTTTACCAAGGGACGCAGACCTGCAAATACACTCTTCACATCTTTTCTCTGCAATCCACTGTGAACATAGCGATTGAAATGACTAATTACAAAATCAATTTCTTCCTGTAATGGTTTTGGCTCACGTTCTATTTTTTCTACTGCGGTGTCTGTTGTACCAATTATGACCCTGTTGTGGTATGGCACGGCAAATAACACTCTTCCGTCATCTGTTCTTGGTATAAACAAAGCCTGCTCTCCTGGAAAAAACCTTTTCTCCACTACAATATGAATCCCCTGAGAAGGCGTAATCGTTGACGACAGTCCATCCTCATCCATACGAAGTATTTCATCTACAAAAACTCCGGTTGCATTGATGACGATTGTCCCTCTGGCTTCATAAGTATGATTATTCAGCAAATCATGAATAAGAACTCCCTTTACTTTCTCCTCTTCCCTAATCAAACCTGTAACTGCACAGTGATTCAATAAAGTTGCGCCAACATCAGAGGCGGTTAACGCAAGGGTAACACACAATCTTGCATCATCAAACTGCCCGTCGTAATAGGCAACTCCCCCGCTCAACTTTTTACCGTCAAGCCCGCGAATATATTCCTGCGTACGTTTTACGGAAAGCAGTTCGGTTGTACCTAAACTTAATTTGGCAGAAAGAAAATTATAAAGCTTTAGTCCGAGCCCATAATATAGTTTTTCATACCAGCGATATGCAGGCAAAACAAGTTTCAGAGGATGTGCAATATGTGGTGCATTTTTCAACAGTAATCCCCTCTCTCTCAATGCATCCCTGACAAGCCGGATATTTCCTTGCTGCAAATAACGCACACCTCCGTGAATGAGTTTGGTTGAGCGACTTGAAGTTCCCTTGCCAAAATCATCCCTCTCAAGAAGCAATGTTTTATACCCTCTTGCGGCCGCGTCAACTGCCGCACCCAAACCGGTTGCACCACCACCTATAATGATGATATCCCAATGAGGAGTAGATTGTAGTTGCTGTAAATGCTGCGACCGGTTCAAATTATTTGATATTCTTTTGAAGCAAGATGCAAATTAAATGATTCCTTGTAAATGACCTTTTATTGAGGGCTCGTGCTTCTTCATCAGTACATAGAAGCTCCAAAATGGATAATCTATAATCATTTTTGCTTCACAGGCAGGATGATGACCAGGCATGGGATTAACAATTGTGTTAATTTTGAATGTTATGTCAGGAAAATTACAATTGATTGAAGTAAAAGATAAAGTTTCAGCCGGTGAATTTTTACACCTGCCGTTGAGTATTTATAAAGATGATCCGAACTGGATTCGTCCTTTGGACAAAGACATTCTGGAGGTTTTCGACCCAAAGAAAAACAAAACTTTTCGTCACGGAGAAGTGATTCGATTTTTACTTAAAAATGACCAAGGAAAAACAATCGGCCGTGTCGCTGCTTTTGTGAATAAAAAATACAAAACAAAAGGCGATGATGTACCTGTTGGCGGTTTGGGTTTTTTTGAATGCATCAATGACCAGCAGGCTGCCAATTGTTTATTCGATGCGTGTAAGAACTGGCTTGCAGAAAAAGGGATGGGTGCAATGGATGGTCCGATCAATTTCGGAGAAAGAGATCGGTGGTGGGGGTTGCAGGTTGAAGGCTTTCAGCAACCCATCTATTGTATGAATTATAATCTGCCTTACTATCAACAGCTATTTGAAAACTACGGTTTTCAGCTTTTTTTCAACCAGCATTGTTATTCTCTGAAAGTAAGAGACCGACTTCAGGAAAAATTCTACATCCGGCATGAAGAATTGTCGAAAGATCCGCACTACAAAGCGATGCACATTAAAGCAAGCCAACTCGAAAAGTTTGCAAGCGATTTTACAACTGTATATAATAAAGCATGGGCGGGACATGGTGGACTGAAACAAATGGAAGAACGAACAGTGATCAAGATGTTCAAGTCGATGAAACCTATCATGGATGAAAAAATCAGCTGGTTCACTTACTACAATGATGAGCCCATTGCCATCTGGCTAAACATTGTTGATCTGAATCAGTGGTTCAAGTACCTGAACGGGCGGTTCGACTGGTGGGGAAAACTCAAGTTTTTATGGATTAAGAAAACCAAAAAGAACTTAAAATTCAACGGACTGATTTTTGGGATTATACCGGAATTTCAAGGAAAGGGGGTAGATGCGTTTATGATAATGGAAGGAGCAAGACTTATACAAGATCAATTACAATATGAAGATTATGAAATCCAGTGGATCGGCGACTTTAATCCGAAAATGACCAATATTGCACTAAGTCTTGGCACAACCCTTAGCCGAAGACTCGCTACATATAGATATAATTTCGACAGGACAAAGCCGTTTCACCGACACCCAATGATTTCTTAGATTGGAGGATCTAGTTACGTGTTATGGGCGAAGTCCGACTGCGAAGCGGGCGGATCACGAGTTACGGGCGAAGGCCGACTGCGAAAATGCAAGACCATGAGTCCGTGAGTCCATGAGTCCATAAATTGATTGTCTTACGGTCTTATGGTATTACCGCCGTATGGTCTTACCGACTTATCGACTCACGGACTTACCCTCTCAACAACTCACCGACTTATTGACTCACGGACTTTTCGTTCTCTGATTTATCATTTTGCCCTTCCCCCCAATTCCCCTATCTTTGCCGCCCCAAATCTGTGTTGGCAGATTTCCTGAACCCTTCGGGGCAAAGGATCCACTGGGAGAAACCCAATTTTTAACTAAAACCTCAAGAGTAATGAAAAGTTACGAAATGATGGTGATTTTTACCCCTGTGCTTTCTGAAGAAGAATTCAAAGCAGCACAAAAACGCTACACCGACCTGGTAACAGCAAATGGTGGCGAGATTGTTCATAGCAATCCGTGGGGACTCAAATCACTGGCCTATCCAATCGACAAAAAAACCACCGGAATTTACTGGGTGGTAGAGTACAAAGCAGCAAGCGATTTCAATGCAAAGCTGAACGTACAAATTTATCGTGATGAGCAAGTGCTCCGTCACATGTACACTGCACTCGACAAGTACGCCGTTGAGTACAATGCAAAAAAGAGAAGTGGCGTATTATCCGGTAACGAAAAAGCGGAGGGATAAACCATGGCAAAGAACGAAATCAAATACCTGACGGCGATTAAAACGGACAAGCCCAGAAAAAAATATTGCCGTTTCAAGCGTTACGGAATCCGTTACATCGATTATAAAGATGTTGAATTCCTGAAGAAGTTCATCAATGAACAGGGTAAGCTTCTTCCCCGTCGTCTAAGCGGAAACTCTTTGAAGTTTCAAAGAAAAATTTCTGATGCCGTAAAGAAAGCACGTCAAATGGCACTGCTTCCTTATGTAACAGATTTATTGAAATAGAATTTTTATTTAGTCACCCTTCCCTAATTTCCCTCTGAGGGAATGACAGTCACAATTCAAGGATTGGGACACGGGAAACTAAAACAATAACAATGGATATCATTTTAATTCAGGATGTCAACAACCTCGGCGGTAAAAACGAGGTGGTGAAAGTAAAAAACGGCTACGCCCGTAACTTCCTCATCCCAAACAAGTTTGCAGTTGAAGCTTCTCCTTCCAATTTAAAACAACTGGAAGAGCGTCTGAAAGTTAAGCGCAAGAAAGAAGAAGCAATGCTCGCTGAAATCAAATCAGTGATTGCTAAACTGGCAGAGTCTCCTGTGAAGATTGGTGCTAAAACAGGGACAAGTGGAAAAATTTTCGGAAGCGTTACTACTGTTATGATTGCAAAGGCTATCCGCGAGCAGAAGGGCTATGATATTGATCGCCGTAAGATTCATCTTACCGACGATATCAAAGAACTCGGCAGCTACAAAGCACGCATCGATTTCGGTAACGGACAAGAAACTGAGATCGACCTTGAAGTAGGCGCAGAAGCTTAATATCTTCAATCTTGTAATAGAAAAGCCATTCTTAAAAGGATGGCTTTTCTATTTTTATTTGATTAAAGAAAGAAGCTATAGAAAGCTATTCGTTATGAGTTAAAGGGCACTGTCACTGTGAAAAGACAAATGCTAACTGCGAAGCAAGAAAAGATCCTTCGCTACGCTCAGGAATAACAGCAAACCGCTCCTACTTCATCTTAAAGGTTTCCAGAAACTTGGTTGTGAAATTACCATTGCGGAAATTTTCATCGCGCATCAGTTGCTGATGGAATGGAATGGTTGTTTTCACACCATCAATCACATATTCGCTAAGCGCACGACTCATCGTATTGATCGCTTCTTCACGTGTACGTGCTACGGCAATAATCTTCGCTATCATAGAATCATAATACGGAGGAATGACATACCCTGCATACACGTGGCTATCGATACGAATACCATGGCCACCAGGCTGATGCAGTACGGTAATTTTTCCCGGAGAAGGACGAAAATCATTATATGGATCTTCCGCGTTGATGCGACACTCAATTGCATGCATGGTTGGTTCGTAATCACGACCTGAAATCTTCTCCCCTGCAGCAATTAATATTTGCTCTTTAATCAAATCAAAATTGGTCACCTCTTCCGTTACGCAATGCTCCACCTGGATCCGCGTATTCATTTCCATGAAATAGAAATTGCGGTGTTTATCAACCAGGAATTCAATTGTACCTACACTTTCATAACCGATCGCAGAAGCTGCTTTTTTAGCTGCATCACCCATGGCTTTGCGAAGTTCGGGCGTCATAAATGGAGAAGGAGACTCCTCTACTAATTTCTGGTGACGACGCTGTATCGAGCAATCACGTTCACTTAAATGACATACAGTTCCGAAACGATCACCTGCAACTTGTATTTCAATATGACGAGGTTCTTCTACGAATTTCTCCATATACACCCCATCATTTCTGAACGCTGCCGCCGCTTCCGTTTTTGCCATCGTGTAGTTGCGTTCAATTTCATCTTCACTCCATACAACGCGCATACCTTTTCCCCCGCCACCAGCAGTCGCTTTCAGAATCACCGGATAACCGATCTCTTTAGCAATTTTTTTAGCATCTTCAACACTTTGAAGCAAACCTTCACCTCCGGGCACCACAGGTACGCCGGCACGAATCATGGTTTCTTTTGCCGTGATCTTATCTCCCATCGAACGTATCTGATCGGGAGTGGGACCGATAAATTTGATGCCTGTTTGTCCGCAAATTTCTGCAAAGCGAGCATTTTCAGCAAGGAATCCATAACCCGGGTGAATGGCATCTGCATTGGTAATTTCAGCTGCGGCAATCAGATGAGGGATGTTCAGATATGAATCCACTCCTGATGGTTTACCAATACAAACTGCTTCATCGGCAAACTTTACATGCAAACTCTCGCGATCTGCCGTAGAATAAACAGCAACTGTTTTAATGCCCATTTCACGACAAGTGCGAATAATACGAAGGGCTATTTCACCGCGATTGGCGATTAGTATTTTTTTGAACATGTGTTAATGTGATAATTTGAAAATGAGATAATGTGATAATTAGCTCGGATCAACTAAAAATAGAGGTTGATCGTATTCAACGGGACTTTGATCCTCAACCAATACCTTCACTATCTTTCCTTTAATTTCACTTTCAATTTCATTGAACAATTTCATCGCTTCGATGATGCAGACTGTTTTACCCGGAGTTACATCATCCCCCACTTCTGCAAACAATGGTTTGTCTGGTGCAGGCCTGCGGTAGAATGTGCCAATCATCGGGCTCTTGATTGCGATGTATTTTGATGTGTCATCCGCGGCTTTAGGTGCTGCCTGTGCTGCAGCCGGTGCAGCTTGAGCAACAGGTGCAGGAGCGGCAACCGGAATTGCTGCTAAAGGAGCTGCGGCAACTGTCTGAATGATTTCATCCTTTTGCCTGATTGTAATTTTGAATTCTTTTTCTTCAATACTCACTTCACTCAGGTTGGATTTATTGACCATTTTGATCAGTTCCTGAATTTGTTTAAAGTCCATATTGTTGGTTTTTTGGGGGTTTAAAATGATTGGGGAGCGAAGGTAAGAAACTATGTGAGAAAATGGCTTTTTTGATGATTTTTGATGAAAAATGGCGGAAAAACATAAAAAAAAGCCCGTTTTTGTTGAAAAACGGGCAAATTATAAAACAGATAAAGATTATTCTTTCACACGTTCAACGTAGTCTCCGGTCTTGGTATTAATGCGAATCATCTCTCCTTCATTCACAAACAAAGGCACCATTACTGTTGCCCCTGTCTCAACCTGGGCCGGCTTCAAAGTACGTGTTGCTGTATCACCTTTTACACCTGGTTCGCTGTAAGTTACCTTCACCACAATTTTATCAGGAAGCTCCACACTCATAGGCAATTCGGTTTCTGTATTGATCAGAGCAGATACAGCATCCCCTTCTTTCAGAAACTGGGGGGCGTCTATCAGCGACTCTTCTACCGTGATTTGCTCAAATGTTTCATTGTTCATGAAATTATACCCGGTATCATCCTTATATAAGAACTGAAAATCCTTGCGTTCTACTCTTACGGGATAGATGTTGTCGCCACTGTTCCATGTTTGTTCGATGGTGCGGCTGTTGTCCACCCCTTTCAATTTTGCCCAAACTTTGGCAGCAGCACGTGCCGTTTTGTTTTCGCCGAATTCAATGACTTTATACAGGTTGTTGTCAATTTTAATGATCATGCCCCGGCTGATGTCGGAAGTATTTGCCATAACAATTTTTTTAGAGTGGCAAAGGTAAGCGGAAAACAATTTGGATTCTTAATGCTGATCCAATTTATACTATTGATGAGTATTTCGGAAAACTCCTGAACTTTTAAGGGAGAATCCATTCTTACCTCCTCATTTTATTTGTAAATTTGAATAAATCATTTTGGCATGACCAATGATCAGATTTTACAAGAAAATATTAATTATTACCTCTCACGCATGAATGCAAATCAAAAAAAAGAAGTCCTGCAGGTTGTGAAAATCATGGCGATAGGAGAAGAATATTCTGATGAACGAACATATCAAAATGAAATGAGCAAAAGAATGAATGAGATGGAAAATGGCACCGTGAACAAGATCTCTATCGCTGATCTGGAAACCTCAGCCCAAAATATATTAATGAAGCACCAAAAAATTAGATAACAAATTTCTTTTTTAGCTCGCTACCCGTACCTAGAATGTTTAACACATTCCATTAACCACTGAAAAACAACAATTGCTACACTGATGAAATATATAGTTTCTTTTCACCCATTGGTAGAAAAGGAATATACAGAAGCTGTTGAATGGTATGAAAAACAGCAGAAG
>JAULVS010000118.1:0-4491 GCA_032110905.1 Chitinophagaceae bacterium | reverse complement strand
GATATCCTTCACATAAATTGACAAAACAATCATATTTTTTTCTACTGAGAGCAAGCAGTTGTTTGTACGTTGTAAGCTTATTCAGCAATACATGATCCACTTCGCAGTCGGGCAAAAGGGATGAAAGATTTCTCGGAGGATCATAATGCTGATAATCTACACCTGATGTGGAATAGTCGGGCTGTAATACACAGATCTTCATATCGTTTTCACACCTCCTTTTATCGCAAGAGATTTTCCCTTGCGTGTTCTGTGTCTCTGTAAGGCATCTTTAAGAATATGACCAATCATTTCTTCATAAGGATGGTTGCCCAGTCGGGCAATGGCACCAATGGAGGTGAAGTTTTCATCTTCACTAAGCCCACACTGGGCATTTACTTCAAGCACATATATAACACCTGTTTCTTGATCAATCCGAAGGTCGACCCTGCCATAGCCTGTTCCTTTTAATGCGCTATAAGCTTTCCAGCTGATATCCATCAATGCTTTTTGTAAATTCTCAGGCGCTGATTTGTACTGATAGAAATCTTCGTCTTCATGTGCCGGCTTTTCTTTTTCGTATGTTTCCCAGAGTCGGTCGAAGGAAAGAAATTTTTCGGTATCCGGTAAGTCATCATGAAATATTCTTTCAACCGGGGTGTAAATTTTTTTGTTTCTGGGAGAAGAGTAGGAGCCGCTGATAAATACCGTGTATTCCGGTCCTTTTATAAATTGCTCGGCAACTAGTCCGCCGAAACTAAAATCCCATCCTCGGTATCCCTCAAATAGTTTATTAACGAGGAAAATTAATTCCTGTGTATTCTTCACAACATTTTCAGTTCCTAGTCCCATACTTCCTCCGCTCACTGCCGGTTTCACAATAAGGGGTGTTCCTACTTCTTTGCAAATGTTTTTAATATTCTGGTCTTTGTGGTGAATTGGTTTCCAGACAGCATGAGGGATTCCTTCACTATCGAACACCTCTTTCATCAATATTTTAGACGTGGTGATATCATAGAAATAAGGGTCCGCGCCTGTATAAATAAGTTTTTTCTTTTTCAGATAATGGATCACGCTTACTCCTGGTGTGCCATTCACTTCGTCTCCATCACATAAGTTCAATATCAATGGAATTTGTCCGGACGACTGTTCAATGATCCCTTCTATCACAGACTGGTAGTTATCAAGTGTAACAGGTTGCCATTTCCATTCTAGTTGTAAGTTGGCAAATACTTTTTCATACTCGAGAATGCTTTGAGAAAAATCGTAATAGTAGTCGATGTTTGGATCTTCCGTTTGGAGATACGGAGCCAGCACCCATATAAAATACGGCTGATCCGGCGGAGCGGTTAAATGCAATGGGTTAGTTTGCATAATTAAAGTTAGTAACTATACTGAATGATCTGCATTCAATTTTAATTGAATAAACTGAGTCAATCGGTATTTGTTGATGATTGGTTTTGGTATATTAACTGCTCCGCTGATTCTTTCCAGGCAATTGTTTTTACCGCAATTACAAGTAAATGTTTCAGACATTTCCCATTCGGAAGAAGGGTAGAAAAATGTGATTTCTTCGCCTTCTTCAATTTCTCTTAATGCAATCAGCTGAAACAGGTCCACATCAAAAAAGGCATTTGGGCTACAACTGTGATTGATGTATTGCAGGTGTTGAGGAGCAAGGAGAATATGTTTTTTTTCGCCTGCCTGTACCGTATACCTACTTGGGGAAGCAAATGTTTCTCTGGCAGTAAAACAACAAATGATTTCATTTTCTTGATGACGACGGGTAGCTATAAATAAATGATGATTTTTAATTGGATCTAAATAGACAGCGCCTTCTGTATGATCAGAGATGAACTTTGTTTCTTTTGGGATGTTCGCTGCCATTCAATCAATTTATATTCAGTCGAAAATATAACAATTAATCCTTAAGAACATATGGAAAACAAATATGTAGACATCCTGTGTACAACTATAAAAAAATCCCGCTGAAGAAGCGGGATTCGACTAAATATTATTGGTTGACGATGATTAGATATGCTGTTCAATTTTCTTTACAAAATTCGCTTTGGGTTGTGCACCTACCAGTTTGTCAACAACCTCACCTCCTTTAATAAAAAGAATCGCCGGGATGGATGTAATACCAAAATTCATACTTACCTGCGGATTTTCGTCTACGTTTACCTTGCCTACATTAACTTTTCCTGTGTACTCTTTCGATAACTCGTCGATTACCGGACCAATTGCACGGCAGGGACCGCACCACTCAGCCCAAAAGTCAACAACTGTCAGTTTATCTGATTTGAGAACATCTGTCTCGAAATTTGCATCTGTGAATTGAAGTGCCATATTTATTAAGTATTTTTTATTTTAGAATGCAAATTTAACTCCAAACGACTGTATCTGTAGTTTTGTCATTATCCACATCTGTTTACATCTTTTTCGTCAGAACTGCCAGAAAGTAGTTTGACAGGTAGTCATAATTACATAGTTTATATAATCTGAACGACAACCTCCAGCTCAGGACTGTTCAGCAGATGATCTGTGAGCTCGTCATTTATCTCAATTCCTTTTTCTGAACTGAATAAACTGATTTTCCATGAGTCGGCAGGATCAAATAATTCAACCTGAAGGGCGGTCTTACCCGGATTTTTTTTGATGTTTTTCTCAAGAAATGAAATGAGTTCTTCTGTTACAAACCTTGGTTCAATTTTAATGACAACCTTTTTGGTCATTATTTTTTTGATGGTTTCCAACAAGAAAACTTTTTCCAGTTTAAACTCATATTCTCCTTCTTTATTCCATCTGTTTTTAAAGGCGCCCATCACGAAGACAACCGCACCGTTACTGAAGTGTTCTTTGAATTTTACATAGTCCTCACCGAAAACTGCCATTTCCGTTTTTCCGTTGTAATCTTCAATGGTGAAGATGCCAAACTGTTTTCCGTTTTTGGTGATGCGGTGTTGCGTATCGGTTATTAGTCCTGCCAGCCTGAATGGGGTAAATGGATTTTTCTGTATTTGAATTGCATCTTTGAATTCATTGAAGTCGGCAATAGGGGTGATGCGGTAATGGATTAGTTCAAAACGAAAGTGATCCAGCGGATGGCCACTGATAAACATCCCTGTAATTTCTTTTTCATGGTTGAGTGTTTCCGTCAGTGTCCACATTTCACAATTCGGTATTTTCGGAGCAGGTACTTCCATCATCATAGATTCTCCGAATAATGTATTTGTGTTTTGAGATTGATTCGCCTGATACCTGTTGCCAAAACTAATGATACGCTCAAGTCCTGAATGCATTTCTCCGGCTTGTATATGAAAATACTGCGCACGGTGCAAATCTTTAAAGCAATCAAATGCACCGGCATAAACGAGGTTTTCCAGCGATCTTTTATTCGCAGCACGCTGGTTGATTCGTTTAATAAAGTCGAAAATATCTTTAAAAGATCCGTTTTTCTTTCGCTCTTCAACAATTGATTCTACAGCATTTTCTCCAACACCTTTTAAACCTCCAAGACCAAGTCTGATAACGCCTTCTCTGTTTACCGCAAATCCGGACTGCGATTCATTGATGTCGGGGCCAAGTACTTTTAATCCCATCCTTCTGCATTCTTCCATGAAGAAAGTTATTTTTTCAATGCTACCGGCGTTGTTGAGAACAGCACTCATGTATTCTCCCGGGTAATGTGCTTTCAGATAGGCCGTCTGATATGCAACAAACGCATAGCAGGTGGAGTGTGATTTATTGAAAGCATATTCGGCAAACGACTCCCAGTCTGTCCAGATTTTTAAAAGTTTGTCTTCCGGATGACCTTTCGATTTAGCTCCGTCAATAAACTGACTTTTACGTTTATCAAGTGTAGCACGGTCTTTTTTACCCATCGCCTTTCTAAGTACATCCGCATCTCCTTTGCTGAATCCGGCAAGTTTTTGTGCCAGCAACATCACTTGTTCCTGATAAACGGTAATACCATAAGTTTCTTTCAGGTGTTCTTCCATAGCAGGCAGATCAAAGGTGATCGCTTCCTTCCCATGTTTTCTGTCGATGTAGTTTGGGATGTACGACATAGGGCCGGGTCTGTACAGTGCGTTCATTGCAATCAGATCGGCAAACTGATCCGGCTTCAATTCCTTTAAATACTTCTGCATACCCGGACTTTCAAACTGAAATGTAGCAATTGTGTCAGCCCGTTGATACAGTTCGAATGTCTTTGCATCATCAAGAGGTATCAGATCAATGTCAATTTCCACGTTATGGTTTTCTTTGATCAGCTGCAATGCATTTTTGATGATGGTGAGTGTTTTCAAGCCCAGGAAGTCCATCTTAATTACACCCGCATCTTCAATAATATTTCCTTCTATCTGGGTAACGAGTAGTTCCGAGTCTTTAGATTTACAAACCGGAATCAATTCTGTCAGGTCTTTTGGTGCGATGATGATACCTGCAGCATGCAAACCGGTATTTCGTACGGATCCTTCCAGAATTTCTGCTTCGTGTAATACCTTTGAA
>JAULVS010000117.1:0-1627 GCA_032110905.1 Chitinophagaceae bacterium | reverse complement strand
TGGAAAATCATCTCGAGCAAAAGGCGGTTAAACTGATTGTCCTCTGCTACCAGTATTCTTTTTTGTTTCAGAATAGATAAATCAATTTCCTTTTGTTCCGGTACTAGGGGTTGAGCTTCTTTCGCTTCCTGGTACGGTAGATAAACAGTAACCGTTGTGCCTTTGTTTTTTTCACTTTCAATTTCAATCATTCCGTTCATTAATTTGATCAGCTCGTTGGTGATGGCAAGACCAAGGCCGCTTCCGCCGTATTTACGCTGAAAACTTTCATCCTCCTGTGAAAAGTCAACGAAAAGACGCTGTTTCATTTCATCGCTCATACCAATTCCTGTATCGCTGCAAACAATACCAATGTATTCACGACCTTCTTCTTTTCTCTTTAAAAAGCAGGATAATTTTACTTTGCCTTGTTCTGTGAATTTTACCGCATTACTAAGCAGATTTAATAGAATTTGTCTGATGCGTGTCGGATCTCCCATCACCAAACGATTAAGCTCCTGATCTATCTCCAGCTCATAGGCCAATCCTTTTTTTTCCGCAGTTGACTTGAATAACAAAAAAGCATTTTTAACCAGGTGTCTGTAATAAAAAGGTACAGGATGAATTTTAAAGCGTCCTTCTTCTATGCGCGATAGTTCAATTACATCGTTGATAATTCCAAGTAGAGATGTTGCAGAATCGCTGATGATGTGTACTTTTTCGTTTTGTGCTGGCGGAAGTTTCATCGCTATCAGCTGATCGCTGATTCCCATAATGGCATGAAGGGGCGTTCGGATTTCATGGCTCATATTTGCCAGGAACATCCGCTTGGCGCGAACAGAAGCCTCAGCAAGATCCTTTGCTTTGGCCAGAGCATCCTCGGCTTCTTTTCTTTGCTGGATATCAAAAATAAACCCTGCAGTCTTCAAAGGCTTTCCTTCCGAATCTCTTTTAATCACAGATCCTTTAGCGTTTACCCAACTATACTCTTTCGTGTCAATGTGCATTGCCCTGTACTCCAGATCAAATCCCGGAGTTTTTCCAGCGAAATGTTCTTCGATCTGTCTTTGTATTTTTGTCCGATCATCAGGGTGTACAAGTTCAAATTGTTGAGAGTATTTCTCCGGCATTTCTGCCATGTTTTTATACCCGAATAAACGGGCGAAATCATCTCCGGACTCAACGCGATCTTCCGCAACATACCATTCCCATAAAGAAACCCCCGACGCTTCAATGATTGCATGCAGTTGTGCTTCCGACTGACGCAGGTTTTCCTCTGTCTTTTTTATATCATTGATATTGATAGATACACCAATCATGCGTTCGGGTTTTCCCGAAATTGTATGTGAAATAACGCGTCCCCTGTCGAGCACAAATACATACTCGTTGTTTGTGTTTTTGATTCTAAACTCTGCATTGTAGTTTTCAGAAACTCCGGTGATGTGTGTATATAGCTGATCCATCACATAGGCCTTGTCTTCCGGATGCACACGGTCCATCCAGTTTTTATCTTCCCCGAAACCCATTTGCTTCTCCCAGCCTTCAGAATACACAATTTTATTTTGCATCATGTTCCAATCCCAGATGCCGGCATCAGCTCCCGCTACCGCCAAATCGAGCAGCAGCTTTTGTTCTTTTACCATTTCTT
>JAULVS010000116.1:0-36925 GCA_032110905.1 Chitinophagaceae bacterium | reverse complement strand
CCCTGCTATGGACAGACGGTAGCATCGGCGCTATCAGCACAGGAGATGTCACCGAGTCTGAACTGGCTAAATTTTATCAAATTCCGGAACCTTTGTTGGCGTCTTACTCATTTTCTCAAGAGCAGATAATAGCAGCTACACAACCGTTGAAAGAGGATCAGGATGGATCAAACGGATTTGCCATTGCTCCGGCAAAATCCGTATCCTCAAAAGCTATGCTCTATATCAATCCTCATACTACTTTTTATTTCAGACCGGAAGTACAGATAACCAGCGATGAAGGTCTTCGCGTATACGGTGCCGTTACCTGGGGACAATTCTTTATCTACCAGGGATTTAATGATTATTGCGGGTGGATGCATACAAGCAACAACGTTGATGTAAGCGACTTATATTACGAAAGTATTCGCAAATCAGAAAACGGTTATGAGTATCTATACAATAACAAATGGATGCCTGTAGTAGAAAAGAAAGTCTTAATAAAATTCCTGAACAAGTCCGGCAAGGCTAATCAAAAAATCTTCACAACGTACTTCACACACCATGGACCGATTATGAGTCGAAGGGAAGGCAAACCGATTAGCGTTCGCTCGAATAACCGTGATATTAAAGGTCTCATACAAAGCTGGCTTAGAACCAAAGCAACAGACTTAAAAACTTTCGAACAAACAATGGCCCTTTGCGCAAACGCTTCCAACAATACTGTTTATGCCGATAGACAGGGAAATATTGCATACTGGCACGGCAACTTTGTACCTAAGAGATCTCTAAATTATAATTGGAATAATCCTGTCGATGGTACAAGATCTGAAACTGAATGGCAGGGACTTCACAAACTGAACGAACTAATAAATGTGAAAAATCCGGCAAACGGATGGATACAAAACTGTAATTCAACCCCTTTTACCTGCTGTGACACTTACAGTCCAAATAAAAATGATTACCCAACATATTCGGCGCCTGATGGTGAAAATTTCAGAGGAGTGAATGCCATCAGGGTACTGAGTGAAAAAGAAAAATTTACACTTGATGAAATGATCACTGCCGGCTATGATGCTCGTCTTTCTGCTTTTGAAGTGATGATACCTGCCTTATTAAAGGCATTCGACGAGCTGAATTCAACGGATACATTAAAAAACCAACTTGCTCTGCCTGTTCATTATCTGCGTAACTGGAACATGAAAGCCTCTGATACCTCTGTCGCACAAAACCTAGCCATACACTGGGCAGAACTTCTTGGTCCGCAATTACGTCGTGTTTATATTAACACAAACGAAGAAGATCAGGTACAAACTATAAATCGTTTTTGCAAAGAAAGTCCTAGTCAGCAGATGTTAATGCCACTATTGCAAGCAACACGATACTTAGAAAAACAATACGGAAAATGGCAAACAAGCTGGGGCTCCGCGAATCGTTTGCAGCGACCAGCTTCTTCTGGTTCTAAATCTTACAGCGATTCCCTGCTTAGCCTTCCTGTACCATACGCATCTGCTTTGTGGGGCATGCTTCCTTCTTTTAACAGCCGTACATTTTCAGGAACAAAGAAAAGATATGGCGTAAGTGGAAACAGTTTTGTATGCGCCGTTGAATTCGGAGAAAAAATACGTGCAAAATCGTTGCTTGTCGGAGGTAATAACGCAGACCCTTTGTCTCCTTTTTTTGCAGGAGAACTAAAAAGTTTCGCCACCGGACAATTTAAAGAAGTTTGGTTTTACCGGAAAGATGTGAAAAAACACAGTATCAGCACCTACAAGCCTGGAGAATATATCAGACAATAGTTAACTTATTGAAAAAAGAAAATCAATCGTCAACATACTATGCAAATAAATAAATCGAAATGGATTTACTCTTTTATAGCAAGTATGATGATGCTTTCTTATTTAAACACACTTAATCAGCTTCAGTTTTAAATTTCATCTTTCCCCGCGTTCTTTTGATTATGAGCAGTATCAATGAAAAAAGCAACGTCGGACATTTATTTCGCTTCATTCAAAATATACTTTTACATCAGTCGGCACAATGGATTTAATTCCGGTGTCGCGAGGATTAAAGCAGACAAACGTGCTTGCAAAAGGGTATAAAACTGCTTTATCCGGGAACCGGCGTCTGCCGGTTCTTTTTTTATGCAATTAGGTAATGATAATGATGCGCTCAATCTATGATATTTTCATTATCCGTTTTTTCATTTATCAACATGTTTTGCGTTAACCGCAGCCCATGGTTTAAACCGTATCCCGCAGCCCATGGTTTAAACCATGGGCTGCGGGATGAAAAACGAACAACTAATGACGAACAAAAAAAACGGAGCAAGTCTTTTAACCCGCTCCGTAAATCGGTTGATGCAGTGTATAGCGTCTTTTACAAAGCATATTCTGCAGCCTCCTGCCTATCTCGGCAACCATCCTGATGGGAGTAACAGTTTTTTTTCTGCGTTCCGGTCAGTCAGTTTACTGTCTTTTAAACAGCTATATCTGTCCTCCTGTCCCAACGATCAATCCCGAAATAACATAAAACAAATTTAATACGATATAAAAGGAAATAAAATGACTTATATCAATGAAAAATAAAATTATGAACCATATAAATACCAACTATTGTTATCAGTATCGGGTCAATAAAGCAAGATGCCCGTAGTTACTGAGTGAATTATTTTCCCCAAAAATTATTTTACCTTTTTTGGATTTAACAAGGGCTATCAATTCATGAACTGCATCAGGGATATTAACGTGAGGCAATGAAGGAGGAGTGAGAGATAATCGTCTCCCGTTTTTTAGCGCATAACCCATTAGCTGATAATCTTTTTCCACAAGCAGCTTATATGCATTACCGTCGACAGCTGCTCGCCAGCAGGCTTCAATACCAAAAACAGCCCGATGATTTCCCGACAACTCATTGGCTTTTTCAATTTCTTTTTCAAACTCTTTTTGATAGTGTTGATACACAAGCGGCCATACCAATGAAGCAATTTCAGACTCATTTAAATAAGCATAGTTGCCTTCAATCGCACTTGTAAGCCCGGGCATTTTTCTTGACACCTCCCTGTACCAACTGATTGTTTTAGGAGGAGCTAGTAAAATAAGCGACTGGTCACCAATGATATATTTTCGGATCGAATGATCTATGTGTCTCAAAAATGCTTTAATACGATGTTCCTGAATGACACCCGAGTCTTTCTCAAAATTTTTCACATGGGCATATCCCGCATAGGAGGTGCTGCGACTTGGGTGCTCATAAATGTATTCATCATAATATCTTTCGGGAATATTTTCATCAACTATCTGTTCGAGATGATCTGAATGTCCCTGCCAAAATTTTACACTGTTCTCTGTAACGAGCAACACGTAATAAGTAGAAGACAACTGAATCTTATACCAGAGATCCCGCAAGTCAAAGTGATCGCTTACCAAAGCTTTTCCTGTTACCTGAAATGGGAAACGGATTATTTTTTTGATTCCGGTTGAAACATAAAGACCCAAACCATCATAATTATGTAACAAATCAGCTTCAGCCGCAAGCTGTTTGAGGTCTGCTGATAACGATCGGGAAAGCAACTCAGAATCATACTTATATCGAAGCTGATCGATTGCCTGTTCTACAGCACGCTTTAAGGTTAATCTATCTGCTCGTCGATCAGGTGATAAACGATGTGTGGGTATAATTACCGTTATACATACATTGCCTGCTGCATTTTCAAGTTGCAGAATTTCTTCCCCGGCTAACTGTTCATTCGTGAGTGCCATATGAGCTAATTAAATTTAATTGGAATAACCTGAAACATCCTTGATACAACTCAAACTTGTTTCCCGGTTTTAGTTATTCTTCTAAGCCAGTTCCAGTGAAAGACAAAAAGCAGTACAGTCAATAACAAAAGTGAAGTGTTCACAATAACATCTCTTCTGATGCGGTGATTGACTTTTTGAATCAGATCATTTCTTTCAGCTTCGTACATGTTACGCATAGTTAAAGTATCATTCACTATTGCTTTTTGAACAGTATCCATTCCCGTTCGTTGCCTCTTTTCAAGAAGATAACTGTCAAAGCTTACCAGAGTGCTTGTTTGATAAGCTACTTCCTTAGACTGCAAAGGATGTCCCGCATCAATAAGGGCCTGAATAAGACCGCCTGTTGTTATGATAAAACTGATAACAGCTACAAGACATACAAGGTATCCGTAGATTTCGGCAATTCGGTTCGGGTGTTGCATTAGATCTTTTATGAATTTTTAGTTTAGATGCAATACATCATCATTAATTCACCTTTAATAAAATTGCCGCTATATCCTGGTTAGAAAAAATGATGTCTGTCAGCCGACCAACAGATTTTTTAATTAGTTGATGGCAATACATACATCAGAACAGTCAACTTTATTTTTTGCAACTAGGATGTAAAAACTAGATTTCATATAATTTATTATTTTAAAAAAGATTATTGATGCAGTAAAAACAAGTTTTTCAGAATATATAAACACCTAAATAGTGACACAATTCAGGATAATTCAATTTTAATTCTCATATGTTAATTTTTTGTCATATGTCATTTTGTGATCATTGAAATATTGTTGAAAAAATTTATTTTTTAGTTAAACAACCTTTTTATACCTTATATGTAAAATTTAGGAAAGAATCATGCTGCTTGCTTTTATTCTTTTTTGATTTTTTTACTCAATATATTTTTTAACCAAAACCACGTCGTATGAACATGCATTTACTAGAGGCAATGCCAATTGCCAACGACAACTATGTTGCCTTTACCTTCTTTATAGGTACGATGGCAATGATGGCTGCGTCTGTATTTTTCTTTTTTGAACTGGGCAACACGGAGAAGAAGTGGCGCACTTCAATTCTAGTGTCGGGGCTGATTACATTTATTGCCGCCGTACACTATTATTACATGCGCGGTTACAACCTGGAAACGGGTCAGTCGCCAACATTCTTCCGCTATGTTGACTGGTTACTGACTGTACCTCTTATGTGTGTGGAGTTTTACCTGATCACGAAAAAAGCAGGTGCTAAAATCGCTTTGCTGTGGCAGCTGATCTTTGCTTCTGTGGTGATGCTCGTAACAGGTTATTTCGGAGAAACCATTTACAAAGACCAAAGTGTTCTTTGGGGTGTAATCAGCGGTCTTGCTTACTTCTACATCGTTTACCTGGTATGGTTTGGTGAAGTGGCGAAACTCGCAACTGCAGCATCTCCTGCTGTAGCAAAAGCAAACAAAACACTGGGTTGGTTCGTACTGGTAGGCTGGGCTATCTATCCTTTGGGATATATTCTCGGTACTCCCGGCGGATTATTCGGTATGGTGCTTGTAGATGATGTTGCTGCTGCTCAGCATGCAATGGACATTGTTTACAACATCGGTGATGCTGTAAACAAAATCGGTTTCGGACTTGTGATCTACTCACTGGCACAGTCTGAAAAAACTGCTTAATCTTTCAAATTTTAGTACAAACAAGCCGGATTAATTCCGGCTTGTTTGTTTCATTAAACTTATACGAAAGATGCGCTATATCCTTATGGCTATCGGAGCTTTAATGCTGTTGCTTCAAAAACAGCTTCCGGTTTTTTTTACTGAAGAAAATCAGGTCTACCTATTCCTGGCAGGAATTCTGGTATTAGGGATTCCCCACGGTGCAGCCGATCTCATGGTGGCGTCTTCTGCCGGAACAGATGAAAGAAAAAGATTTTCAACCATCCGTTTTCTCTTTGTTTACCTCCTTCGCCTTGGGTTATTTGGATTGTTCTTCTGGCTATTCCCTTTGTGGGGAAATATATTCTTTGTATTAATTGCCGCCTATCATTTCGGAGAAACAGACTTACATCGTTTCAAAACCGAAACAACCATTGGAAAACTATTTGTCATTAGTTACGGTCTTCTGATACTCGGATTCATTCTGTTACATCATTTCGATTCGTTGATTCCCCTTTTCAATTTATTTCCTTCAGGAAGAAATGCGGCAAACCTAATTCAATGGGTTGCTCAAAACAGATATATAATATTGGGATTAATTGTGCTTCACTTTTTCATCATAACTTTTATTTATTTCTATAAGCACGAGATCAATACACACGACTCGGGTATATTTCTAGTTCACCTTGCGATTATCCTGCCTATACTTTATTTTCTGCCTATGATGATGGCGTTTACATTTTATTTCATCATTTGGCACTCACTCCTCTCTCTGCAAAATATTCTTCGCTTTTTACAAAAGCAAAATAAATTCAACAACAAACAAATTACAGCACAGATTCTTTTCTACAGCACACTAGCAATGGTAGGTATTGGTCTTGCCGGCGCCGCAGGATTTATGTTTATCAATCATCATACAATGCTTGTATATGTATTCATCGGACTTGCTGTCTTAACAGCTCCGCATATGCAGGTGATGCACGACATGTACCTACGTTTTCGTACCGGCAGATAATATTGGAAAATATTCTTTGAGTCATCTTTCCTTCTGATCACAGTCATTTATTACTCGTATAAGCACTATATATATTTGTGTTGAAACAGGAAATCGTGAAAGCCCCGGGAGTAATCCCGGATCACGGGAGACCGTTTCAGCCTAATCCTTCCTTTCACTGCCCGTGTGAAAGACATGCCGGCTGCTTCATTCATGAATCCGTATCGCTCTCAGAGCAAACCCGGTGACTATGATGAAGAGAATGAAGAAGGAGAATGGTTGAGGCGGTCTTTTTTTTTATAAAAGAGGATTATCTTTCCTGTATGACAGCCGACTTATTTGCCCGTATTGCAACTGCGTATCAGTGGACTTCAAATGCACAGGCTTATCCGCTTAGTTCAGGCTTAATCAATCAAACATGGAAAGTTTGTTACGGAATCCATACAGTTATTTTACAACGTGTAAACCAAAATGTATTTGCACATCCTGAAGATATTGATGCAAATCTCAGGCTGATTCTAAATCATTTTAAATATAATCATCCCGATTATCTCATTGCTCGTCTTCATACTACTAGTGATGGTAACACTTTACTTAATGTCAATGAAGGATTCTACCGGGTGTTTGACTATATCGAAAACTCATTCACAACAGATACTGTTTCTTCGGCAAATCATGCATTTGAAGCGGCAAAGCAATTTGGTCTTTTTACCTGTAATTTAAAGACTTTAGATGCAAGTAAACTTAACATAACGATACCGGAATTTCATCATTTGCCTTTTCGTTATCACTTGTTTTTAAATGCCTGTAAAAGCAGCAACAATGAGCGTGCCAATCAGGCATCAGACCTAATTAGAACTATTTTAGAAAAAGAATATTTGATAAAGAAATACGAATCTTTCGTCGCGCATAAAGAAACACATATACGTGTCACGCACCATGACACAAAAATCAGTAATGTATTGTTCAGCAGTGCAGGCAAAGCCATATGTGTAATTGATCTCGACACAGTTATGCCCGGATATTATATAAGTGATGTCGGCGATATGCTGCGTACTTATATTCCCCCTGTTTCTGAAGAAGAGAAGGATTTTAGTAAAATCATCATTCGAAAAGAATACATAGAAGCTGTGAAAGAAGGGTATTTTTCAAAAATGGGCACATTGCTTTCAAAATGGGAACAACAACATTTCTATGATGCTGGCGCTTTTATCATCTATATGCAAGCGCTGCGATTTCTGACTGATTATTTACTTAATGACCGATATTACGGAGCCAAATATCCTGATCAAAATCTTGTTCGGGCAGCTAACCAGGTTCATTTGCTGAATGAATTCATCAGAGAAACAAAAAACAAATAACCGATCTCCTCCAATTATAAACTGTAACTATATGTCAACCAACAGAAGAAATTTTTTACGCAATATCACACTGGGAAGCAGTGCACTGGCGGCAGGAATATACCAGACCCATGCGGAAGGGAAATATATGCCAAGTGATTTTGCACACAATATGTGTGGATACGCTGCAGGCAAACTCGAAAAAGTCCGTATAGGCATTATCGGACTAGGTATGCGGGGACCGGACGCGGCAGAAAGAATGACCTATATAGAAAATGTCGAAATAACCGCTTTGTGTGATCTGTATGAAGACAGGGTACAAAAAACAGCAACTATTATTACCAAAGCAGGTTTGCCAAAACCCGCCCTTTATTTTGGAAACAAGGATGCGTGGAAGAAAATGTGTGAACGTAATGATATCGACCTGATCTATATCTGCACTCCCTGGCGTTTGCATACACCGATGGCGGTCTACGCAATGAAAAACGGTAAGCATGCCGCCACAGAAGTACCCGCGGCAGTAACAATAGATGAATGCTGGCAACTGGTTGAGACTTCCGAAAGTACTGGTATGCATTGTATGATGCTGGAAAATTGCTGCTATGATTTTTTTGAACAACTCACTTTAAGCCTTGTCCGCACAGGGATGCTTGGCGAAACTGTTCACGCAGAAGGCGCTTATATTCATGATTTACGTGAATTGAATTTTATGAAAGATAATGACGGCGGTTATGCAGAGATGTGGCGACTAAAAGAAAATGCAACAAGAAACGGAAACCTATATCCAACACACGGACTCGGGCCTGTTGCGCAATGCATGAATATCAACCGTGGCGACCAGATGGACTACCTTGTATCAATCAGCACAAATGATTTTATGATGCAGGAAATAGCGAAAGCGAAAGCAGGGCAGGACGATTTCTTTTCTCCCTACGTCAATAAATCTTATCGCGGGAATATGAATACCACAATTATCCGTACACATAAAGGGAAAACAATCATGCTACAGCATGATGTTACCTCACCACGACCCTATTCACGTATTCATCTTGTTAGTGGCACAAAAGGTGTTGCTAGCAAGTGGCCCTCACCTGAACGTATTGCATTTGGGCATAGCTGGATCAATAAAAACGCACTGGATGAGCTTTATCAGAAGTTTCAGACACCCTTGGTAAAACATGTGGGTGAGATTGCCAAAAAAGTAGGCGGACACGGAGGGATGGATTTTATTATGGACTGGCGTTTAATAGATTGTTTACGTAATGGCCTCCCCCTCGACCAGGATGTATATGATGCGGCATTATGGAGTGCCATTGCGCCCTTATCTGAAAATTCAGTTGCCAAAAGAGGCCGCAGTATGGATATTCCTGATTTTACACGTGGCAAATGGAAAACAAATCAACCTGTTGATATCACTCTTGAAAAAGGAAAAACAACAGGTATCCGTTTACATTAATTATTTTCAGAAAGAAGTCCGGAGATTCAAAAAATATTTTCGAGCTCTCTCAAGTGCTGTATAGCATGCGTTGCTCCGGAAGGTATATCCTGTTTTCCGATATGATTAACGAATATACTGTCCATCCCGGCATTGACAGCACCTTGTATGTCTGCATCAGGATTATCACCAATCATAATACTCTCCTTTAATTCTGCGCCTGTAAGTTGTAACGCGTATTCAAATATTTCTTTTTGAGGTTTTACATACATACTTCTTTCGCTGGTAACAACTTCTTCAAAATAGTGGTTAAGTCCACTATGTTTTAACTTACGGTGCTGCGTTTTTTCAAATCCGTTTGTGATAAGATGTAAGCGATACTGCTTTTCTTTCAGGTAAGAAAGAATTTCATGTGTATGTGGAAAGAGTTGCTCCTTTGTGGGAAGCACTTCCAGAAACTCGTAACCAATTTCTTTGGCGAGAGGTTCGCTGCCAATATTAAACTCAAGCAATGTGCGCCACATCCGCTTCCATTTGAGATCCTCGGAAGTGATAAACCCTTTGTGATAACGATCCCAAAGGATTGCATTGTGATGTAGATAATGGGAATAAAAGTTGTCAAAATTGTCAATCCCCTGGTCTTGAAGATTCTTTTGATGATACACATCTTTCAATGCTTCGAGCGCATTTGCTTCAAAATCCCAGAGCGTGTGATCAAGATCAAAAAAGAGATGACGGTAAGGCATATGAAATGTAAATGTAAGACAGGCAGATCACTCCATCACTTATTTGGCACTAAGATATTTGTTTGCAATTGGCCTGACAAGATCCGGCTCATAGCCTTTTTGATTCAGCGCAGAAAGAATAAACTGTATTTTTAAATAGGACTGTTTGTATTTTTTTGCATCTTTCACCTTCTCCTCAACAAGCTTCTCAATTGTAGACTCATACTGGTCTTCATCAATTGCCTGAATCGCTTTTTTAATACAAAAGTCGCTCACCATTCTCTTCTTTAGCTCGTAGCGAATTTTGATTCTTCCCCATTTTTTCATTCTGAATTTCCCGCCGGCAAAATGAATGGCAAAACGCTCCTCATCAAGGTAATTTTCTTCAATCAGTGTTGAAATAATTTGTTCAACATCTTTTGTATGCAAACCAAAATTGTATAATTTATCTTTTACTTCACTGTGACATCTTTCCTGATAAGCACAGTAATGTTTAAGCTTCTGTAATGCCTGTTGAGGTGTGAGTTGCCTGCTTTCCATCTATCACAAAAGTAATTGATGAAGGGATGTGTTCCGGATCAAATCATCCTGTTATTGATAGGATTTTTATTAAATGAAGTAAAAAACACAAAAATTGAACATAACCGCTAAGCTATAACTTGCCTTCGTTACTTTTGTGATCGTTTCTCTATGCGCATCCTTCTTACCACACTAAATGCCAAGTATATTCACATGAACCTTGCGGTAAGGCTTCTGTATAGCCTGAACCGTAACTATTCAGGACTGGAGTGGAGAGAATTTACGATTAGACAGAATGTTGATGAAATTGCCACCGCCTGTAAGGATTTTGAAGTAGTGGCTTTTAGTTGTTATATCTGGAACATAACACAGACGCTGAAAGTAGCTGAGGCTTTAAAAGCTATAAACCCGCATATCCGAATACTTCTCGGCGGACCAGAGGTAAGTTACGAATGGCAGGAAATCATTGAAAACCCGGCGATCGATTACATCATCACAGGAGAAGGAGAGATTCCGTTTCATGAATTCCTTTTGTTTTATCCTGAAGTAAAACAAGTACGCAATCTCGTTTCTAAAGAAAAAGGCGTTATTCATTATCAGGAACAGACCGCACAATATGATGTCAGCAATTTTGCAGAAATCAATCCATATATTCATGATGATCCTGCTGAAATAAATAACAAAGTCAATTATATTGAAACAAGCAGAGGTTGCCCCTATAAATGTGAATTCTGTCTCGCCAGTCTCGACAATAAGGTTCGTTACCTGCCGATGCAAACCATAAAATCAAACCTGCTTTACCTCATGCAGTATGGCCGGGTGATTAAGTTTCTGGACCGCACCTTCAATATGAAGCGTGATTTCACACTGGAAGTGTTTCAGTTTATACTTGACAATCACCGCCCCGGCAATGTTTTTCAGTTTGAAATTACTGCGGATATTCTTCATCCCGATATTATTCGTTTTATCAATGAGAAAGTCCCGAAAGGACTGTTCCGTTTTGAAATAGGCATTCAGACCGTTAACCAGAAAGCAAACCTTGAAGTAAGCCGAAAGCAAAATTTTGAAAAAACAAAGAGCATCATTCAGCAGGTACAGGACAAAGTTGATCTTCACCTGGATCTGATTGTAGGATTACCCCTTGACTATTTTGAAGATATTAAGTATAGTTTTGAAGAGGTTTTTCGTTTGTTTGCCCCGGAATTACAACTCGGTTTTCTTAAATTTTTGAAAGGAACTCCTGTAAGAGATAAAAGCAACCAACACGAATATCTTTTTCATAAAGAAGCCCCTTATGAAATTATTGAAAGTAAGTACCTGTGTCGTGAAGAACTTCGACGCATAAGATTACTTGAAGAAGCATTGGAAGTCTACTGGAATAAAAAAAGAGCAGGATATTCTTTACGTTATGTAACAGGGAAATACAGTGTTTTTGATTTTCTGATGAAGCTTGGTGAATACTTTGAAACGCATTCTGATTTCCACCGGCACGACCTGAGTGATGTTTACCGTTTGTTATATGAATTCTGTTGTGGTAATTACCCCGACGATTCTGTCTTATTACAGCTGGTTGCAGTCGACTACTACCTGCAGCATAAAATCAAACCAAAGTCTATTTTCCCGGACGAAATAAACAGCTCCCTTAAAAATAAAATAATTGAAGAAAAAAAACTGGACCACCATAAGTATCGCTTTGTAATGATACCGCTCTCGTTTGAATGGAAGATATTTTTGGATCAATTACAAATACAGAAGAATGCTGAAGTATTGATTATACAATTCTCTGGGAAAGAAGAGCCGGTGGTATTAGATTCGCTTCCCTGTATATATGATAAAGTTGGTGAATAAAGATTTTAACCCGGCATATCTTTTTTTGTAGTCGAAATATCTTAGGTTGCTTTTATTTATTTTCGGATTTAGATTGTTAAAATATATTTTAGAAATTATCTATTAACAAAGATTCCCTTGAACAACGAGAAAAAAGATATTCTTTCCGAAAAACGCAAGCAACTGCAACTGAAGTTAACGGCACAAGAGCTAGTAAAACGAAATGTCGTTTATCACTGGATAGAAATATTTGAAGCGATAAAACAATCGGGAGTCAACTATCAGATCGAATACCTGTGTATTGTGAACGAGGAAATTCATCCCTACGTTTTGCAAGCAGTGGAAGAATTGAAGCGCGACGAGTTTAATCAAAGCTTGGTGAGAATTGGCGATGAGACCGAAATGGATACATTCTTCCGAAAATATCCAAGCATTGAACCGCTTAAATACATCCCGGATCTTCCAGTATTATCAAATTCAGATAATCTTAAACTTGTTTTTGAACAAGCAGACAAATTACTTGATTTTAAAAACGAGCCGGTATATTTTCTATCGCCCGACTGGTGGCCGGTTCTGCAATTAAACTGGGAGGACGTATTGAAAAACGGCGATGAAATATTTGCAGATATACCTCTGTCGCTTCTATTTACAGACAAGTTTTTTAAAAAAATCCTTTTTAAGTCAATAGAAGACGAATGGAGAATATCTAAATCAATTTAAGCGTATATCTAAATGAAATATTTTTGGCTTAATCATTTTAAAACCAATCCGTCTGAAATTAAATTCTCTGTTATTTCAAAAACAGAATCATATCCTCTTCCTGATTGCTATTAAACATTGCAGTCAACGTAGACAAAAAATCGGAGGATGAAACAGTCTTATTTTTAGAAGGAATGATAAGCGTAGTATAATGAGGCGAGATCACCGATAAGAATGATTCAACGGTTACAGCACTAACATTTTTAAGGTGATGAGGAAGGAATTCAATTGCAAGAACTTTGGCATAAGCAAGAATCCGTTGCATACCTTTTAAAGCGAAATATTCAGAGCCTTCAATATCCATGATAATCACATCAAATTCGCGATCAGGTAAAAACTCATCCAAACTGTATGCCGGTATTTTTATTTCAGCAGGACGATCATAGTAATAAATCTGATCTTTTCGAACAGGCACACGCTTGCTTCCTCCGGAATTTACTTTGTTTATGAGAAAAGAAATCGTTTCTGTTTTGTCACTCGCAGCTACATTTACAGGAATACAATTCTTGACCTGGTTCAGTAAAATATTTTGTGAAAGAAGCTGAAATGTATGCGGATTTGCCTCTACGGCTACAACTTCTTTACAGGATCTGCTAATTGGTATTGCCAGCGATCCAATATGAGCTCCCACAACCAGTACTCGGGTGTTTTCAATGATATATAGACTGAGCCATCTAAGTTCATCTACACCGTACTGTGCATTTCTTCTCAGTTTCCAGCCAACTGTAAGATCGCTCTGGTCAACTGAGAATAATCCATTTTCGGTTCTGACAATTAGGGCCTCTACGTGAGGGCCATTTAACTTGCGGGTTAAATAACCGATACTCTTTTTAATATAATTTTTTAAGACCCCGAACATAATACTGATATAATAATAAAATGACTTATAACGATGATCGTCCAAGACAACATTGACAATGCCGAATCTTTAAATTAAGACAATGTTCAAATGTATATATATTCTTTCTATTTAAGCTCTGTTTTTAAATTCTTGAATCGACCAGCTTTTGTCATGCGTCTTTTGAATTATGTAATCTGAAACGATTATTCTATCTTACTCATAATCTAACACATTTATATGAACCATTTTCTTACGAGATCAGATCGTTTTTACGATCTGCTTTTTTCCAAGAAATCGATACGCTTTGTTGAATTAACGATCCTGAGACTATCTATTTTTGCTTTTTTAGGACACATCTTACTAATTTTTTTAAGTCATCGATTTGAAGTGCTAGCAAATTTTCAGCATAGCTACCTGAAAGCTATTTTTACTCCTTTTAGTTTTATTCTTTTGTATGAGGTTTTTTTACTTATTGTAATTATTCCTAAATCTATTTCCGAATTTGCAGGTAAGCAATTTGAAGTAATAACGCTAATCACCCTCCGCAGCTTTTTTCACGATATAGCTGATGCAGATATTCATAACACAAAATGGATCAGCGATCCTTCTGCCATTGGCCTGCTATATGACTTAGCTGCTGCATTACTGATGTTAAGCATCACCATCCTTTATTATCGGTTGTATCAAAAGAGCCATAGTGTTGAACCCGCTTACGAACTGACCCGATTTATCTCAATAAAGAAAATTGTATCTCTTTTAATGGTCTCTGTACTCATTGGACTTGGATTATTTAGTTTTTTTTCATGGATAGGAGATCTCGCAGGATTTTTTAATATGGGAACTGCTTACCCGGATCCAAACAGAGTTTTCTTTATTGAGTTTTTTACTATTATGATTTTTATAGATGTGTTGCTTCTGATCATTTCATTTATGTACCAGTTTTCATTTTTTATAATATTCAGAAATGCAAGTTTTGTTATTACAACGATACTAATAAGAATTTCTCTGAGTATGGAAAAGCCGGAAAACTATATACTCGTGCTTGCCGGTTTTCTTTTCTCACTGATTGCCTTTTATCTGTATCGAAAACGGCCTGTATTAAAATAATTTTACCGCTTATCTTAAACAATCTCTTTTACTTTATTTCGGTTACAGATGCCATTTTATTTCATATGTGAATAGTTATAGTTTTAATTGTCATATGTTATGCCCTTTTATTCTCATCACTGTTGGTATCGGCCAACCGTTATGGGCATTTCATATGTGAATAGTTATAGTTTTAATTGTCATATGTTATGTCCTAAAAAAAGTAAAAACTGAAAAGTTAAAAGTAAAATACAGAATATAAAATGCTGAATCTTATTTTCATTGATTCTCTGACTTTTAAGTTTTAAGTTTAACCTTTTAAGTTATTGACGCCGTTATGGGCATTTCATCGAATTTAAAGAAATCCGACAGAGGAAGGTTGTCAGGAATTGTATAAAACAGGTATGGTGACATCCGTCACATATAATCAGCAAAAGAAGAATGATTTTTGCTGCATCAATTAACCTTCATGCTTATAGCCGGATATTTTGCCTCTCTGATAATAGGAGTTTCTCTCGGACTGATCGGGGGCGGCGGATCGATACTGACTGTTCCTGTACTGGTCTATCTTTTTGGTGTTGATCCGGTACTAGCAACAGCGTACTCATTATTCATCGTTGGATCAACAAGCCTTGTTGGGGTTATTCCTAAATATAATAACGGAGAAGTCAACCTGAAAACAGCCATCATATTTGGCCTCCCTTCGATAGTTGCTGTTTATGTCACAAGGGCTTTTGTTGTACCCGCAATCCCCAATGAGGTTTTCAACCTGGGTTCTTTTGTAGTTACCAAAGCATTGCTGATGATGATGCTTTTTGCCGTATTAATGGTGTTTGCTTCTGTTTCTATGATAACAGAAAAGCAAAAGAGTGATACTATAAACACAAAGCAGGTGTTCAATTATCCAATGATATTACTGGAGGGATCGATTGTGGGACTTTTAACCGGACTGGTCGGCGCAGGCGGCGGATTTTTAATTATCCCTGCTCTAGTCATTTTAAGTAAGCTCCCGATGAAACAGGCAGTCGGCACTTCCCTATTAATCATCGCTGCAAAATCACTGTTTGGTTTTACAGGAGATCTTGGAAAACAAAATATCGACTGGCAATTGCTGCTAACTGTTACTGCGCTTGCTATCATTGGCATTTTCGCTGGTAATGCATTAAGCAAAAAAGTGTCAGCACAAAGTCTTAAAAAGGCATTTGGCTGGTTTGTGCTGGTTATGGGAATTTATATCATTATAAAGGAGTTATTTATTTAATAAATCATATCATTTTTTAAACCGAAGAACATGTTTTTTCAGCACATTTACGACAAATCACTCGCACAGGCCAGTTATTTTATTGGCTGTCAGAAAGCAGGAGTTGCTGCAGTAATCGACCCTAAAAGAGACGTTGATACTTATCTCGATTTAGCGAAGCAAAACAACATGAAGATTACACATATTCTTGAAACTCATATTCATGCCGATTTTCTCACAGGCTCCCGCGAGTTGAAAGCACTTACCGGAGCTCAGCTTTATTTATCGGATGAAGGTGGCCCGGGTTGGGAATATGAATTTGAACACGTTGGGCTGAAAGACGGATCATCTTTTATGGTTGGTAATCTTAAATTAGATGTTGTTCATACGCCGGGTCATACGCCGGAAAGTATCAGCTTTTTGCTAACGGATACTCCAGCCAGCCCGGAACCCGTAATGTTCTTTACAGGAGATTTCGTTTTCGTTGGAGATATCGGCCGCCCCGATCTACTTGAAAAAGCAGCAGGCATCAGTGGCACAATGGATGCTGGTGCACATGATATGTATCGTTCAATAAAAAAATTCAGTGAGCTGCCCGACTATATTCAGGTATGGCCTGGGCACGGTGCCGGTTCTGCTTGCGGAAAAGCATTGGGTGCAGTGCCAAGTAGTACGGTTGGCTATGAAAAAATCAGAAACTGGGCCTTTCGTTTTGCAGACGACGAAAAGGGATTTGTAAACTTTCTCCTGGAAGATCAGCCGGAACCACCAAATTACTTTGCAATGATGAAAAAACTCAACAAAGTGAATCGCCCGCTGCTGACAGAAGTTCCTAAACATAAAAAACTGAGCAATGAAGAGATGAGCGCAGCAATGAAAAAAGGGATTAAGTTAATTGATGCGCGTATGAAGAATGAATTTGCGAAAGGTTATATTCCGGGAAGTATCAATATTCAAGGAAATAATTCATTTGCTACTTGGGCTGGTTGGTTTCTGAACTATGACGAGCCGTTTATGTTGCTGGCCGGTGAAGCACAATTAGAAGACCTCACACGAAAACTGATGCGTATTGGACTGGATAATATTATGGGATATATGCCATCTGTAGATGCATATGTTGAAGCCGGAGGAACACTCGATGCTGTTCAAATTGTTGATACCAATCATTTGAAACGACTTATGGCAGAAGATAACATACAAATTGTTGACCTGAGAGGAGCTGCTGAATATAAAGCAGGTCACATTAATAATGCAGACCATGTTTTTGTGGGAACCGTCTTGAAAAACCTGGATAAAATAAGTAAAGACAAAAAAGTTGTGATTCATTGTCAGGGGGGCGATCGTGCAAGCATCGGTTACTCCGTGCTCGCAAGAGAAGGATATAATAATATCCTTAACTATTCAGCAAGTATCAACGAATGGGTTGCAACGGGAAATCCGCTGAAACATGCATAGATCAAAAAGCTTGTCAGGTTATCAATTTTTTCTAATAGTTGCAATGCTGAGTTGCTTCAGTATTTCAGTTCGTGCACAACACCAGGAAATCGGTGAGAAGCCTGAAATCTGGAAAAAAGATGTAAAAGAAACAATCGACAGCAACTCATTTTTATTCGCTTTTAGAAACGGCAAAGCAAGCGGACATTTGCGCTATTTTTTTATGGGAACTGATAATGAATCAGGCTTGACCGATTATTTCGCCAATGCAGCAGGTGGTGGTTTAAAATTCGAAACAGCGAAATTCAAAGGTTTTCAACTTGGTATCAGCGGGTTCTTCACGTTCAATTTGGGTTCTTCTCCTTTTCTAAAACCAGATCCTGCAACCAATCAGTTTAGCCGCTATGAAATCGGATTATTTGATGTAGAAGATCCTTCAAACAAGTCGGACATCGACCGACTTGAAGAGCTCTATCTGAAATATAGTTTCCGGCAATCTTCTGTAACATTGGGTAAACAGTTAATTAATACCCCCTTCATCAACTTGCAGGATGGAAGAATGAGACCAACAGAAGTGAACGGCATCTGGCTCGATCACCAAATGAAAAAAACAAGAATTGAAGGAGGTGTATTGTACCAGATTTCTCCGAGAGGAACAGTTAAATGGTATAGTGTCGGAGAATCAATAGGCGTATATTCAACCGGGATTAACATAGACGGAAGCAAATCTGAATACAAGGGGAATACCGAAACGAGAGTGGTTGCAATGATTGGCATAAACCACAAACCCAAAGAAAACATTTCATTACAGTTCTGGCATATCTACACAGAAAATATTTTCAATGCCGGTTTTATTCAGGCAGAATTTGAAAAAAAACTTACAGAAAAGCACAGACTAAGCGCAGGTATTCAGTTGCTTCAACAATACAGAGTAGGAAACGGGGGAAACAAAGAAGAAGTTAAAAGATATATGCAAGATGAATCTGCATTTGCTTTTGGCGGAAAAGTGGAATGGCAATACGACAAATGGAAATCATCATTCAATTTCAACAGAATCACGTCACATGGCCGATACACAATGCCACGAGAATGGGGAAGAGATCCATTCTATACTTTTATGCCGAGAGAAAGAAATGAAGGACTTGCAGATGCGTATGCATATGTATTAAAAACAGGAAGAAGTTTTCCAAAACAGCGCGTCAATACTTCTGTTGCGCTTGGTTATTTTAAATTACCCTCCGTATATCATTATGCGGCGAATAAATACGGAATGCCTTCCTACAATCAGCTGAACGTTGATATCAGACACAAATTCAAAGGTCTTTTCACCGGACTGGAAGCTCAGCTACTCTATGTCTACAAGGGAAAGGCAACCGATGAAGCAATAGAAAATAAATTCATCATCAACAGGGTGAATATGAGTTTGTGGAACCTGGTACTCAACTATAATTTTTGATATTCTTCCATCTTCTTATGTGATTAAAATCACAATGGAGCAGTTGAGTTATGTTTACATTTATCGATCGCTATTTGCCTTATGTCAAATAAAAACTGGTTCATCTTCTTTATAGTGGGCGGATTTGCTATCCGCTTTTTAATTGGAATCATTGATGCATTTCATAAAAGTGAAACAATAGTTCATACAGTCAAAGAAGAAGACTGGACCGCTCCAAGTTTGTATCTTGACACCCGGCTTGAAGGGGAAGAACGTCGGCTCGTCATCTATGGCGAAGAGCTCATATCGAATACTGCCAAATACCTGGGGCCAAAAGGGACTGTCGCAGCTATTACAAACGGGATGAACTGCCAAAATTGTCATCTGAATGCCGGCAAAAAAACCTGGGGCAATAATTACGGAGCTGTTGCCTCTACCTATCCCAAATTTCGTGAGCGAAGCGGTTCGATGGAAACAATTTACAAACGCGTGAGCGACTGCATAGAAAGAAGCCTGAATGGGAAAACACTAGATAGCAACAGCAGAGAGATGCAGGCAATGATTGCATATATCAAATGGGTAGGACAAATGGTTGAAAAAGGGGAAATACCATTGGGAAGCGGCATTCAACCACCCACCTATCTTGATCGTGCTGCAAGTCCTGAAAAAGGAAGTTTTGTTTATACTGCAAAATGCCAGTCATGCCATGGCGCAAATGGCGAAGGCGTGATGAATGCAAATGGTCATACCTATGCTTATCCGCCCTTGTGGGGGGCCAATAGTTATAACACAGGAGCGGGCTTGTTTCGTCTTTCACGTTTTGCGGGATACGTGCGCGACAATATGCCATTAAACCAGGCATCACATGATGCCCCGGCCTTAAGTGATGAAGAAGCCTGGGATGTTGCTGCTTTTGTCAATTCCCAACCACGGCCTGTAAAAGACCTCAGCAGCGACTGGCCAAATATTTCTAAAAAACCAATTGATCATCCATTTGGGCCTTACACAGATGGTTTCAATGAAACTCAACATAAGTTCGGACCTTTCAAACCCATTATTGAAGCCAGAAAAAAACAGGAAAAACAAAAAACAAGCTGATGATTCAGTATTGTACCTGCATCCATCACAAACAATAATTCATTTATGTCTTCTGATCATATCAAAAAATGCACCTGCAACGACTGCCAGTCACAAAGTATCAGCAAAGCGGAAAAAGAAATGCATGTTCAAATGTCTGAGAACAGCAGAAGGTCTTTTTTAAAAATGTCGGGGCGACTGGGGCTGGGACTTGGCATCGGAGGCGGGCTAATTAGCTCTCCACTTGCAGCATCGGCACTCAATGATGAAGATGCTGCTTACAAAGCTTTTTCTATGGAGAAAAACAAAGCAGTGAAAGACGGCAAAGCGACGAGAATAACTTTGCTACATACAGCAGATATTCATTCACAGTTAACAACTCATGATGAGTTTTTTGTAGAAAACGGAAAAAATGTATTTAAAAAGCGAGGTGGTTTTTCCACGCTTAAAACGATGATTAACACTATCCGTAATAAAAACAAGGAAAATACACTTCTGATAGATGGGGGTGATTGTTTTCAGGGAAGCGGTGTAGCAGCTCTGAGTGAAGGGAAAGCGATTATTCCGCTTATGAATAATATCGGATATGATATTATGCTGCCCGGAAACTGGGAGGTGGTATATGGCAAAGAGATGATGATGAAAGATATGTTTGCCTACGATGGCATAAAGGTTTGTGCCAACATGTACCACAAAACAAATGATGAGTTTAACGGAGATCTTATTTTTCCTCCCTATTTTGTAAAACATATCGGCGGCATCAAAATAGGATTTATCGGATATAATGATCCACTGACGCCCAAACGACAGTCACCCGCATACAGCGATGGCATTCACTTTACAATACCTGAATCCAATGTAGCGAAGTATATTAAGATTCTTAGAGAGTATGAAGGTTGTGAGCTTGTGTTTTTACTCACCCATATGGGGCTGGCTCAACAGGTTGGCCTTGCAAATATGACTGAAGTAAAAGGTGTTGATTATATACTTGGCGCCGATACACATGAACGGGTAAGAATGCCCATTAAAGGTGCACATACTAAAGTCACGGAGCCAGGAGCTTTCGGATCTTTCATTGCGCAACTCGATATTGTTATTGAAAATGGTGAAGTGAAAGACCACACCTATCAATTGCTTGATGTAGATCCTGGTGTGTACAAAGAAGATGAAGAAATGAAGCGGCTTGTTAACCGGGCTAGAGAACCTTACCGAAAGGAGCTGGATCGTGTTATCGGCAAAACAAAAACTCCACTGATGCGGTATTATGTGATTGAAACGCCGATGGACAACTTTATCACAGATGCTATTATGTGGAAGTTTAAACCGGATATCGCATTAAGTAATGGATTTCGTTTTTGTCCGCCACTGGTTCCTGATCCAAAAACAGGAGAAGCAGAAATTACTGTGGATTATTTATGGAATATGCTTCCCGTTGACAGTGAGGCAAAGACCGGGAAAATCACCGGCAAACAATTACTGGGGTGGATGGAAAAGGAATTACAAAATGCTTTTGCAAAAGATCCGGGAAAAAGATTCGGTGGATGGGTGGTGCGATTTAAAGGAATGGAAGTCAATTTCACCATTAATAATGAAATGGGGAAAAGAGTAAACTGGATCAAAGTAGGAGGCACCTCTCTTGATCTTGAAAAAACATACAGCTTTGTTGCCTGTGAAAGGGAGGGCGATCCGGACACAACTATTTGTCGAGTTGAAGGCGTCAATGAACCAAAGCGCTTAGGCGCTACTTTACACAGTGTAATTGAAGAATACCTGAAAGTACACTCACCGATTTCTCCTAAGCTGGAGGGACGATGCTCAGCAACAGACGCTCCGAACACCTTGCTTACTCAGTTGATGGGTGTTGGTTACGAGTTCAGATAAACAAATCTTTCAATGATTTAGTGAGGGAGTTTATCCCTTAGCTTACCATAGACCCAGGTTCCTGCTATCGCCATAAGGATAGTTATAGAAATGACAGTTGCGCCATATCCCAGTTGAGCAAAAAGCGGACCCGGACAAGCACCTGTCATTGCCCAGCCGAAACCAAATAACAAACCACCAATGATCTGACCCTTATTAAAAGTTTTGGCAGGAAGCATGATCTCCTCTCCATTGATTGTTTTTATTTTAAACTTCTTTATCAGGAAAACGGAAATAGCACCTACTACAACTGCAGAACCAATGACCCCAAACATGTGAAAACTCTGCAAACGAAACATCTCCTGAATGCGATACCAGGAAACCACTTCGGATTTTATCAGCACAATGCCAAAAAACATCCCGAATACAATGTACTTAATATTATGCCAGGCGGGTGTTTGAACCTGCTCATCATTGACGCACATTGCATCAAGTGATCTGACTTCAAAATCTGTATTTGTATCTTTTAAATTGTTTTGCATGTATAAATATTAAAGAGAAAGAATAAATGGAAGAATCAGATTGGCCATAATAAAGCCGCCGGCCATAAAAGAAATGGTTGCTATAAGTGATGGTACCTGCAAATTAGACAAACCCATGATTGCATGTCCGGAGGTACAACCGCCGGCATAGCGTGTGCCGAACCCAACCAGAAAACCGCCCACAACGAGCATCAGAAAACCCCGCAGCGTCCCCAGGGTTTGCCAGCTGAAAAGTTGTTCAGGTACCAACCCGTTTATTTCAGTAATACCATAGCCGGATAATTCGTTGACCAGACTTGAATGAACAGTGATCGGCTGTTCTGTTTTAAAAAATAGCAATGTCAGAATGCCGCCAAGGAAAACTCCGAATACAAAAAAAAGATTCCATAGTTCTTTTTTCCAGTCGTATTGAAAAAAGGGAATTTTTGCCGGTATACAGGCGGCACATACGTGGCGCAAAGAAGATGAGATGCCAAATGTTTTGTTGCCAAATATCAGTAGTATCGGAACCATCAGGCCAATAATCGGCCCTGCAACATACCAAGGCCAGGGTTGTTTTATGAATTCTATGAATGACATTTTTTCAATTTTATATTTGCGTTTTGCTGCTGTAAAATTCAAAGATTCAAAGCTACATGATTGTGATAAAGGTCACATAGCTAAAATAAAAAGCCGATTAGAAAGTTATCTTTTTATAAGTAGTATCTAATCCTAAACACTGACAACATCCGTCATCAGCCTGAATGATTCTTATATGGTTGTCTTCTCTTTTTACGTAATCAATTCCCGCCTCTCTGTCGGGCAAATGTGTATTAATGTCAAAAAGTGTTTTAATCTTATTTTTTGTGAATGTTAAGATTTCATAGTTGCGGCATGCACTTGTGGAATATGCAGGAAGGAATCCGATATCAGTGGCCCCATCGCCATTTACATCCCCCTCTTGATATAACTCAAATCCTATAGCTCCTGTTAATGTGAGCGTATCCTTTGTTTTCCCTCTGATAAATATTTTTAAAATCATGTTTTCTTCGGTTCCTGAAAGATCGTAATCCAACGTGTCGCGACTCTTTTCGCTGATAAAATTTGATACAAAAGGAAGCTCGATTGCCGGCATATTAATCGCATTAACATAAGCCGGAATTCCTTGATCCTGTAATGAATCAATTGAGCGCATTTTGCTTTCATCCGGATATCTTGCTGCAGTGCTCCTATGACAACTTCTGAAAAGTAATATGCACGCTATTAGTGCAACAAAAAATAAAATAATATATATAAGCTTGGTCTGCATTTGTATGTTTTAAATAATTAGCAGTATATTAATTTAACAAATTAATGAAAGTTTTACTTCGTCGCCAGACTACAAATTTATATTCATATTTTTCTCTGTTTATTGATCTATCTTCATAGGCAAATGTTCCATCTGATGGAACTAAAATACTTCATTGAAAAGGTAGAAAAGGCAAGAGAAAATTTTATATCGGCTTGTTCCGGCTTAACAAAAGAAAAAAGCACGTTCAAAGAGTCGGAAGACTCCTGGTCTGTCACAGACATTGCTGTACATATTGTAAGAGCAGAATGGGGAGGCGTGAATGGTATATGGACTGCCATTGATGGCTATAAACATAGTAAACCGGTGTGGTCGGGTGAAAATGTAAACTTCGGTCTTAGCATTGAAGAGATAGTAGAAAAAACATGGCTTCTCCATCAGCCCGCACCCGAGCCCGCCAGACCACAATGGGGCGGCCCAATTGAATTCTGGTTACTCTGTCTCCGTAATTGTAAGATTACATTGACTGAAACACAGAAGCAAATGGAAGGAATTGATCCTGAAAAAATCATTTATCCGCATCCGCTTTCCGGCCCATTGAATGTGTACCAGCGAATGGAGTTTCTGCGATAGCATATGGAAAGACACCAACGAAAAATAGAAAAGATCAGGTCTAAGTATAACTCACGTTGAAATAGGGTTCTTCATTGAAGGGAACCTCTTTAACTGCCGGTTCTTCTGCTTCATCGTTGAAGGAGATAATGAAAGGAACAGAGTCGAGAATTCAAAATCACCTTGATCTTCTTTTTTCAATGAGAAGATGTACAGATGTTATCAATAGGATACGACTGAAGCTATTCAGCGAGATCATTCTGCTGCAGAAGGTTATCAGTACGACAGAAACAGGTAAAAGAATGTTTGATCTTTTCTAAAATCGAATTAAATAGAGGACATCACGGCAATGTTTTAAACGTTCGTGTATTCCCATAATAGACACCATACCTATTCTTTGCAAATGCTCTTAAATAATAGGTTGTTCCAGAGGCAAGGCCCTCAATTCTTACAGTAAAAACGCCGCCTCCGGTAGGGTTGTTGGGTAATCTAACCGAGTTGGAAATGGTAGGCTCCGCATTCGTACTGAAGCACACCCCTTTCTGTGTAATAGAAGATCCGCCTTCCGAGGTTACAGAACCTCCGCAATAAGCTGAAACAGAAGTTACAGAATCTACCTGGGAAGTGGTGATGGTTGGGAGGCATGAGCTTAGTGCATTTCCCTTCAGATTCAGACAGGTATCGAGTTTCGGCTCCGTGGTTGCCCAGTGACTGGCAAAAAAGGTAATGTTGGCGGAATATAGCCAGTAAAAAGAATCAGCCAAATCCACCACTGGCGGAAACGTTGTTGCTCTATGAATAAGATTTCATTTTTCATGCTCAGTCAATCAAAAAACCCTTGGCAAGGTATAAAGATAGCTCGTGTATGCCTCTGTTTTAGGGTGAATTTCTTATGGTTGGAACGGGGCACAACAAGTATACAAATAAAGGAAAGGTATTGGCTTTATTTATTTGCAGATATCTCATAAGATGCTAACTTGTTTCCGATGCTCAGTGCTATCGACTATACCATTTCTTTATTAGGAGACTCTGCATTGGAAATACGATTCGGTAACACAATCGATCCCGCGATTCATCAAAAGGTGATGGCACTGCACAACTCACTGTCCGTCTCTCCGGTTACACATCTTATCGATATCATCCCCGCTTATTGCACTCTCACGCTTTTATACAATCGACAACAACTCGATTTATCCGGACTAAACGGAATTCTTCCGGAATTAAAAAGAAGGCTTGATGCAATCACATCAAGTGAAATATCCGAAGCTCTCTTATTACATATTCCTGTATGCTATGAAAAAGAATTTGCCCCGGATAAGGAAGAAGTTTGTCGCCGGTCCGGTTTATCAGAAAGTGAAGTGATCGCCCTTCACACTCAAAAAGAATACACCGTCTTTATGCTGGGCTTTTTGCCCGGCTTCCCTTATATGGGCATCTTACCCAAGCCCCTTCAACTGCCGCGTAAGCCGGAGCCAAACTTCGTCAAGGGAGGTACGATAGCCCTCGCCGGATCACAAACTGGGATCTATCCAATAACAAGCCCTGGAGGCTGGTGGCAGATCGGACAAACACCGCTTCCGTTGTTTAATGCAAAGAAGCAGAACCCCTCGTTGTTTAAACCAGGAGATCGTGTGCGATTTTATGCGGTTGATAAAAAGGAATTCATTGAGATAGAAAAGAATATTCAAACGATTGATTTTATAACAATACGCAATAAGGGAGGATGGTTATGAGTGTGGAAGTGATAAAACCCGGATTACTCACAACACTCCAAGACGCGGGAAGAACAGGGTATGCTTCTGTCGGTATTCATCCCACAGGCGCAATGGACCGGGAAGCATTATTTCTCGCAAACGCACTCGTAGGAAATGCAGATAACATGGCTGCCATTGAAATACACTTTCCTGCAGCAGTATTTCGGTTTCATCAAGATGCGCTGATTGCCATCACCGGCGCCGATTGGGAACCAAGAATCAATGATGAACCAATCGCAATCAATCAAACCACAATGATCAAAGCAGGATCTGTGTTTACCTGCCGGCAACCCAACAAAGGAGCAAGATCCTATCTGGCTATTGCCGGTGGATTTGATATTCCCATCTGGCTTGGTAGCTATTCGACAGATCTTTCTGCAAGTGCAGGAGGCTGGATGGGCAGACAATTGTGTACAGGCGATCTCATTCCTTTCAATAAAAACATTTCATTACGTATATCTAAAGTTGAGCCATTTCAAAAGGCGCCCATTGCTCTATCGGAATACCATTCAAGTACTATTACCTTAATACCCGGACCGGAATTCAATTGGCTTGGAGAAGACAGATATGACCAATTGCTGGAGCAGGAATTCGTTGTGTCTCCCAACAGCAACCGAATGGGCATTCGGTTGAAATGCAATAAACCGTTGACAGGAAAAAAAGAAACGATGATATCCTCTGCTGTACTTTTCGGTACCGTTCAGCTTTTGCCCAATGGAGAGCTCATTATTTTAATGGCAGACCACCCTACCACTGGCGGCTATCCCCGAATCGCTCATCTGCCTTACTTCGAATGGTCGGCCCTTGCACAAAAATCAACTGGCGATAAAATTCGTTTTTCACTGAATGAATCATTTGAAGATGTCTTTCATCAGAACAGAAAATACTTTGATGCCGCTGATGAAATGAGATCCGAAATTCGAATGAACATACAATCGTATCTTGAACAATATGCTACTGAACGCTGATCTGGGAGAAGAAGTCGCTGGTGAAGATCTGATCATTCCTTTTTTGGATCTTGGCTCTATTTCCTGTGGCGCACATGCCGGAAATGAACACAGTATTCGAAAAACAATCAGAAGATGTGTGGAATCGCGCGTGCGCATAGGAGCACATCCTTCCTATGAAGATCGAGTAAATTTTGGGCGGATGAAAACTGAGATGTCGACGGATGCAATTCAAGAGATGGTGATGCGTCAGTTGCTCTTGTTTCAGCAGTGGGCATTGAATGAGGGTGCTGTAGTAGAATTTGTAAAACCTCATGGTGCTTTGTACAATGTGTCAGCCGAAGATCAAACAGTTGCGCAAGCGATAGCTAGAGCTGTTCATGCGGTAAATCCCAAATGGATCTTAATGGGTCTGGCCGGAAGCGTATCCATTACATCAGCCGAAGCTTTGGGTTTATCTGTGTGGTCTGAATATTTCGCCGATCGCCGTTATCTAAGCGACGGTACTCTTTGTCCGCGCACAGATCCCCGCGCTCTGTTGAAAGATGAGAGAGAGCTATTGAGTCAGATTGATCTGCTACACCAAGAGGGGGGCGTTGTTTCTGTAGAAGGAAATAAAATTTCTGTACAAGCCGACGTGCTTTGTATTCACGGTGATGGAAAACAAGTTCTTGCTTTTGCAAAAGTCATTCGATCCTATCTCAATCAACATCGTCATGAGTAAAAAGAAAATCGGTTCTGCTGCTGCAAAGAGTGCCTATGTGGGCGCGGCCTTTTTAATGGCCACCTCTGCAATTGGGCCGGGCTTCCTGAATAACACAGCAATCTTTACACAACGTCTTGGCGCTTCTTTCGGATTTGTGATTTTGTTGTCTATGTTCATAGACATCGGTGCGCAGTATAATATCTGGCGCATTGTGACGGGTTCGGGAAAGCCTGCGCAGGATCTGGCCAACGACCGCCTTTATGGATCCGGACACCTCCTTGCCGGAATGATTTCTTTTGGAGGGTGGGTATTCAACATCGGCAACCTCGCGGGATGCGGACTGGGATTACAAATTCTGACGGGTCTGCCTGCAACTTATGGCGCAGCCATCAGCGGCATCATCGCCTATTTTATTTTATCCAATAAACAAGCAGGTGTTCAGATAGACAGATTCAGCAAAATTCTCGGTTTACTGATGATCATATTAACCGTTTATGTAGCCATCGCTTCGCATCCGCCTATGAAAGAAGTGATGCTGCAAACCTTATGGCCGGATAAAACAGACTGGCAGGCGGTGGTTGTACTTGTAGGAGGTACTGTAGGAGGATATATTTCTTTTGCGGGTGCGCATCGTTTGCTCGAGGCGGGGCTAACAGGAGAACGGCATCAGCAAGAAGTATCAAGAAGTGCTATACGCGGCATAGTGCTGACAACTTTTATGCGGTTCATTTTGTTTCTCGCTGCTTTCGGAGTAGTAGCAGGAGGTGTAAGTCTGGATCTTGGTAATCCCGCCGCATCAGTCTTTCGATCGGCTGCCGGCTCGTTTGGATATTATTTCTTTGGAATTGTCTTGTGGAGTGCGGGTATCACATCAGTTGTAGGGGCTACCTATACATCTGTTTCATTTTGGCAAACTCTGTCAGTACAGATACATAAGCATCGTCAGTTTGTACTGATCGTTTTCATGATCAGCTCCTGGCTGGTATTAACGCTGATGGGAAACCCTTCTCGATTATTAGTCATCGCAGGCGCTGTGAACGGCATCATTCTTCCCGTTGCACTGGCAATCTTGCTGATTAGTTTTTCAAAAAAACAATGGGGTAATTCAAAGCTTCGTTTAGCGCTTTACGCTATAGGATGGCTGGTAGTAATTCTTATGACCATTTTAAGTGCAGATACAATTCGTACAGCGTGGAAAACATTTTTTTCTGAATAAGCGCTTGTGCCGGCATTACTCTCTTCCTGCACAATCGCATGCAGTTTACTCACGGTATAGTTGCAATGAAAAGCGGTTCGTTAGTAAACGAACCGCTTCTGTTAAAGACGTATAACAGGGAAATTAAAGATCGAATAAACCTTCTTTCGCATCGATCTCCACTTCGACTTCCGCACCTTTGTGTCTGTCGGAAATAAAATCAATCAGGTCGCCGATGAGCTGTTTGTCCTGAAGTTTTGAGTCAACCAGCAAGAGATTATACTCTTCCACAAGTTCATTGTTATCGAGGGAATAAGTTTTTGCCTGGTACTTGGCCAGTGGCTTTGAGTCATAATATACAACGCCATCTTTTACTGTAAAATGAGCCTTATTGGCCTTTCTGTCTTTTTTTCCTTTAAGAACAACTTGTGTCGTTGCTGTACCGATGAGGAATAAAGACGCGATAATAAAAATGTACTTTTTCATTTTCAAATATTTTTGAGGGTTAAGGTTGGATTAAAAATAATCATCTGTTTTAAATTTCAATGTTAAGTTTTTAAAATCATCGCTTTCCCTTCTAACAATAGATCGATAAAGTAGATTTATTAGTTTAAGAAAACGTTCTTCCTAATTATAAAGATTTAGATGGTACTCATTCACATATCTGGTGAGACTATTATTAAAGTATGGGAAATTATTCTTCAAAGATCTTTTGAATCTCTTTCTTCTCTTCAGAAGTCATATCGCTCCATTTTCTATTTTGCAAACCCATTTCTATAGAATAGAATATGTTAAGATGTGGTTGAATTTCAATTCAAACAGAAATGATCTATTAGGATGTCTTATATGACTATAAAATACACGTACAAAATAGTACCTTTATTAAACTAATGAGACCGAACTATAAAAATCTCTTTCTTGTTAAACTTTACAGGAAGAACCGCATTATTTTTTATCTCGCCTCGTTGATGCTTGTCTGTCAGCTCATCGTAAGTTTTACCAAGGGGGTGTTTACTCCTTTTTATAACTATGGAATGTATTCGTCTGTTATCAAAATAAAAGAGGAATATCCTATACTTGAAATTTACAGTGATGGTAAACTTATCGACTACACAGGCTATACAATATACGAATATGACCGAATCATTAACGGTTACGAACATGTTGCAAATACAAATTTCAACGGTGATTTTTTTGATAACCGCATTAATCCTCTAATGTCTTTATTAGGAATACAGTTGACAGGAGATAGATTTGTTATGAATAATACACCTAGTGAGCAAAACAAAAGAATGAAAGCCTGGAAGAATATGACTGAACATATCCTTAAAACAAAGATTGATTCATTTGGCATCAAAAACTATAAATGGAACGGGAAATTATTTACAAGAATGTAAATAAGAAAGGAATATTAAATGCTTTTTCTGAGACAGACCAAAAGCGATATATTCTTTTTTTTATACTGTTGTTTTATATACTGGCTATTTGCAAATTTGCAAATGAGATGTGGTTATTTCAAAATCCACCCTTTGCATTTCGCCTTTATTTTGATGTTAGTCTATGGTTTTTTCTTCAAACGGGCATCCATCAAATAATATTAGATAATCATTCGGTGTGTTTACTATTTGATGCTGTTTTTTATACATTACCCGTCCTCTATTATTTTACGTTTCTCCGAAAATCAAAATTCTCAATATGGCTCGCGGCATTTATGCTTGTATTTAATTGTGTTTATGTTTGGTTATATACTGTATACCCGATTACATCTACTGAATCACAAATAGCATGGTTGTTTACTCCACTGTTATTGATGAACAGAAGAATACAGAACTTTCATTTATGGATGCAAATTTTACGTTACATTTTCATATTCTTCTTTTTTTCAGCGGGGGTATGGAAAATAGTTCAAGGAGGGTTATGGGAGACTGAAGAAATGAGCGGGATACTCTTGCAACAACACAAGGAATTGCTCGCAACCGGTGCAAATAACTGGTAAAGCTCATTTATATTTTACCTGATAGAAAACAGCTTGGCGAGCAGGGTGCTTTATATGGCAGCAACGATTATTGAATTGTCTTTTTTTATCGGATTTTTTACCAAAAGATTCGATCGTTTACTTTTCATTTTCTTCATAGCTTTTTTATTAATGGATTTGTTGATTATGCGTATCTCATATTTTGAAGTTATTGGACTTGCTTTACCTTTTTTCTTTTCTAGTAAAGCTGAGCCAGATCATAATTCATAAAACTTAGTGCTTCCCGTATTCTGTACTGACCTTGGTTGATCATCATTGATTTCAATTCCTGTTACACTAACTTTATGAAAGTAAAACATATCAAGCCAATGAAAACAATTGACAATTATTTAGACAGTCATTATATACATCGAAGTAATTGGTTAAGAGCCGCTGTCTTGGGTGCGAATGATGGAATCATATCTATTTCCAGTCTTGCTATAGGAGTTGCAGCTGCAAGCTCAACAAGAGAGCCTATTGTTTTAGCTACAGTAGCCGGGCTGGTAGCGGGCGCCTTGTCAATGGCTGCTGGTGAATATGTTTCTGTAAGCTCCCAAACAGACACCGAAAAAGCAGATATTGAAAGAGAAATAATAGAGCTGAGAGAAATGCCGGAAGAGGAGTTGACTATATTAGCTCAAATCTATGAGAAAAGAGGACTGAAAAAAGAAACGGCCAGGCAAGTGGCAATCGAAATGACAGAGAAAGATGCATTGGGAACACATATTAGAGACGAATTAGGAATCAACGAGATCAGTCAGGCAAAACCCATCCAAGCAGCACTTGCTTCAGGAGCTTCCTTTACCGTGGGAGGTTTATTACCACTTTTAGTTATACTATTTGCACCGGTAAAGGGATTGGAATATTGGTTATATGGTTTTACAACGATCTTTCTAATAATTTTAGGAGCAACTGCAGCAAAAACAGGAGGATCCAGTATAAAAAAAGCTATTTTTCGCATAACAATTTGGGGCACTATTGCAATGGGATTATCAGCACTAGTAGGCTATCTCTTTGGTGTTAAAATATGATTTATAGTTAAACTTCTTGAAAAATACCAGAAGTTGTCTTTTTAAGATTCTTTTTAAATATTTGTAGTTCAATGAAAAAAGCAATAATCATAGGAGCAACAAGTGGAATTGGCAAATCGTTGGGTGAGATTCTTTTACGGGAAGGTTATGTAGTGGGATTAACCGGCAGAAGAGAGGATTTATTTCAATCTAAACAGTCGCAAGATGTGAGTAGACTAATTTTTAATAGAATGGATGTTCAGGATTTATCAACTGTAGAATCGAAATGTAATGAACTGGTTGACCAGATAGGTGGTTTAGATTTATTGATTATTTCTGCGGGTATTGGTGAAGTAAATAAAGATTTAAATTTTGATGTTGAGAATGGTGTAATCAGAACGAATATCCAAGGGTTTACGTGTGTTGCCGATTGGGCTATGAGGTATTTTAAAGAACAAGGTTATGGGCATCTTGTGAACATCAGTTCTGTTGCCGGAATTAGGGGAAACGGGATTGCTCCATCATACAATGCGACAAAAGCATATCAAATCAATTATCTAGAGGGTTTGAGATTGAACGCTTATAAATCTAAAAAAAATATTTATGTAACAGACGTGCGCCCCGGTTTTGTTGATACCGCTATGGCGAAAGGAGATGGTCTGTTTTGGGTGGCTCTTGTTGAAAAAGCTGCTCAACAAATTTTAGACGCCATCAAACGAAAGAAAAACATAGTTTACATTACGAAGCGTTGGCGTCTGATAGGTTATATACTTAAATTATTACCCTATTCAGTTCTTAAAAAACTCTGATTTTGAATAATCATTTATACAAATCTCCGTTTAACATCGTTACGCTTGCTGCAGGACTTGGATTTTTTATTGATACGTTCGATTTGTTCTTATTCAATGTCTATCGTGTCCAATCATTGCGCGATCTGGGTTTTAGCGGCATGGAACTAACCCGAAAGGGAGAATTTTTGCTATCTGTACAAATGCTTGGCATGATGATCGGTGGGATACTCAGCGGTGTTCTCGCAGATAAGAAAGGTCGCGCATCCGTACTTTTTGGCTCAATCCTTTTGTATTCATCTGCCAGTATCGTGAATGGATATGTTCAGGATATAAACACGTATGCTTTCATACGCTTTCTTGCAGGAATCGGTTTAGCCGGTGAGCTCGGCGCCGGTATTACACTTGTTGGTGAGAGTATGTCTATCGAGAAGCGTGGATATGGAACAATAATGGTCGCTACCCTTGGAGGATTGGGTGCATTTACAGCAGGACTAATCGGCGATCTGCTTCCATGGCGAACTGCATTTATTGTGGCGGGTGTGATGGGACTGGCATTATTACTGTTGCGTGTAAGAGGTATGGAGACCAATATTTTTATAGCTTCAAAAAAAACTCGTCAACCCCAAGGGTCTTTGTTGCATTTAATTCGAAATCCGAATCGAGCCATCCGATACTTCGCCTGCATTCTGATGGGGATCCCTATATGGTATTCTGTGGGATTGATCATTACACTCTCTCCAGAGCTTGCTGCCGAGAACGGTATTGATTATCTCAAAGCAGGGTTATGCTTTATCTTATTTCAGTGTGGAGTAACAAGTGGTGATCTGTTAAGTGGTATTGTAAGTCAGAAGATAAAAAGTCGTAAAAAAGTTCTGTTTGGTTTTATGTTGCTCGCAGTATTCTCAACAGCGATGCATTTCTATCAACTATATCATTCTTCTTCAATCTATCTCACTTCATTATTTATTGGCTTGGGTTGTGGATACTTATCTGTGTTTGTTACATCCACATCAGAACATTTTGGCACAAACCTTCGGGTAACAGTCACTGCCACCGTTACAAATTTTATGCGAGGTGCAGTTACCTTGTTGATACCGCTACGAATTTTAATACAGGAAACATTCATAACGAGTATTACAAATTCGCTGATTTATATTGGTTTTCTTGTATGGATTCCCGCAATCGTTGCCGTGCTTTTGCTACCAGATACTTACGGGCGGAACCTGAATTTTCTGGAAGAATAATTAGACGGCTTTGCCCGCATTTAATTTGGAATGTTTTTAGAAACGATAAAAGCTTTCTCCCTTATTTACTTTTATTGAAAGGTGATATTAATCATTCTTACACGTATACATTTTGGAATACTTTTAATCCAAACACATTGATATGCTTTCTTCAGCGCGTTCAAATATTTTAAAAGAATCCAAATTGCCTAAAAAGATAGCCGTTCTTTTATTCAGGGTGATTCTTGGAGGGGCTTTGTTTATTAAGGGTGTTGATTTTGTCAGAAATAAAGTTGTTCTAAAACAAGTGATTTCTGAAACAGATTATCTTGATAAGTTTTCTTTTCTTGAAGTAGCCATACCATGGATACATATATTAGGCGGGCTTTTTATTGCAATAGGATTGTATACCAGAATAGTAATATTTGTTCAGATACCCATCGTTATCGGCGCAATTTTTGTTTTATTGAATACAAAAACCAATTCCTTTCAAAGTCCGGAAATGATATTTGCTGTAATAATTCTTATCCTGCTGTTGATCTATTTGAAATTTGGCGATGGCTTTTATTCATGGAGAAATTTAATTCATAATGAAAAAGGCATTGTTTAGAACCAGAATGAAATGCAATGCTAAACGAAATTTGATAAACCAAATGTGCAGATATGGAAACGGTACATGAATGGAACGATAAAATTATACAGCTTATCGAAGCATTGAATAAAAGTCATCCTGAACTAATAGGTTTTTTAGATGAAATGAATACGACTCTTCCTGATCAAAAAGATCCACAAATCAACATTTCGATATTGAAGGAATATTTCAACGAGCTTTTAAATCTGCAGAATATTCATAAAATTCCCGCCTGAAAATTATTGCCATTTTTTCCGCTTTAAAAAAAAGAACGGAAGGGCAGACAAACTATTAATTGGCTTATTGCAGAAATGGAAATACTTTAATGATAGTGATCATTGCATATCGGCACTTTATCATACTACTTTGCGATACTGCATTCATCAGTGAGCCGTTGTTGTTGATGGGTTGATGTAGACTTTTAGACAAAAGGAAATGCAAAGTGAAACAGAATGATACATCTTCAAGGCTTAATGAACATATCGCTAAACTGAGTGAGCGCAGTATGAAACGCATTTACTCATTGACCGATGCCACATTCGGGGTGGCTATGACGATTCTCATTTTATCGGTCGATATACCATTGGGTTTATCCGTTGACATATTACACGAAACTCTTTTTGACCATATTCTGCCATCTTTGTTTGTCTACATTCTTAGCTTTATCATTCTTGGTTCTTTCTGGAATGAAACCCATTACCACAATCATTTGATCTTTAAGTCGGATGTTGTTATTAGCTGGCTCTATATATTCTTCCTGATGTTTATTTGTATTATCCCTTTTTCCTCCAGCTTTGTGATTCATTACCCCGACGAAAAGCGAAGTATTATATTTTATCTGCTGAATGTTCTTGTTGCCAATATAACAAACTTATTGATCGTTATATATACTTGGAAAAATAATTATACCAAACCAAATATCACGGACAATCACTGTAAAAACATCATTTTTCGCATTGTAATGCCCTCTATTTTTTATATTGTCTATATTCCATTTGCATTTTTTAATCACAGCTGGGTTTTATTTGTAATGCCTCTCCCATTACTAGTTCAGATTGTATTAAATGCAACCAATAAGCGCATCATTTAAATCGAATCGAAAAAAATATAACACTACACTTATTAGACTTTATCCCAGTATTCCGGGGGAAGAATACAAGCATAATGATGGTTTTTGATAAACTTTCTTTTTCCCATTTTGTGACGAAAATGTGACGGAATGATAAAAACCAATAGAGTTACAAATTAATGTTAACATTAGTTTTTCAGCTGCTCCTCTTATTGACGAAAGATGCAACTTTTCTACTTTTCTAGCACATTGTAAATTAGATGGTTAGACATCCTGTAATTTTGAATGAGCTTCCTTTTTTATAAAACTGCAAAAAACAAAGTTTTGAACTGCTCCTGCAGGAGTAATATGGTCTTCCCTTTTACATTCTAAATTTTTAAAATCAGATTTTTCAAAGTTCTCTTTCATTCCTTCTTCATCATACTGCCTAATATCTAGTCCGCTACACTTTTTTGGTCCATCATCAGAGAAGGTTCCAATTATTACCATTCCATCAACAGCATTCTTTACAATGTTCAGATATTTTTCAATTTTATCTGTTTCCGTTTGAAAGTGAAATGCCGCTCTGTCGTGCCATAAATCATACTTTTCATTTGGTTTAAAATCTAAAATATCGCTGACTATCCATGTGACATTGTTTGCATTATTACCCAACCTTTCTTTGGCTCTAAGAATTGCAGCTTCTGAAATATCTAAAACGGATATATCAGTATAGCCTTCTGCTAATAAAAAATCTACCAATTTACTATCGCCACCTCCAATATCAATAATCTTAGCAGTTTTTGGAATATTAAATTTTCGAATAAACGCTAATGATACAGCAGGTACTTCTTGCGTCCAACTGACCTCATTAGGCTTCTTAGTTTTATATATTGATTCCCAGTGTTCTTTTAGGGTTTCATTCATAGGACAAATTTCGGGATGGACATTGTGGTATTTTGTAACATTAGTCACCCAGATAATTAATTAAAATTGCTCACCAGTTCAAGGTGAAACCATTTTAATTAATTATCAGTCCCGACCCACTTCGCGGTCGCGGCTTTGAGCATTAGCCTTAGCTCTCCTAATTGACAAAAGATGCAAGGATAATGCAGTGATTAAGTATGTTGCTATCAGAAAAATAAAAGATTAAGTCTCCTGTTAAATTGAAATGAAACTTTATTAATTGTCCTTAATAAAATCA
>JAULVS010000115.1:0-2834 GCA_032110905.1 Chitinophagaceae bacterium | reverse complement strand
TGTATTTGATGTACCAACAACTGCGTCGGGTTGCCCTGTTACTGCAGGGGTATCGCCACATCCATCAGTGTAAGAACAACTTGATCCATAAGTGTGTAAGAGATTTAAATAATGGCCAACTTCATGAACGACTGTCATACCAAGGTCATAAGCTTTAAATCCGGTAGCATCCAGGTAGCTGATGTTGGAGCAACCTGAATTTTTAGAACCTACATAAGAATGATGTACAAAGATACCCATGTTTGTTCCTCCGTACCATGCCTGTCCGCGAACACCATTAGCGATAGAGCCGCTTGTAGGCATTGTTTTCAACACAAAAATGTTGAGGTATTTGTTGTTGGGCCAGTTTGTTGAAGCACTTACTGCACCTCGAATCGCACTTATTTGGGTGGTGGAGTTAACCGTGGTGTAATTACAATTGGTCGTATTCACGCGGTTAATGCCGGTTATAGCTGCTCCGGAATTATTTTTACGAGCTAAATAAAACTCGATTTCAGCATCTGCCCCGGCTGCATTTGTATTAGGCGCTCCTGCTTTTCTTCTGAAACAATTATTTAAAATAGCTAGTTGATTCTGAATAATACAATCTGAAATATTTGAAACCCCTGTAGGCTGGTCTGTAAGTACATGAAACACCACAGGTATGCGATAAATAGTGCCGGTCGTCGAGCTTGTCCGATTATTGTTTAAAAGCTCTTCTACAACCTGTCCTGAGTTTGTTGTAAACTCATTGCCGCATTTGGCTATCTCACGATTTTGAGCAAAAAGGGATGTTACACTAATCAACATCAAACAAAAAATAACAAGCTTACGCATACGTTGGATTTTTTAGGAACGCTAAAATAACGACTGTTCGCATATAAAAATCAAATTGTTTCAGATTCATTTTTCGTTTTTTTGTGATATGAACCATCAAATTCGTTTTGCAGCCATTTTGTTTGTCGCTTTCAATTCCTGCCTCGCGGGTTATTCTCAAAATCTTCAGGTTGGAATAAAAGGAGGCTTCTCCAATTACCAGGGAGATTTACAGGACAAACGTCTTTCTCTATCTCAGGCTCGTCCCGCAATAAGTCTTGGATTGCGATACGATCTTTCATCACGATTTATCGCCCGTGCTTTTTTTACTTATGCCAAACTGTCGGCAGCGGATTCCAATAACAGGAGCACTTCTTTGCAAGCAAGAAACTTAAGTTTTCAAACCAGACTATACGAGGGTGAGCTCGGGCTGCAGTATCAGATTCGTGATCTGAACGATTACTGGTGGACGCCTTACGTTTTTACCGGTGTAGGATTCTTTCATTATAAACCTTACGCACTCGATGACCTTGATAATAAAGTATTTCTTCAACCACTTAGCACGGAGGGACAAGGTTTTGCTCCGGGAGAAAAGCCTTATAAACTCACGCAATTCATGATTCCTGTGGGTATCGGTGCTGAATATGCGTTGAATGAAGATATGCGGATTGGTTTAGAAATGGGATATCGGATCACATTTACCGACTATCTCGATGATGTAAGCGGTCGTTATGTAGAACAGGCTTTGCTCCTAGCCAATCGCAGCCAACAGGCCGTAGATCTTGCTTACAGAGGCAATGGCACTTATCCACCTGCTGGCGAACTTCGGGGAAATACACGCAATAAAGACGCATACTATTTTGTACAGCTTACTTTCACCATTCGGCCTTTTGTTGACTGGTATGCACGTACATCCGGTTTCGCCAGCTTTAAAAAGAACAAAAAAGTAGGCTGTCCGGCTACGCGGCAAAATAGGTGAATGCTGTTAGCGGTTATCTGTTATCGGTTAGTCCTGAGCGAAGCGAGATTTATCCCGATTTATCGGGAGGATCTTTTATCAGTTTGCTGTTAAGGGTCGATTACATCATTTTGCGCGTATTATAACTAAGTTTGCATCCCAATGATGATCGTACGTTTTTTATTTGCCGGACTCCTTAGTATAATGCTCTATGGGTTTTTCTTTAGTGTTATCACGGGATGTGCAAACATTGTTCCTCCAAGTGGTGGTCCGAGAGATTCGCTTCCTCCGCGGTTAATTGCAGCTGTGCCCGGTGATTCTGCACTGCAGGTAAATAACCAGAAATTGGTTTTGTATTTTGATGAATTCATTGAACTGAAAAACGCAGCCGAACAGATCCTCATCTCTCCATATCCTGAGAAATCTCCTCAGTTTGAAGCTCGTCTTAAAACACTGACGGTTCGTTTGAAAGATTCATTGCTTCCTTCTACTACTTACATCATTGATTTCGGACAGGCGATTGTTGATATCAATGAAGGCAATGTGCTGAAGAATTTTCGTTATGTGTTTTCAACAGGTAACCAATTAGATACATTACAGTTGTCTGGGAAAATTATTCCTGCAGAAACAGGTAAGGCAGATAGCACCCTGATTGCATTGCTTTATCGCGCTGAAGAAGATTCGTTGGTTTGTAAAAAACTGCCGGCATACATTACCAGACTGGATGGTCAGGGGAATTTTCGTTTTGTAAACCTTCCTGAAGGAAAATATTATATCTATGGTTTACAGGACACGGATGGCAATAAGAAATACACACCCCCGTACGAGCAATTTGCATTTGCGGACGAAGCAGTGACGGTAAGTGCAACATCAGCTCCGGTTCAATTATGGTCTTACAAACAGGAAAAAGACAAAAAAAGAAGTACATCATCGCCCTCCAAAAAACTACAATTCACAACCAATATTGAAAGCGGGGCACATAATTATTTTGATACCCTTTATTTGCAGTATGCAGAATCGCTTGTGAAAATTGATAAACAACGCATCCGTTTGAAAGAAGATTCGACAACTTCAGATGAAA
>JAULVS010000114.1:0-2890 GCA_032110905.1 Chitinophagaceae bacterium | reverse complement strand
GAATGTTAGAAGAATAAGGACTTGTTTTAATGAGACTCTCTATGTTTTTACGATCAAAGCCGTTGCCGACAAACAAAAAATGTATTGGCAGGTTGGGTGAAAGGTGTTGTGTTGCTTTTAGTAAAACAGGAATCCCTTTCATGGGTCGCACATTTGCTACACAGATTACGACAAAAGCATCTGCAGAGATATTAAACGCTTTCAGAGAAGCAGAGGAAACGCCGGCATACCAATCAGGATTGTGTCCTTTGATAATAGTAACTGCATTGTGCTTGCCAAACAGCTTGTTTCGCTTGAAAATATTTTCTATTTCCTTGTTTATGCAAAAGATACTGTCAACCCTGGGATGAAAATATTTGAAATATTGTGTAAAATCATACCAGTGAATGTTTCCCGTGTACCCTCTGTATAGTATTACTTTTACGGGCAATCCTTTTGCTGCTGGAATTCCGTTGGAAGATGCAAGCGAATTGAACAAGTGTAAAATATGGTAGCCGCCTTGTTTTAGCTCTTCTCTGATTCTATCAATATATGGCTTGTGTCTTTTTTTGTCGGGATGAAAAGAAATAACCCTGATTCCTGCTTTTAAAAAAGCCTGCTCATAAGGTGTTCCGGGATAAGTCATGAGCGTTACCTCAACCCCTTCTTTCTGCAAACCAATTAGTAGTTCTGCTTCGGGGCGCGATGTGAGAAAATCGCGGTAATCAGAAATAACCAGGAGTTTGATAGAGGAATTCATCAGATTTGATTGAAGAGGCTCTCCAAAAAGCAAAACAGGAGCTTACCTTTGTTGCCTTAATTCAGTATGCAAGATGTTTAATAAAAGAATAAAGATAAAACAATTGCTCTCGGAAGAAGCGGTTGAGCGTGAAGTAACTGTTATGGGTTGGGTGCGCACTTTTCGCAACAACCAGTTTGTTGCCCTTAACGACGGGAGCACCAACACCAATTTACAAGTGGTGCTTGAGCTAGGCGCATTTGAAGAAGCCCTGTTAAAGAGGATTAATACTTCAACATCGCTGAAGGTTACCGGTATGGTTGTGCCCTCTCCCGGACGCGGACAAAAATTGGAGATCAAGGCAAAAAGCGTAGAGATTCTTGGGGATAGTGATGCCGAATTATATCCGCTTCAACCCAAAAAACACAGCCTTGAATTTTTAAGAGAAAAAGCGCACCTGCGTTTCAGAACCAATACATTCGGATCCGTGTTTCGTGTTCGTCACTCATTGGCCTTTGCGGTGCATAAATTTTACAACGACCTCGGCTTTGTGTACCTGCACACGCCTATTATTACCGCAAGCGATGCAGAAGGCGCGGGTGAAATGTTTCACGTTACAACCTTACCGTTAGAGAATCCTCCGCGAACTGAATCAGGAGAAATTAATTACAAAGAAGATTTTTTTGGAAGAGCAGCTAATCTAACAGTTAGCGGACAACTTGAAGGAGAGCTTGGTGCCACTGCTTTTGGTGAGATATACACTTTTGGTCCGACTTTTCGTGCTGAAAATTCTAATACAGCCAGACACCTTGCAGAATTCTGGATGATAGAACCGGAAATGGCATTCTGTGATCTGGAAGACAATATGAACCTTGCGGAGTCTTTTATCAAATACATCATCCGCTATGTAATGGAAAACAACGCAGAAGACCTGGCTTTTCTTGATCAGCGACTCACAGAAGAAGAAAAGCTTTTGCCTCAGGACAAACGCAGTGAAATGAGTTTATTGCAGAAACTTGAGTTTGTTCTCAACAATGATTTTGAAAGAATCACTTATACAGAGGCTATCGATATTCTGCTTCAGTCAACTCCATACAAAAAGAAAAAGTTTCAGTATGAAGTAAAATGGGGGATTGATTTACAAAGCGAGCATGAGCGCTGGCTGGTGGAAAAACATTTTAAAAAACCTGTCATTGTGACCAATTACCCCAAAGACATCAAAGCGTTTTATATGAGACTGAACGATGATGGAAAAACGGTAGCCGCAATGGATATACTTGCTCCGGGAATCGGTGAAATTGTTGGGGGATCTCAGCGTGAGGAACGCTTGGAAAATCTTTTAGGTCGGATGCAAGAAATGAATATTCCCGAAGAAGAACTCTGGTGGTATCTTGATACAAGAAAATTTGGAACAGTGCCGCATGCGGGTTTCGGACTTGGGTTTGAAAGGATGGTTCAGTTTGTAACCGGTATGACCAATATACGTGATGTGATAGCCTTTCCGCGAACGCCCAAGAACTGCGAGTTTTAATATTTACAAGATATTATTAGTTCTAAAAGATTTTCTTCCAGGAACTTGTTTATTTTTAATTATTCAAGTTTATACTATGATCAGGAAAGTCTTTTGCTTGGTGTTCCTTTTTTTTGGTTTTCTGTTTTCCTGTACAAAGGAGTCTTCTAATATACCAAACGAAGGAAGTAAAGCTAATTACCAGCCCACAACGGTAGGTTCCGTTTGGAACTATCGAGTAACAGGAACCTCAAATTATATTTACACGCTTAAGGCCGAAGACAGAGATTCTCTAATCAACAATAAACCATACAGGGTTTTTTCAAACAACAAAGACCCGAACGAATATTATTTTAAAACAGGAGGCGATTACTATCGTTATGCACAACCTCCGGAGTTCAATTTTCAACCCGTAGATATGTTGTTTATACGCGACTATCTTGCGGTCGGGCAAGAGTGGCTCGAAGTGGAAAGTATTAAGGTGCCTGTTGGAGGAATTGATGTAAGTGTGGTTGCGGAGGTAACGGTAAAAATTGAAGAAAAAGATATTTCATATACGGTAAACGGGGTTACCTACAACAACGTCATTCACCTATCGGTTAAACCGGAGTTTAAAGCCCTGCTTATTCCGATTGGCAACACCAGCGACATTCATTATTATT
>JAULVS010000113.1:0-3729 GCA_032110905.1 Chitinophagaceae bacterium | reverse complement strand
TTTGCTGTAAATGTTCCTGAGCCTGTAACTTCCAGGTTAACGAGCTTTGTCTTGTAACCGGTTCCGGAAAATTCAAGCACATATTTTCCTGCTTTGATGTTTCCGGCAATAGAATAAATACCGTCCGCATCTGTGAGTGTTCCATAAGCAGTTCCCCGCACAACCACTGCGATATTTGCCGCAGCTCCTGCACCGGGAGTGGTTACCTTCCCTGAAATGGTTACCTGCGCCTGAATCCATGAGGATAAAAGCAACATCGGAAGCAGGAATAGATAAATGGATTTCCCACTCCGTAGTCTTGGTCTTTTTTGTTCCATGTTGTTTTTTTTAATGTTTAGTAAACAATCGCTATCGTCGAAAAAATAACTACAGGTTTGGGGGCGGGATTAAAATTCCTGAAGCCAAAAAGAATTAGTCAGCAAATGACTAATTGCCGGTATCAGGACAAATAAAAGAAAGTTGAAGGACGACTATCTGAAAGAAGAAAACAACCATTTCCTGCTTAACTTATTGAAGCAGGGACCATTCTCATACACCTATGATTATAAATGGAAATGTCGGCAGACAAAAAATTAAATGGTATTGTTTCTTAAGCATTCGTTTTGGCAAGCATCCTTATTTCAAAGCTAAATAAAAGAGATGAATTCTGCAATTGTTTATTCGGACATTTTTTTATTAAATGACCCCTTAGAAATAAGCTATCAGTCAATCAATGATTTATGAATCAACAGGCCTGTATTCGCCCGTAAATCTGATCAGGTTCTGAAGACCATTCTCAAGAACAGCACCGATCATACTGTCTAGAAAAATGCCATAAAACCTTTCCCATGGATACCATTTCAACGGATACTCCATAAACCACTGTACTTCGGTTCTTCCTTCTGAAATTTTCCTGATCCGAAATCCACCTTCGGCTTTATTCATTCCTGTAAAATCATAAGCAAGCAATAAGCTACCGGGTTGTCTGCCCTTGAAGGTGATGGCTCCTTCACGCTTTCCATCCAGTGATTTCCATCTCAATGCCGATCCGGCGACCCCTAAAGCACCTTGCTGTTGAATCAATATTCCGGAAGCGGTATCTATCCAAGGCATCCATTTACTCCACTCATTCATTTGCATCAACGACCGGTCCACTTTTGCACTATCGGCATCCACAATAATTCCTCTTGTAATTTTCACAGACGAAGGCATCAGCAAACCCATCACAACTGCAAGCAATGCAAGACCCGCCAAACCTGTCAGCAATATTTTTACATATCTCATTGAAATAATATTTGAAATTTTATTACTCCCATCTAAAGACCCTTACCGCAACTGCATAGGTTAAGATTCCCCATACCAACAGAATGCCTATCTGAGAGGCGCAATCAGTGATATGCATACCTTCAAAGGCAACATTCCTCATTGCTTCATTTAAATGTGTAAGCGGAAGAATTCTACAAACAGGCTGAAGCCAGGTGGGAAAATTCTCGATCGGGAAAAAGGTGCCGGCAAGTAAAAACTGTGGAAGCGTAAACAAATTCGCAAAAGGCGGTATCACACTTTCACTTCGTGCAAGTCCGCTCACCACAAATCCAAATCCCATAAAAATTACCAGTCCAATAAAACTCAGCAGAAGCATTTCCAAAAAAGTAATCCAGCCATTCACCAAAGTAAACTCAAATGCAAAATAACCAATGAGGATAATCACTACTGCTGTCATCAACTGGAAGATGATACGTGCAAGCCCCTCTCCTGCTAAAATTGATAACCGGCTGACAGGCGTTGCAAAAAATCTTTTTAAAACCAGCGTTTGACGCAAATTGAAAAATATAAATGCAACTCCGAAAACTCCTGCACTGAGCAAAGAAAACCCAAGCTGTCCGGGTAAAATAAAATCTATGGTTCGGTAAACCCTTCCGGACATTGGCGGCAATACTTCCACTTTTGCATATGTCGGCTGTTGCGGATTGATTCTTTTGTCGAGCTGATGAACCAAATCCCGAATAATTGTCTGAAGCAGCCCGAGCTTATCTGCGCTTGCTGTGGAAGTATGAATTTGCAACAAATAATCAGTAGCAGTCAGATTTATTTTATTCGGGTGCATTTCCAAAAGAGCGGTTATCCTTCCTTTTTGCAGATCGGCAAACAGCTCTTTCTCAGGCTTTGTAACAATTTTTATGGATTGATGTACTTTCAACAAGCTATATAGCGCATTTGCACCGGAAGTATCTGAGCCGGATTTGATTCCTATTTTAATGATCGTGTTGCCGCCTCCCACAAAGCCGAATACGAGTATAAAAATCAAAGGGAACCCAAAACTGAAGATCACAGCGCTTGGACTTCTGAACAAGGCACGCAAGCTTGCTTTTGTTATGGCCCAGGAGGCTTTTCGCTGACTGTATTTTATTTGCTCTGACATGAAAAAGCAAAACTATCTTTTTATAGGATGCTGCTGAAAAAACTTTTCACCGATTTTTGCAGCATGTCTTTGCACGAATGTTTTATTTTACTGGGTTCTAATATGGGCGATCGCAGTTTGTTGCTTGAGGAGGCAAGGATGCAGATTGCGAAGAAAGCAGGCGCTATTCGGCAAACATCCGGCATCTATGAAACAGCTGCTTGGGGAAAGGAGAGTCAACCCTCATTTTTAAATCAGGTGCTGGTGATTGAAACTTCTTTGAATCCTGAACTCTTAATGGAAAACTTACTCAAAATTGAGAATGAAATGGGTAGAGTAAGGGAGGAAAAAATGGGGCCGCGCATAATTGATATAGATATCCTTTTTTATGATGATCTTGTTTATAAGTCAAATACGCTCACAATCCCCCATCCCCTTCTTCATCTTCGTCGCTTCGTTTTACTCCCTCTTTCAGAATTAAACTCATCGAAAAATCATCCATTGCTTCAGCAATCTGTCGCACAATTACTGGCAGACTGCAAAGACCCGTTGAAGGCTGAAAAGACAAAAAGCTTTATCCACAATCATTAAGCCGCTATTAATTTTTCTAAATGATCCTTTAACTTGCCGCTTCCTTATGAAAAACACTTAGAACTATTGCACACTCATCCATGCATCATCAATTTATTACCATAGAAGGGAATATCGGGGCGGGCAAAACCACACTCGCTCATTTATTAAGTAATCACTTTAAAGCAAGACTGATTTTAGAAGAGTTCGCCGACAATCCCTTCCTACCTAAATTCTATGAAAACCCTCAGCAATACGCGTTCCCTGTGGAACTTTTCTTTATGGCCGAACGGTACAAGCAATTAAAAGAACTCATCCATACAAAAGACCTATTTCAGTCGGTAACAATCTCCGACTATCTTTTTACCAAATGTTTGCTTTTTGCAAAGGTGAATTTGCCCGACGACGAATTTCGTCTGTATCAGCGTTTATTTGACATCATCCACCAGCAACTACTTCAGCCAGACCTGTTGATTTATTTGCATGCCCCCGTGCAAAAGCTTCAGCAAAACATAAAAAAAAGAAACCGCAGTTATGAACAGCAAATTCCCGACGACTATCTGTTCAACCTGCAAGAAACCTACACGCACTATATTAAACAGCACGATATCAAAACGCTTTTTATCGATACAACAAATGCCGATTTTCTTGGTAATCCCGAACATTTGCAAATAATCATTGAAAAAATTTCTACTGAATTACCCGAACGCCAGCATTTCATTACACTTGAATAAAAACAATCATTAAGGCCATTGGATTCTGTTTAGCTTTGCACCTTT
>JAULVS010000112.1:0-23907 GCA_032110905.1 Chitinophagaceae bacterium | reverse complement strand
GAAATAAAAACCATTGATGGCACTGCAGTTGCCGGAGATACTGTGGAGGTGTATACCCATGATCAAGTATTCATTGGTAAAGGGTATTTCAATCCGCAATCGCAGATACAGGTGCGGCTGCTTACAAGAAAGCAGAACGAAACGATCGACGACGATTTCTTTTATCAAAAATTAAAAGAGGCATGGGCGTACAGGCAACAACTTGGTTATGTTGAGAATTGCAGACTTATTTTCGGAGAAGCGGATGGTTTGCCTCAACTGATCATTGATAAATTCAACGATTATTTTGTCATTCAGACACTGGCCTTAGGCATTGATAAATGGAAACCTGCCATTGAGGATGCTATCCGCAAAATCTTCTCTCCGAAAGGTATTTATGAGCGGAATGATGTACCTGTTAGAGAACTCGAAGGCATGCAACAGCAGAAAGGGTTTATCGGAGAAGAATTTGACACGAATATCATTATCAACGAAAACGGATTAAAATTCCACGTTGATATCGCCAACGGACAGAAAACCGGATATTTTCTGGATCAGCAGGATAACCGCAGAGCAATTCAACATATTGTGAAAGATGCGGATGTACTTGGTGCGTTTACCTACACCGGCACCTTTGAAATTCATGCCGCCCACTACGGTGCGAAATCAGTGCACGGACTTGATATCAGTGAGAACGCGATAGAGATGTGCAGAAAGAATGCGGTATTAAACGGTGTATCTGATAAATGCAAATTCGAATGCGTGAATGCATTTGATGTTTTAAAGACCTGGGTAAAAGAAGGAAGAAAATATGATGTGGTGATGCTCGACCCTCCATCCTTCACAAAATCAAGAGCGACTATTCAAAAAGCAATCACAGGTTATAAAGAAATTAATTTAAGAGGAATGAAACTGGTTAAACCGGGTGGATTTCTCGTTACCTCTTCCTGTACCAATCTCGTTCAACCTGATCTTTTTCTTGAAATAATTCAAATGGCCGCCTATGATGCAAGAAGAACATTACGACAAGTTACTTTTCAAACCCAAAGTGCAGACCACCCGATTGTATGGGGATGGGAAAACACGCATTACCTAAAGTTCTTGATTGTGCAAGTGATGTAAACTGGTAATCTGTTGTCTGTTATCTGCTGTCTGTGTCACGCTAACTGTTAACAGATAACCGTTAACAGTTCTACCAGCTTCCTCCGGCACCACCTCCGCCGAATCCTCCTCCGCCAAAACCTCCAAAGCCGCCTCCCGAACCGCCGCCCCAACTGCTTCGTCCTCCACCTCCGGACGGGAACCAGAATATCGGTGGTGTTCGGTTAATATTTCGGTTTCCACGGCGACTAATCATTCCGCCACCTCTGTTACCTCCCGACACTACTGCAATGATGATGATAAAAATTAATATCGCCACCCAGCCGGGCAAAGATTTTTTCTTCCTCTTAGAATAACCTTCCGGCGCTTTGTACTTACCAGCAGCTGCTTCCATTATGGCAGTTACTCCTTCATCCAATCCACGGTATATATCTTTTGTTTTGAAATTCGGCAGAATTTCATTTTCAATAATACTCTTAGCTGTAAAGTCAGGAATTGCTCCTTCCAAACCATATCCTGTTGCAATAAATACATTCCGCTTATTCCTCTTTTCATCTATCAACACCGCCAATACCACCCCGTTGTTATTTTCCTTTCCTCCTACCCCCCATTTTCTGCCAAGTTCTACTGCAAATTCACTTAGATCATTGCCTCCGATATCTCCTATTGTCACCACAGCGATCTGTGTAGAGGTACTGTCGTCGTAAGCAACCAGTTTTTTTTCCAATTCCGTCTGCTGATCCGGTGTAAGAAGCCCAAGGAAATCATTCACCAACCTTGCCGGAGAAGGTTTGGCGGGGATATACTTTTCAAGGCCCTGGGCAAAGACACCTGAGCCGGTTATTAATAACAGTATAGTATAAACGAATAAATTTTTCATATGTGAATAGTTATTGTTTTTCAATGGTCATATGTTATGCCCTTAAACTCCCTACCGGTATCTATTTACTGGCGTAGTCCGACTGCGAAGCGGGCGGATATCGGCCTGCCGTTATGGGCATTTCATAATATCATTTACCGAATAATAACTGATCCGGCAATTCATTTTTATCCTGTCCTGTATAGGGGAAATGTTTTTTTAAAGCCTGGCCTACATCAAATATCAAATGCACAAGGCCTTCAACTATGTGATTGCTGCGAAATTCTGCAATCATCTTTTGCACTTCCTCATTCCAGAATGCCTCGCCCACTTTTTCATGAATACCCTTGTCGCCAATAACAGCGAGCTGATGGTCCTTCATCGCCAGATAGATAAGCACTCCGTTTCGCTCTGCAGTCTGCTGCATCCCCAACTCTTCAAACAACTCAACCGCACGATCTACCGAATTGAGATAAGCACAGTTTGATTCTATGTACACCCGAATTTCTCCTGAAGTTTGCAGTTCTGCTTCACTGATTGCCTTCTCAATTTGAGAAGTCTCTTCTGGAGTAAACCATTCTTTCCGACCAAATAGAAATGAGAAGATATTATTCATTTCGACTGTAAATTAAATTGTACTTCGGGCGCAGATTGAGCACCCGCGTCTGCCTTAAATCCTTCTTTTGGTTTAAAACCGGTTAAGCTTGCTACAAGAGAGGAAGGAAATTGTCTTACACTGGTATTATAGGTATTCACACTAGCATTAAAATCTTTGCGTGCAAATTTGATGCGGCGTTCGGTTCCTTCCAGCTGCGACTGTAAATACAAAAAGTTTTTGGAGGCTTTCAGATCAGGATATGCCTCTACGATGGCAATTACACGGTTCATAGACATTGCAAGTTGCGACTGCGCCTCTTCCTGTTTTTTATAATCTTCTGCTGACAAAGAAGATGACGCAAGCGATGCGGTACGGCTTCTTGCAGCGGCTACTTCTTCCAATAAAGATTTCTCGAATGACGCGGCTCCTTTCACAATCGTTACAAGTGACGGAACCATATCTGCACGTCTTTTGTAAACATTCTGTAATTCCGACCAGGCAAGGTTGACCGACTCTTCCTGCCCTACGAATCTATTGTAAGTAACAGCGAGATAGATTCCGGATAAGAGTACCAATCCGGCTACAATTGACAGTATCAAACGGGAACGAGTCATTGCTTATATAAAAATCAGAATTGAACCTTTGGCGCTTTTTCTGCACCTGCCTCTGCTTTGAATCCTTCTTTCGCTGAAAAACCAAACATGCCCGCAAGTATATTCATCGGAAATGAACGCACCTTCACATTATACCCGTTAATGCTCTCATTGAAAATCTTCCGCGAATTTTTGATATTATTTTCAATACCCTCGAGTTGTCCCTGTAACTGCTGAAATCCTTGCACGGCTTTGAGATCAGGATACTTTTCTACAGTCACAAGCAAACGACTAAGAGCACCAGAAAGCTGCGATTGCGCTTCTTCAAACTTTGCCATGTTTTCTGGCGTAAGGTCTTCTGCTTTTAGCTGAATAGAAGTTGCTTTCGAACGCGCTTCAATCACTTTCGTAAGTGTCTCCTGTTCAAAATTTGCTGCTCCTTTTACCGTATTCACAAGGTTAGGAACAAGGTCTGCACGGTTCTGGTATTCTGTCTGTACATCATTCCATGCTTTCTTCACCACTTCATCCTGTTTTACCAATCCGTTGTAACCATTACAACCCATAAAAAAGAAAATCGCTAGCAAGCCAACTACCGCCAGCGTTACAATCGTACCTGTTTTCATTTATGTATTATTTTATATAAGACAAGTTACAAAAAAGGTGCCAGTCTTTTAAATACGGCACCTTTTTATCAGCCTTTAAGAAAAATATAACGTTTGACTAAGTTCAACTTTTAATTGCTGCAATTCCCGGCAGGGTTTTACCTTCAAAAAATTCTAACATCGCTCCTCCTCCGGTTGAAACATAACTAACTTTATCATCAAATCCGAATTGGTTCACAGCTGCCACACTGTCGCCTCCACCTACAAGAGAAAAAGCACCTTGCTGCGTTGCATCTGCCACTGCCACAGCGATGGCTTTGGTTCCAGCCTGGAATTTTTCCATTTCAAACACACCCATAGGACCATTCCAGAGGATGGTTTTGCTTTTTAAAATTACTTCACGAAACACAACACGCGCCTGCTCGCCGATATCGAGTCCCATCCAACCTTCAGGAATGGCACCACTGTCGCAATTATCAGTTTGTGCATCTGCAGCAAACTTGTCTGCAATAATGCTGTCGGCTGGCAAATGAATCTGTACACCTTTACTCTTTGCTTTTTCCAGAAGTACTCCGGCCAGTTGAAGACGGTCTGTCTCACACAATGAATTCCCGATTTCCTTTCCTTGTGCTTTTAAAAAAGTATAAGCCATTCCACCGCCAATGATAATATCAGTTGCGCGGTCGAGTAGGTTTTCCAGAATGAGAATTTTGTCGCTCACTTTCGCTCCGCCGATAATTGCAGTAAATGGTTTATTAGACTGCAACAATACTTTTTCCGCTGCTGCAACTTCTCCTTCCATAAGTAGCCCGAACATTCTGTTTTCAGCTGAAAAATATTGAGCAATTACAGCGGTGCTAGCATGCGCGCGATGCGCGGTGCCGAATGCATCATTCACAAATACATCTCCGAGTTTAGCTAATTTTTGAGCAAAGGCTTCATCACCTTTTTCTTCCTCTTTGTAGAAACGCAGGTTTTCCAGTAACAACACTTCACCAGATTTCAATGCAGCGGATTTATCAACGGCTTCCTGTCCGATGCAATCATTGGCAAAATCTACCGGTTTCCCCAGAAGCTTAGATAGATGAGCTACGATGTGTCGAAGAGAATATTTATCCTCCGGGCCTTCTTTGGGTCTGCCGAGATGACTCATTAAAATAACGCTGCCACCATCTGCAAGTATTTTTTGAATGGTTGGAACGGCTGCGCGCATCCTGGTATCATCTGTGATTGCCAAGGTTGCTTTATCAAGAGGTACGTTAAAATCAACACGGATCAAAGCTTTTTTACCGGAGAAATTGAAATTTGAAAATGATGACATAGTTTAATCTATTTCGATAATTTGAATGGATGAATCAATTAAAATTCTTATTGCTTTATTTAGTTGAGGCTTGATTAAATTAAATAAATCCAAAGATCTTCTATTTCCAATTTTTAGATAAATAGCTTTAGGAGGAGAACCGAATTGTGTTATAAGTTCTGGCAAATCTGAATCTTTTGTAATTAATATTACGCTTCCGTTTTGTTTTGCTTTTTGATATAATTCATAATCACTAAAAAGTTGACTTTGCAGTGAATAAGAAGACTTTACTATTATGTTAGTCTCCTCAGCAATCCAATGCGCTAAAATCGGAGAAAGATTATGATCTAACCAGATTTCCCAATCAGGCTGCATGTATTATGGAAGTATTACTCAATTTCAATGATGCATAGTATATTGATGCCAAAACATCGTCTTTCTGCAATGAAGGATGCTCTGCGATAATTTCATCCGGCGTCATACCATTAGAAAGCATTTCAAGAATATCAGAAACAGGCATCCTCAACCCTCTGATTGTAGGCTTTCCTCCCATCAACCCTGGTATTAAGGTGATCCTTTTCAATAATTCTTGCTGACGAATATCCATGTAATAAAATTACAATTTTAAATCTAATCATATTACTTAAGGACCACCTCCGGTGAAAATTAATTACCCGATCAGTTTTGCAAAGTAATGCAGCGTGCGAACGAGCTGGCTAACGTAGCTCATCTCATTGTCGTACCAGCTTACTGTACGTACAAGCTGCGCATCACCAACTGTTTGCACCCTTGTTTGTGTAGCATCAAACAGAGAACCGAAAGAAGTACCGACGATGTCTGAGCTTACAATTTCATCTTCTGTATAACCAAAGCTTTCATTCGCTGCAGCTTTCATCGCGGCATTCAGTTCTTCAACTGTTACTTTCTTTGAAAGAATTGCAGTCAGTTCAGTCAGCGATCCTGTGAGCGTAGGTACACGTTGCGCACTACCGTCGAGTTTTCCTTTCAGAGAAGGAAGTACCAATCCGATTGCTTTCGCAGCTCCGGTGCTGTTTGGCACGATGTTTTGTGCTGCAGCTCTTGCTCTGCGAAGATCATTTTTAGGGTGAGGGGCATCCTGTGTATTCTGATCGTTGGTATAAGCGTGAACGGTTGTCATAAGTCCGTTTACGATACCAAATTTCTCTTCAAGCACCTGCGCCATCGGAGCCAGACAGTTAGTAGTACAAGAAGCACAGCTAATTACTGATTCACTGCCATCAAGTACATTATGATTCACATTAAATACGATGGTTTTCAAATCTCCGGTTGCGGGTGCAGAAATCACCACTTTACGTGCGCCGGCAGCAAGATGCGCTTCAGCCTTTTCTTTGTCTGTAAAGAAGCCTGTACATTCAAGCACTACATCCACTTCGTGCTGCTTCCAGGGAATCTGAGCCGGATCTCTTTGTGCATATACATTGATGGTTTCTCCATTCACCACAATTGCATTATCCGCAGCAGTCACCTCCTGGTTGAAACGACCTTGTGCTGTATCGTATTTTAGCAGATGGGCCAAAACTTTAGGAGATGTCAAATCATTGATGGCCACCACATCGATGCCTTCCATGTTGTAAATCTGACGAAATACCAGACGTCCGATACGACCGAAACCATTGATCGCTACTTTAACTGTGCTCATGCTTTGAGAATTTTAAATGAAGAATGCGAAAAACGCTGCGAAGGTAGTTGTTGAGCGTGAAAACTGCTCATTTTTTAATCCCCTTTTTTTCTGCAAAAAACGCCCAAACAAACAGTCGATTGTATGTATTTCTTCACAATTTAAAAATACCTTACCTAACTTGCTAAAAAACTGATTGCTTGAAAACGATTCTTGTACTCGGAGCCGGAAAATCGGCGACTGTTCTGATTGAAGATCTTCAAGAAGCCTGCTTAAAAAATAATTGGCAAATGATTATTGCCGATGCCAGTCTATCGGTCGCCAAAAGTAAGATCAAAGAAACTTCTGTAGCCCGGGCTGCAACCCTGAATGCATTGGATGCGGCAGAACGAATGAGCCTGATCAGCCAAAGCGACCTGGTTATTTCCCTGCTCCCTCCTTCTTTACATATTCTCGTTGCGAAAGATTGTTTGGAGGAAGGCAAACATTTACTGACTGCCTCTTACATCGATGAAGAAGTAAAGCATCTGTCAAAAAAAATCAGTGAAAAAAATTTATTGTTTCTATATGAGATGGGACTTGATCCCGGCATCGATCACATGAGTGCAATGCAGCTGATTGAAAAAATAAAATCAGAAGGTGGTCGCATAAAAAGTTTTATTTCACACTGCGGCGGCTTGATTGCTCCCGAGAGTGACAATAATCCATGGCATTATAAGATAAGCTGGAATCCAAGGAATGTGGTATTGGCCGGTAAAGCGGGAGCTATTTATCTTGAAGAAGGAAAACAGATTCAAAAAAAGTATGCCGACATTTTTAAAAACAATTCAACAGTACAGATAGAAAATCTCCCTTCTTTATCATGGTATCCCAACCGTGACTCCGTAAGTTATATTTCTCTGTATCAGTTGGCAGAAGCTTCCACCTTTATCCGCACCACCCTTCGTTACTCCGATTTTTGCAAAGGATGGAATCATATTGTCAACCTTGGACTTACTGATGAACAGGATGAAGAATTAATTAAGCAGTGCAACACAATAAAAGACTGGTGGCAAAAAAAATTATCACAACTTGAAAAACGGGATTTTAGTTTTTCGATGTATCTCGAACTTTATGCAAAAGAAGAAGAACATAATCTTCTTAAACAACAATTTTCTTTTCTTGAGCTTGAATCGGAAAAAACGATTCCTTCCAACATAAAATGCAGCGCGGACCTGATTCAGAAAATACTCGAAGAAAAACTAGTATTGGGTAAAGATGACCATGATCTTATTGTGATGATTCACGAATTAGTTGTTTCATATAACGGAAGTGAAAAGAAAATACAGTCATCTCTTCAGGTGAAAGGAACCGACACATTGCATACCGCGATGGCGAAAACAGTCGGCCTTCCTCTTAGCATTGCCGCACAGTTGATTTTATCTGATGAGATTTCGATTCGCGGATTGAGGGTGCCGGTAATGAAAGAAATTTACGAACCAGTATTAAAAAAACTACAAGAAAAAGGAATTGTATTTGAAGAGAAGGAAGACGATTAACAGTTATCTGTTGGCTGTTATCTGTTGGCTGTTATCTGTTGGCTGTTAACCGTTTACCCAACTCCTTTACCCCTTCTGTTGCGGGCATTTCAATAGATGTTAGGTTTTCAATTCCATTCACCGGCGGAATTTTTCTGTCGATGATGTATTTGGGAACTGATGGCGGAACATAATTCAGCAGCCCAGCAGCAGGATAGACAACAAGAGAAGTGCCAACTACGACGAAAATATCAGCATGCTCTACCAATAAGGCAGCTTCTTCAATCATAGGTACAGGCTCGTGAAACCATACGATATGCGGACGCAATTGAGCACCATCATCGGCCAGGTCTCCTATCTGTATATCTTTTCTGATTTCATAAATAAGTGATTCATCTTTTTCACTTCTCATCTTCAGAATTTCTCCGTGCAGATGTAAGATATTGGAAGAACCTGCTCTTTCATGAAGATCATCTATGTTCTGAGTAATAATTGTTATATCAAAATGATTTTCAAGTCGGGCTAAAGCAAAATGAGCTTCATTGGGTTCTGCTGCCAATACATTTCTTCTGCGTTCATTATAAAATCGAAGTACTAATTCAGGATTTTTTCTCCAGGCCATCGGTGTTGCAACTTCTTCTAGATCATAGCCTTCCCACAAGCCATCGCTATCTCGAAATGTTTTAAGTCCACTCTCTGCACTGATACCTGCACCGGTGAGCACAACCAATTTTTTCTTATTAACCATTCTCAAAATTAACCTTTGGTTCTTAATAGTTAAATTTGTAATCAACGATAAAACCTACAAACCTTAATGTATGTCTAACACTTTTCTTTTTTCTTTATCTGCAGCCCTTTTTATCGGAGCCGGCATCTGTTGTGCCGGATCTGAGGTAAAACAACAAAAAACTTCAACAACTGCATCAAAAGACAGTGCAGCTCCTGTCATTGACAGCAATAAAACACTAACAATTATCGCTGCGGGCGACATTATGTTTGGATCAAATTTCCCTTCTGCATCCTCTCTGCCACCAAATGACGGGAAGGATCTGCTTATACCTGCAGACTCCCTTCTGAAGAATGCAGATATTACTTTTGGAAACGTAGAAGGCACTTTTCTCGACAAAGGAGGCAAGCCCAAAGGGAGCGGATCGAATGTATATTGTTTTCGTCAGCCTGTTGCCTATGCGAATTTCTACAAAGAATACAGTTTTGATTTGTTAAGTGTAGCAAACAACCACATCAATGATTTTGGTCTCGAAGGAATTTCATCCACAGATTCTACACTCAGCAAACTTGGTCTTGCATTTGCCGGCACACCGGCTCGCCCAAAAACAATCATAGAACGCAACGGTTTAAAAATCGGGTTCACCGCTTTTGCACCTCATTCAGGATGTCTTTCTCTTCATGATATACCGGGCGCGGTTAAACTGGTGAAAGAACTAAAAAAAGAATGTGCGATTGTTGTTGTCTCCTTTCATGCTGGTGCGGAAGGAAGAGGTGCACAACATGTTCCAAAGCGCAAAGAAATTTTCTTTGGTCAGGATCGCGGAGATGTGCATGCATTTGCACACGCGATGGTGGATGCCGGTGCAGATGTGGTGATTGGACATGGGCCACACGTAGCAAGGGCGCTTGAATTATATAATTCAAAGCTGATTGCATACAGTTTAGGAAACTTCTGCACGTATGGGCAATTTAGTCTTGGCGGTGTTAGCGGTTATGCGCCATTGCTAGAAGTAAAGCTGGATGGTGCCGGAAAATTCAAAGAAGGAAAAATTCATTCTTTTTTGCAATTGGGAGAAGGCGGACCTGTTACTGATCCGGAAAAACATGCAGCGAAATCTATTGCAGAGCTTACTAAATCAGACTTTCCGGATACAGGATTAATTATATCAAATGAAGGAAAGATTGAGAAGAAGTAAAAAAGGTTGACATTTATTTAGAAGAACTATTTTGCTTTTCTAATATCACAAATAAATAGACCCCTTGAATACATAATTTCACCTCCTGACATATCATTTGCCATAGGATCTTCATGCTTTTCAGTAACCAATCTGATATAAAATTTTTGGTTAAGATTTTCTTGAATTGCATTGCCCTCGGCATCTTGAAAAAATTCTACAGGCCCTCTATCTAAACATAAGTAATTACTAAGATATAGATCATTGCCTTTATAAATAAACATATTCATACATTCATCACTACACTCAACAGAACTGAATTCCAACTCCATTTCATTTGTTTCCATATAGGTATAATAATCAAAAATATAGCCCATTTTAGCTTCGCCATTCGGAGCCTCAAATGAAACCTGAATCCAGCTGCCAAATGCTTTTGCTATAGTTTCATTTTTATCTGTTAATTTGATAAAATTGAGCTGCCAGCCACTGGGCAAGCGACAAATACTTTTTGAACTGCGGTTTGGTGCAGACCGGATAGTTACCGAATCTAGCGCATCTACCTTAAGTGAATAAATTGCACCTACAGGGATACCCATGTAATCACCATTCCCTTGGGAAAATGAATTAAAATTGAATATCAGCAGACTAACAATGAAATAGTTTTTCATCCTTTATTATATTCTGGTTGTTATTTGTGATGCAGGCGAGCATTACATTTTTGTTGAGCAAATGAAATATCATAACATTTCATTTGAAATATTTTTATGAGAGATACAATTTCAAATTTAATTACTTTCTGTGATTTCAACTAGCAAACCCGTAGAACTACCAAGTAACAAACCAAGGATCTTCAGATGCACCAATATCATATCGGTCACACTTCAATGAATGAAGGATATACGTGTAGTATAAGGAGGGTCTTTAAAGGTTAGCAAAAAAGTGCCCCGGAACGGAGTTGAACCGTTACTCGCATTGCTGCGAACAGGATTTTAAGTCCTGCGTGTCTACCAATTCCACCACCGGGGCATTAAAAAAAGAACAATTTTTTGCATTGCTGCGCACCCCGATTTTATCGGGGCGTGTCTACCAATTCCACCACCGGGGCGGGCGAAAAAAAATCCCGCAATAGCGGGATTTTGAGCGGAAGACCGGGCTCGAACCGGCCACCCCGACCTTGGCAAGGTCGTGCTCTACCAAATGAGCTACTTCCGCTTGTTAAAGAACTGGGTTGCAAAAGTAAAGAAGCGAGGTTAAATCACAAAAAGGATTGTAAAAAAACCTTTGTCGATTTTCTCTACTATGACCTATTTCGTGTATTTAGGATCATACAAAGTGCTAGATGGTACTTCCACTTTTGGTTTTCCTTTATAACGATAATTGTAAAGCTTGTAACATCCGCCTAAAACGAATGCAATCAAACAAAAAAGATGCACATAAAAAAGGAATCTTGAAGATGTTACCCAATTGTTTGTAAAATCTTTCTCTTTGTTTTCAGTAACAGAATTTGCCATGCAGATCAGTTTACGGTTGCAAATGTAAGCACTGTAATCAATATGAAGATGAACTTCCCTTCACAATCTGAGAAAAATACTTTTTCCCACGAATAAAATAGCCCCACACAGCAGAACCATTGTATAAACCATTGCACTTAACATAAGGAAATTTAGGTATAGGCCTGTGATGTAGGCACCAACCCCAGAAAGATAAATGCGCTTTTAAAACAGCCATAAAATAACCGGACTGCCCCTGAAACAACTGCTTCCATGCTGAGATTGCATCGAGTGCAATCCGCACAGGAATCTTCCACCATAATTCACCAAAAGGCATATTCTTGACGAGCATAACTAAATTATTTCGAAAATTCAGATACACCTTTCTTGGGCTTCCGGCTGGAAGCGTGCCTGCCCCCACGTGGTAAACAACCGACTGAGGACAAACATAAATTTTATACCCCATTCTTTGCAATCGCCAGCAAAGATCAATCTCTTCCTGATGGGCAAAAAAATACTCATCAAAACCTCCTGCTTTATGAAAAAGCTCAGCACGGACAAAAAAAGCGGCACCACTAGCCCAGAAAACTGGCATCGGATCTTCATACTGACCTCCATCACGCTCTACAGTATCAAATACCCGCCCTCTAGAAAATGGATAACCCAGAAAATCAATCCATCCTCCACAAGCGCCCGCATATTCAAAATAATTACGCTGACTGTATGAAAGGATTTTAGGTTGGCAACAAGCGATTTTTGTATCCTGCTCCATCAGTTGAATCACCGGATAAATCCATCCAGCAGCCACTTCCACATCGGAGTTTAAAAGAACATAATAATCAGCTTCTACCTCTTTCAAAAAAGAATTATAGCCCTTTGCAAACCCCAAATTTTCGAATCCCCTCAAAAGCCGAACCATGGGCATGTTTGCTTCCACCCATTCCTGTGACCCATCCTCAGATGCGTTGTCGGCTACAATAATTTCAAGATTTGGATAAATGGAAGCACAAACGGAAGGAAGAAATTTTTTTAGCATTTCAATCCCGTTCCAATTCAGAACAACTACCGCAACCCGAGGAAACTGATTCACCTTTATTTTTTTCCAAAAATAGAGGAAGAGAAGCAAAGGTTCTATAAATTCGGAGAATCATGTTGCGACAATATTTAAATCTGCGCACTCTTTTTTCATTAATTGCCATTGCAATCGTTACAATTACAATCTTTTATTCTGATTACCTGGCAAGAAAAATTGAGAAAGAAGAAAGACAGAAAGTACAGTCCTGGGTAGAGGCTGGACGTTTTCTTGTGAATGCCCCTGCTGATGCAGATCTGTCTTTGCCAATTTTAATCCTTAATGAACAAACCGCTATCCCCATCATTGAAACAGATGAAAAAGACAGCATCATCAACTATGTCAATCTTGACACATCCAATATAAAAGCTGATGCAGGGTATCTGGAAAGAAAAAGAAAAGAATTTCGGAAAAGCAATGCGCCGATCGTTCTTGAAGTCTCCGGAATGAAAGGAAGAACCGTTAACAAATATTATTACGGCAATTCTTTGCTGCTACAGGAAATCCGTTATTATCCGTTGATACAACTTTTTATTGTCGCGCTTTTTATCCTGATCACACTACTTTCTTTGCATGTCAGTAACAGGTCTACACAAAACCAGTTATGGGTAGGTATGTCTAAAGAAACAGCCCATCAACTTGGCACACCTGTTTCATCTCTTCAAGGTTGGGTGGAAGTACTGAAAGAAAGTGGAGGAAACAGTGATATTGTTGCTGAAATTGAAAAAGATATTGAGCGTTTAAAACTTGTTAGTGACCGCTTTGGAAAAATTGGCAGCAAACCTCAGCTTATTGAAGTTGATGTGATGGATGCACTTGAGCATATGGTGGAATATATGAGAAGAAGGGCTCCTGAACGTGTGAAATTTGAATTCGAAAGAGTGACAGTACCCTCTCTCATGCTGATGCTTTCCCCCCAGCTGTTTGAATGGGTAATTGAAAATCTTTTAAGAAATGCGCTTGATTCAATGGAAGGTTCAGGCAGAATTGTGATTCGAGTACGTGCTGAGAATAGTCGTGCTGTGATCGACGTCATTGATTCAGGTAAAGGTATCCCCCGTTCGGGTTGGGATAGAATTTTCAGACCAGGCTACAGCACCAAAAAACGCGGGTGGGGATTAGGTCTTTCGCTTAGTAAACGTATTATTGAACAATATCATAAGGGTGAGATTTTTGTCCGTAATTCAGAACCCGGCAAGGGTACTACATTTCGGATCATTCTTCCACAGCCAAAAGAAAAAGTATAATTTTTTTAATATTCCAATTTCGGTTTACTTTTGCCACCCTGCCCGGGTGTTGAAATTGGTAGACAAGCCACCTTGAGGTGGTGGTGCTCGAAAGGGCGTGCTGGTTCGAATCCAGTCCCGGGCACAAGCAAAAAATCCTGCACGAAGTGCGGGATTTTTTTATTTGGATGCGTGGCAAGCTCGCTTGCCTAAGCAGACAAATAAAAGAGACCTGCGAGTGAAGCGAGCAGGTGTTTTTTGCTTGGGTAAGCCCCTCGTGGGAGTATCTGGATTATTGAAAATAATCCAAAACTGAGCATTTATTCCTAGCTCCGTTATAGCGATATGTTTACATGAATAGAATATCAACAAACGATAATATCTCCACGAGATACTCAATAATCCTCTTATAATCCGCACTTTAAATTATTGATATTTAAACAAGAAAAAAGTAAAGAAAGGTCAATAAAAATATCAATCCACGAATATTTCCACATCAGACCCTCTTACATAACCTTTTGTCACTACACCCTTTGGATTTCTGAAAACTACATAAATCCAATCTTCATTCACCAGCCTGCATGGCACTGTAAAAGCTTCACCGTAAACCATATAACCTTTTCTCTTTAAGTATGCCGGCCGACCTTGAGAGACAGTCCGGTCATAAAAATATGCCCGATCACGCACTACATACATATTGCAGGATCTTGTTTGAGATTGAGCTTCAATATTAAAGGAAAGAAAGAAAAGAATTAAAAGTGATAAGTATTTAATCATATTCATTATTATTTAAAAACATAATATTCGCAATTATAATCAATATTACTTTAAGAAAAAATCAAACCATTTGTAACATATTTTAAACCCCATACTTTTCTTTTAAAACCTCTAAATGATGCAGATTATGCCCGTAAATAATAAAACAAAGAGCATTGACTGTAATCGGATACCCGCTCGCCTCTCCTTTTCGGCTCAATTCCTGTGATGTAAGATCTACAACCATCAAATCTGTACCTCTTCTCAACATGTGAAATTCCTCTTTTAAATCGAGGATTTTCCTGTGTGACGCCGTTGCCGCATCAGCAAATAAATTTTCATCAAACCCCGACAACAAGCCTGCCCCTCCTCTCGCTATCCACAATAATCTATACACAAATATTCTCTCCGTATCCAGCATGTGCTGCAGCAATTGTTTAATACTCCATTTACCGGTCGCATAACTAAAATCAGCCTTATCGTCAGGTAAATCGAAAATGAAATCTTTAATTTTATCCGAATGTGAAGCAATAAGCTCGGCAGCGGTATTTCCGGAAGCTAATGAAACATAGCGTCTGTAAAACTCGCCGAATTCCCCTTCTTTAGGTCTTGACATGTTAAAAATGTTATACTTATCAAACAAGAAAATATATAAAAAACAAATCCGTTAAAATGGATAAAAATAAAAAGTAATGAGCACAATTTGTCATTAACCAATCAAAAAGGTTTATTTGGTAGTACTTATCTTTTTTTATATGATTTGATGTGTTCGTTATTATTGTTTTTATAATCATATTAAATAACCGTCATTACCATTCCGTTTTGTATTGATATTTCGTTACGGATTTGTAATAATGAAAATTATTGGCCCCAATTCTATTTATCTTTACAATTATTATTAAGTAACAAGTACTATCCTCATGCTTCTGAGAATTAAAAAGTTTCTGAAAGACCTTTTGCTGTTTATTCCCGTTACACTTATCGTATCTCCTCTTAGCAGGCTGATGATCTTTCTTTTTTTCTATAACCGTATGATACTCTGGATTTATAAGAACAAAAAGAACTTATTGCTTTGCGACTTCTATTCTCCGTTAAGAGACTATGAAAAAAGATATTTGCTTTATCAAACAATACTACACCACCATCAGCTTAATGAAAAACAAATAACGTACCTGGAATTTGGTGTTGCCTCCGGCAAGTCTTTCAGATGGTGGCTGCAACACAACAGCAATTCCTCGAGCCTGTTTCGCGGCTTCGACACTTTTGAAGGCTTACCTGAAAACTGGGGAGGGTATGATAAGGGGGCGATGGCATTTGATTTGCCGGACATAAAGGACCCAAGAGCTTGTTTCTTTAAAGGATTGTTCCAGGATACACTTAACCATTTTATATCGAAGAATCATACTGAGCTAACTGACAATTCATCGACTAAAATCATTCATCTTGACGCCGACCTCTATTCCTCTACAGCCTTTGTTTTGTCTCAACTATACCCCTATCTGAAAAAAGGAGACCTTATATTATTCGATGAATTCAGCGTACCCTTACACGAATTCAGGGCCTTCGATGAGTTTACAAGAAACTTTTATGTAAAACTAAAACCGCTTGCTTCAGTCAATAATTTTTACCAGACTGCATTTGAAGTAGTTTAATCTTGACGGCAGTTTTTTTTAAGCATCAGATTTTATATAACCAGCTATGTGAATCAGGCGCGTCCCCTTCACGTATTGCAGTTATGCGTTGCTTCAGCACCGGAGTTATTTTCCATTGGTCTGTATCAAAAACCATATTGGTTTCTTTATATCTTAATTCACGAATCAGAGAAATTGTAGCAGCTGTTCCTGTACCAAATACTTCTTTTAAATCACCTCGCGAATATGCTTCTAGTATTTCATCGATGCTCAGCGCACGCTCTTCCACCGCATATCCCATTTCCCTGAGCATAACAATTGCGCTGTCACGCGTTACTCCTTCAAGTATTGTTCCTTCCTTCAAATCAGGAGTTATGACTTTATCTCCGATGATAAAAAACACATTCATCGTACCGCATTCCTGCACATACTTATGCTCAATTGCGTCCATCCACAACACCTGATCATAGCCTTTTTGTTTTGCCTCTGCGGTTGCAAGCATTGCCGCAGCGTAATTACCGGCCGCTTTTGCAAAGCCGATGCCGCCGGGAACAGCACGGATATAATGCTCCTCGACATTTATCTTCATAGGAGCCGCGTAATAAGGACCTGTCGGACTCAAAATCACCATGAATTTATAGGTCTCACTGGGCTTAACACCGATTACTTCATCAGTAGCAAACATAAACGGTCTGATATATAATGAATGATCTGCGTATGAAGGGATCCAGTCTTTGTCAATTTCCAGCAACAGACGCATCCCTTCAATAAAGATCTCTTCAGGAACATCAGGCATCTGCATCCTCCTTGCAGAAATATTAAATCTGCGGTAATTATCGTAAGGACGAAAGATAAACGCATCTCCGTTTGCGTGACGGTATGCCTTAATGCCTTCAAATATGCTTTGTCCGTAATGTATGGCAGCATTGGATGGCGCAATCATAAGAGGCTGATAGGGTCTAATTTGCACGTTCGTCCAGCTCCCGTTCACATAATCCGCTTCCAGCATATGATCAGTAAAATATTTACCGAATGGCGCATTCTGAATCGGCGTATTTTGCAAACGACTTGTTTCAGATTTCGTAACTGGGATAGACACAATAGCTGACATAACACTTTAATTTTGGCAAAGAAACGAAAATGCAAACAAAGATTGAAAGAACAGAAAAGATGGATCTGAATAAAATTATACTGACTGATGACCAGAAGGAATTGCTTTTCCGCAACCACCTGTATCAGCTTGATGGCGTGGTAAGTGATGAAACTCCTCATCCTCTCGCAGTAAAAGGGGATATGAACAAGGGTATATTATGGATCATCCATGATGAGAATTACCCGTATCTGAATGAAACCGATACCGGATTACTTCACAAAATTCTCAATGCCTGCAAACTGACTCCGGAACAGATAGGCCTGGTCAACTGTTTTGGTTCAGAATTAAGTACTGAAACGATTTCAACAAAACTAAATGCGAAAACGCTGATTCTCTCCGGACTCCCCGAATCATCAGACAAAACACTCACTACTCCTTTTTACGAAATCTGCGAATGGAACAATATTAGGATGATCCGAACCGACTCGCTTGAGACAATCGGGAAAGATCAGTCGCTTAAAACCAGACTTTGGAATAGCCTCCGTCAGTTATTCAACCTTTAAATGATTAAATTATGACCAGGCTAATTTTTGCATCCGGAAATCCCAATAAGGCAAAAGAAATACAATCTGCGCTTCCTGAGAAATTCTCGGTTATCACGATGAAAGAAGCTGGATTTCTCTCTGATATCCCTGAGCCTTATCATACTCTGGAAGAAAATGCACAGCATAAAGCCAGAACCGTTGCAAGCGCATTAAATGTAAATTGCTTCTCCGAAGACACCGGTCTGGAAACAGTTGCACTTGGCGGAGCACCAGGTGTCAGATCAGCACGCTATGCCGGAGAAGAGGCAAATGATAAAAAAAATATTGAGAAATTACTCCTTGAATTAGGCAACAACAATCTGAGAAATGCAAGATTCAAAACTGTAATTGTGCTGATTCTTGATAGTGAGGAATATTTCTTTACCGGAATATGCGAAGGAAAAATCACAACTTCCGCATCAGGGAGTAGCGGATTCGGCTATGATCCGATCTTTATCCCCGACGGCGCTGAAAAGACATTTGCGGAGATGACACTTGAAGAAAAAAACAGATACAGCCATAGAAAGAAAGCGCTGGCTAAAATGATTGAATTTTTAATAGAAAAAAAATAATCGCCCTATTGTTGCCCCTGCCAGATTCTCCAGCTCTCATCTGCCTGTAATTCAAGCATACGAAGGCCGTTTTCTACAATAGCCCCTCTCTCCTCTCCTTTCAGTAAAAATAAGGTTCGCGCGGGATTATAGATAAGGTCGATCAGCAGATGTCCGGCACCTATTGCCTGATAAGGCAAATCCGGCGCCTGATCAGTTTTAGGATACATACCCAAGGGTGTTGTATTAATCAGAAGCTTAGTATTATGAATCATATCTTCTGTGCAATCAGCATAGCTGATTGAGTTGGATGATGATGCCGAACGCGAAACAAAGTGATAAGAGATTCCCTTTTTCTTAAGCACCCATGCAACAGCTTTTGCGGCACCGCCGGTTCCTAAAATAAATGCACCCCTATGTTGAGGAAGCAAGAGAGGATCAAGAATCGCTTCAAAACCACATACATCCGTATTATGCCCCATTAATTTGCCGTTATCTATCTTAATGCAATTGCATGCGCCGATTTCTTCTACTGCACCTGTCATTGAATCCAGATAAGTAAGAACCTGTTCTTTGTAAGGAATTGTTACGTTTAAACCCCTGAGTTCCGGAAATTCATAAAGCAACGCCGGCAGTTCTGATATCTGCTCAATGGGAAATAAATCATATCTACAATCAGCAATATTTTCTATCTCAAATTTAGATGCAAAATAACTGCCGGAGAAAGAATGACTGAGTGGGAATCCTATAAGGCCGTATCGCTTCATTTTCATTGTAGATGTTGGGAAAGGAATACTTCCGACTTATTTCTTATTGTTCTGATCAAGAAAAAAGAAGAATGAATCTCCTCTTAAACCAATACGCATTGCTTCGAGGGCAAGCATTTCAGATGGTGCAATGTTGCCAAGATTTACATTACAACCAATTAATTCAATAAAATACAATTGCTGTGCTTTCTGAGGGGCTTCCCAAATGATTTTCTCCTGCGGTATTTGCGTGAGTATTTCCTGCACTAGTCCTTCTCTTACTTCTCCACTACCGCGGTAAATACCCACATTGCCGGCTTCTCTTGCCTCTGCAATAACATAAGAAGAACCGGCTTCCAGCTCAGCACGCATCAGTTCTATCCATTTGTAGGGCGGAATAATATGTGTTGCGTCCTTGCTGCCTACTTCACTTAAAACCGTTCCGTATTGCGTTAGCTTTTCAATATACCCACATTTTTCAGCATGCGGAATAGTAATAGAGCCATCGCTTACCTCCATATAATCGATTGCATAATCCTTACATACAGCAATAAAATCTTCGAACTGGTTTCTGATTAAAAAAGCCTCAAATAAAGTACCTCCAAAATAAACGGGAATACCAACGGATTTATAAAGCTCAATCTTTTCACGCAAATTAGGCGTGACATAGGAAGTGCCAAATCCGAGTTTGATGATGTCTACATGCGAAGCTGCAATAGAAAGAAAATTTTGAGCTTCCCCGATACTTAACCCTTTATCCATCACCATCGTAACGCCATTACCCCTTGGCTTAATTTCACGTTCCGGCATTTGAGACAAATGATAGTTCATATTTCTGTTCTTTTATTTAAAAGCTTCCGGACAATTCTGCAATGGTCACCGGACATACCTTTACTGAAAAACGCAAATGTAAGCACCCTGCTGAAAATGAAGGAAAAATCCTGCTTTAAAAACAAATCATACGGTTTATTTCTTTTTCTTTTTTGAAGCTTTTTTGTGCTTATCAAGAAATGCAGTAACCTGAGAAAACTGCAACAAAGATGGATTCAATTTAATGAGTTTCCTAACCGTATTAGGCGAGATCGCCATTGCCTCTTCCAGAAATGCAATTGCTGGCTTGGTTTTCTTTAGCATCAAACAAGCAATGGCACGGTAAACCAAAAAGATCGGCTTTTGTCCTGTGGCATCACAAGCCTTTGCTGCGGCTTTGTCTAGCTCCTTCCATATACCAAATTGCGCAAAGCAATCGAGTAACCCACACCAACCCTTGATATGTTTAGGCCGAACTGCGATCACATTCGTAAAATAATCCAATGCCTGGCGATAATCCTGCAAACCGGCAAGTGCATAGCCCATTGCCATATTGTAATCGGGATGCTTTCGGTTTATCTGCAATGCAATTTCCAGCTGCTTAATGGCTTGCTCGTATTTATCTTCATCCAAATAAGTGCAGGCTATTTTATAATAAAGCTTACTGTCTTCTTTATCCAGATGAGATGCCTTTCGGTAATAAATTCTTGCCTGGGCAGACTGACGCAATTTTTCATAACAATAACCGATGGCTTTAAAAATCACTTCTTCGGGCAAACTTAGCTCTTCTACTTTTTTTAATACCTCAATGGCTTCTTTGTATTTACGCATCCGTATATAGGCATCCCCCATATTGCGATATGCATAGTCAAACTTCTCATCAATTGCCACACAATACATATAGGCATCAATTGCCTTTTCATATAATTTCAACCCCTGATAAGCCGCGCCCAGATTAAACCAGGCTAGTTCACTAAAGGGATGCTCCTCAATAATATTTAAATGTATGCGAATAGATTCTTCGTTTCTTCCAGTAAAATCTGTCCAGTAACAAATTTTATACAAAGCCTCCTCATTCTGAGGACTCTCCTCAAGAATGATCTTCAAACAATCAAAGACTTTGTCAAACTGCTCATAGTCGTCATAAACATCCGACAATTCAAAAAGCAGTTCAATCCGCTCATCCCCTTCAAATTGGGTAAGCGCGTCTTCCAGTAATATAATCGCTTTCTCCTGACGATCGAGGGCAAGATATGCCTCTGTTTTTAAGATAATCAGTTCAGTAGAAATACCACCCAGCAATTCGGCAGATCGTAAAACATGAAGGGCCCCTTCATATTTTCTTTCCGAAAGCAGTAAATCCGCTTTCTTTAAATGCAAAACTCCAGAATAGGGAAAAATACTCAATCCGGTTTCGACAACCCTAAAGGCTTCTTTCAGGTTTTCCTGCTCATCAAAATATACTGCAAGACGCTCAAAAGCCTCTTCTTCCAGAAAAGAACCCGGTCTCCCGGCCTCAAGATTCCTGTAAATCTTCAAAAGCTCCCTGATTTCTGCGCTTTCCTCGGGCGATGGGTTTGTATTCATAGTGTGAGTTTGTGTAAATTAACTTATTTCAGAAAAAATTTCAAGACAGATGTAACAAATAGTTATACACATTCGTTAATACTTTGATAAAATCGACAAAATATCTTTTTCGTTTAAAAAAATTGTAAATTTGAGCCATATGAGAAAAACAACCTCCACCCCCTTTAGATACCTTATCACTGCGTGTGTTATTCTCGCAAGCTTCTGCATCGTGCAGATTGCTAAATCAGCCATTCTCAACAATGGAAAAAGCAAAAAAGCAGCTACTGTTCGTAAGATGGATCAGCTGACCCTTAAAAACGGTTTCCGTTTTGCTGGAGGCATGAATGACCATGAATTAAAATCTTTGATCTATCAAAAGGGTAATACAACCTACGTGATTCCTTTCAAAAGATAGAATGCATAATCTTTCTCTTAATTAAAAACCCCTCAGTTAGGGGTTTTTTAATTGGTTTGCATCGACTTAACCTCAGCATAACTCATTTCTTTGTACCCCGTCTTTGGGATATCAAATAAAGATGAAGGAACGGAAGTAAAATCTACCTGTTCGGCGATGTATCTGTAAATGTTTTTCCCGATCGTAGATTCATATTCAAGCGGAAACCCAGGGAGGTCGTGAAAAGGAGAATCATACTGACTATTTTGAAACTGAAGAGAAGGTGCAAAAAAAACACGGAAAACAGTACCGTCCTTTAACTTCACAAGCGCCAGCTGACATTCATACCCTGCAATTGTTTTCTTCTCTCCCTGCAACTCAACATTCATTTCCTCATATTTTTTATTGCGGTCGGCAATATCCGAAGCAGTAAGTCGAACAAGGATCTTTTGATTTCCATATTCATTCATCAAAGCACCGCTCTTTAGTTTGCTATCGTGTATCGTAACTGTTGAACCGGCATCCGTTTTTAATTCAGTACGCGTTTGGGCTCCTTTGATGATCATTACATAACTCGTATTTTTTACCCATGCTTCCGCAGATGCCCCCTGCTTTCCTTTCGTAGCTTCTATTTTGTAAGAAACCTTTCCTTCCGGATAAATTTTTTGAGCAAAACCTTCTAATGCTGAAAAAGCAATCAACGTACAAGTAGCTGCAACCAATAAAAAACACAACCGAAAAGAATTAAAACTGAACATAAGTATCAAGTTTATAAGCAACAATAAAGATAAAACAGAAAAACCGAGGAAAAAGTTAAAACATACACACACTCACGGTTTACAATACCTTTGCAGCTAAGGAAATCTTTCAAAATATGCCCCGCGTTGTTCATTTTAAAACGTTACCATCTGTTGCGGCAAATCATTTGACCCTAAAAAAAGAAATAGCCTTACAAATTGCAGTAAAGGAAGAGGAAATTGTAGGGTACCACATTTTGAAGGAATCCATTGATGCAAGAAGCAGGCAGCCAAATCTGATTATTTCTGCTGAAGTTTTTGTGAATGAAACTTTCTCCGATAGAAAAAAGCAGACTTTCAACTGGCAGAATGTTTCTGCCAGTAAACACCGTGTGCTGATTGCCGGAGCCGGTCCTGCCGGGTTATTTGCGGCACTCAGGCTGCTTGAGCAAGGAATTAAGCCAATAATCATTGAAAGAGGCAAAGATGTGCGGGCAAGAAGGCGCGACCTTGCCAGGCTAAACAGAGAAGGCATTCTTAATCCGGAAAGTAATTATTGTTTCGGAGAAGGTGGAGCAGGCACATACAGTGATGGCAAACTCTATACCCGAAGCAAGAAAAGAGGAGACCTCCAACGAATACTCGAGATTTTCTATGCTTTTGGTGCAGATGAGAACATCCTTTACCGCGCACACCCGCATATCGGCACCAACCATCTTCCCAAAATTATCGCAGCAATGCGTGAACAGATCCTTCAATGCGGAGGCGAAATTCATTTTGAAACCAAACTCACTGACTTCATCATCTCCAATGGACACCTCCAAGGTGTTCAAATAAATCATAAAGAAATAGTAAAAGGAGATGCATTGATTCTCGCAACCGGACACAGTGCCAGGGATATCTTTGAGCTCCTACATCGGAAAACTATTCTATTAGAATCCAAACCTTTTGCACTTGGTGTTCGTATCGAGCATCCGCAATCGTTGATTGATTCAATTCAATATCACTGTAAGACAAGAGACCCATTCCTACCTCCTGCAGCTTACAGCCTCGTTGAGCAGGTGCAAGGGAAAGGTGTTTTTTCTTTTTGTATGAGCCCGGGAGGCATCATCGCACCGGCATCAACCGCTCA
>JAULVS010000111.1:0-22856 GCA_032110905.1 Chitinophagaceae bacterium | reverse complement strand
AAAAGAATACTCTTGGATAAGTGATATAAGTCACGACAGAAACTCATATGATGCACTGATTGCAAATAGAATTTTTAATTATAAAAATCACAATAAATGCATATTGGTACTGAATCAACACGATGGCGCATTTAGCGATTATGGTTTTATTGAAATCATCTCTCTAGATGAAAACAAAGTCATTGAACGCCTCGAGCTACCCGGCAACTCTGAGATGCAGCCCATCATTGCTGATACAAATAAAGACGGCATGCTGGATTTGCTAATCAACTGCCGTTACAATGGAGGACTCTTCTGTTACAACTTAAATATTCCGGCAACTGCAACCTCTAAATAATACTTTTTAAATCAACTAATAAAACAACTCGTATGCCCAACATAAAAACAACTCGTATTCTCACAGGGATGGCTATCATCTTTATCAGCGCAGGGAGTATTGCCTATTATGTGATGAATACAGATAAAAAAGAAAGCAAAATAATCTTGCCGTCTATCAGACCAGCCATAACAGGTGACGATATTATGTATGATGAATATTCAATTAACCCCGACAGCAGTATAGCTATTGAAAGAGCTACCGGAACAATGCTTCAGGTACCTGCAGATTGCTTTCGAAGAGCTGATGGAACAAAACCTTCAGAAAACATAAAATTAAAAGTTCGTGAAATGCATGATCCAATTTCTATACTTCGCTCTGGCATACCAATGGAAGTAGCCGGCACAAACGGGCAACACCTGCAATCAGCCGGAATGATTGAAATGCATGCTTACGAAAATGGACAGGAACTAAAAATGAATCAGAACAAATCTATTGATATTGAACTTGCAGGTTTTCGTTCTTCTGAAGGATACAGTTTATACTATCTCGATAACAACCAATCCTGGAAAGTAACAGACACTTTTGAGAACAGAGAAAACAGACGCAAAAAAAGAAGAATCGCTAAACTTGAAAAAATGAAGCCTGCACCTGACAGCTCCTCTTATTCTGATTTTATTTTTAGCATAGATGCGGATACCAGCGTAAGGCCGGAGTTAAAACCATTCATCAATCAATCCTGGCAACTGACAGAGCAAGTTGATGAACATAAACTAAACCGCGCATTAAGACAAAATTGGAATCTTGCTCAGATCAAACCAGTAAACAAGCGAAAATTGGAATACCAAATTACGTTTACGGTTGAAGGAATAGGACAAGACAACAAACCAATTAAAGAATCATTTTCGATACTAGCTAAACCTATTTTTAATAATAACCTGAGTAAAAAAAATCAACGAAAAGAGTTTGAAGAAAAAATGGAAGAATACACCGTACTGGAAAATGAGCGCATCCAAGAATTGGAACGTGTTAAAAAACAAGCAGACCTGGTCAACTCGTTCAAAGCAAACAAAATGGGCATTTACAATATTGATAAAATCATGAAAGAAACTATGATAACCACTAACATCCATTTCGACTTTGAGAATGAACTGAAGGGCAACAAGAATGAGCACCAGGTATTTATGATTCTGGAAGAAGATAACAGCGTAATTGCCATACAACGGGACAACTGGACAAAAATGACAATACCAACAACCCGAAAATTTCATTTTATCGCTGTTCTTCCGGGAACAGCCATTGCCTACATAACAACAGAACAAATACAGAACAAACTTGCTTTGAATAAAAAAGAGATCACGCTCTCAAGTCAGCGCAGATCTGCAGAAGCATATTTTAAACAAAATGAACACCTATCGCCTATGGGGAACTAAAGGAGAAATAATTAAATTTTAATGTAATGACCCGCATTCCGCCGGAACACCTAAGAGGTACACCTAAAAGTGATGCCCGTCTACTTATGGACGGGCAAATCTTTTTTTTACTCGGAAACAAATTCATCTTTCATTTTCTCGAGCAACTTCGATTCAATCATTTTTACAGCAAGAAGAACCATATTTTTAAAAGCAGCTCCAGTTGAAATGCCATGCCCGACTATAACAGGTTTATCAACGCCGAGGATGGGAGTACCCCCGTAGTTTTCAAAATTAAATCGCTGGAAATAAGCATCTTCATGTAATTGACGCTGTTGTGCAATATCGTAAAGAGACTCCCCTAATTTTAAAATAATATTACCGGTATATCCATCACAAACCATCACATCTGCTTTCCCTGTTAGCACTTCCCGGCCTTCAATATTCCCAATAAAATGAATAGAATTATTTTCTTTCATTAACTGGTAGGCCGACTGCGCCAGCAAATTGCCTTTCCCCTCTTCTTCACCAATATTAATTAACCCAACAGTCGGATTTTCAATATCTAAAATATTTTGCGCATATAAACTTCCCAGAATTGCATTTTGCAAAAGATTTTCCGGCTTACAATCTGCCTGTAATCCAACATCAAGCAACAAGCCATACCCGCCCTGAACTCTTGGTATTACCGTTGAAATGGTTGGCCTTAACACACCTTCAATCGCTTTTATCGAGTAAAAAACGCCCACCATCATCGCCCCTGTATTTCCTGCACTGATAAAAGCATCTATCTCCCCGTTAGCAAGTAACCGAAAGCCTTTGGCCATTGAGGAGTTCGGCTTTTCCCGAAGCGCACGGGTTGGTGGTTCATGCATACCAATTACATCTGTGCAATGATCTATTGTAACATGTGCCGGCAAATCTTCAAATAACGACCTTAACGCAGTTTCATCACCAAGTAAACGAAGTCGAACATCGGTTCTTCCCGTTGCTAAAAACAAAACTACGCCCTGCACAGTAGCCTGTGGGGCGTAATCTCCACCCATCATGTCAATACCAATTGTCATGAGCAGGGTTCAGAAAAGATATACTTAAGCTTTTAGGGGAGCCTTTTCAGCTACCACTTGTCCTTTATAATACAACTTTCCTTCACTTACATGCGCACGGTGGCGAACATGGATTTCACCTGTAGCTGTATCCTTGCTAAGAGTCACCGTTACTGCCTTGTAATGAGTGCGTCGTTTTGCACTGCGTTGCTGGGAATGTCTGCGTTTCGGATTTGGCATATGATTCGTTTTATTCTGTTCTGAATTGATCTAGATTTTTCCAGACCGATTTATTATCTACCGGCTGCGGATTCAAAGCCGCGAGCCTGGCCAATACTTCCTTGTTACAATATTGCCCTCCTATTTCTTCCTCTTTACATCTCTTCTGTAAAGGAATACTCAGAAGAACAAATTCATAAAGCCAGTTTTTTACTTCCAAATGGCTTTCTGTCCTTGAAATGTAAAACACATCAGGATCGCCCTCCTCCTCATTCATCTTTTCAGGCTCATCCGTCATTTTTACAACCAACTCAAAGTCATCCCACAACTCCATCGGCAGCGTATTTCCACATCGGTCACAAACCACATCTGCCGTTCCTCCAACCTCAAATTTAAGCTGTAAAAAACCAACATTCTTCTCAATCTCCAGCTTTACGTTGGCCTTGCAGTTTGAAAAATCCTGCTTGCCAAACTCCTCAAAAAAACGGTCATCGAGCGAATACTCAAAGGCATGCTGACCGGGCTTTAAACCCACAAACGGTATCAAAAAATCACGGCGGCCTGCCATAACCCTGTTTTTAAAGAGTGTGCAAAGGTAATCGAAAAATCGGATGTCTCCAAAACATAGACATTGAGCTTAATAACTTACCTCGATTCGGCTATTTTTGCCCGATGAAGCCGGAATTCCTTAAAAAGTTGCCTGGTTTGCTTATTCCGGCCCTTTTAGCCGGCTCTATTACGGTTTTTTCCCAAAAACCAGAATGGGTCGAAAATTTATACGCCAAAAACATCTACCCTTTTTTATCACAAATACAGAGATCCGTCACCGGTATATTTCCTTTTAGCGTCGGCGACATCATCTATACGTCTCTTATCTTATTCTTAATCTGGCGAATCTTCAGGTTTATTTTAAAATTCAAAAAACAAGAAAGTAAAAAGTCATTTCTGCTGATTATCTTTTTAAAAACAATCACTACCTGCCTTTGGATTTATTCCGTTTTTTATATTTTATGGGGACTCAACTATTATCGATTGGGTGTTGCTTCCGTATTTAACCTACCAGAAGAATCTGTTGATCAAAAAGAAATTATTCTGTTAACAAATGAACTGAAGGATAGCTTAAACAAATCTGCTCAACTTAAAAAAGGCAATCCAAAAACTAATCACAACATTGAGGGCTATAAGTCAACAGCTATTTTTTCTTATGAAAAACTTGGAAATCATTTTCCGGAGCTCATCTTTAAAACACCGTCTTTCAAAGCTACTTTATTTGGTGAGGCGGCTAATTATATGGGTATCCAGGGTTATTACAACCCATTTACCGGAGAGAGCCAGATTAATACCCATACACCAGAGTTTATTTTACCTTTTGTCTCCTGCCATGAAATAGCCCACCAGCTGGGTTTTGCAAGTGAAAGCGAAGCCAATTTTGTCGGTTTTCTTGCTGCAAAACACTCGGAAGATGTACGGGTAAGATACGCTGCTTATTTCAATATGTTTATGTATGCTGCCGCTCAGCTAAAAAGAACTGATTCAACCGAAATCAAACAAATTGTAAAACAATTGCATCCGGATGTGATAACAGATCTTCGTTTTTATTATAAACATTTAAGCAAATACGAAGGATGTTTACAGGATGGCTCCGGCTTCTTTTATGATATATATCTCAAGCAAAACAGACAGAAAAATGGAATTGGCACTTACGGAGAAGTGACCGGATGGCTTGTATCCTACAGAAAGAAATACGGACAATTATAAGAAAAATAATTATTTTTTGATGGCGTAATTCACCGGAAGATTTACATTAGTTACATCTGCATTATTCAGCTTATCCAGAAAATAGGAACTTAGATCGCAACACTCAGAAGTTGAAGGTTTATAGCCAAAATAAAAAGAATCGGAGACACTACCATTTAACGAAAGAAAATAAACTGCATAATTTTTTGAAACTGAAAACCCCGTACTCACAATGCTATCGGCATTACCTGCCTTATTTTTAAAAGTGATGAACACCCGGGAAATCGTATCACGATTAGACTGATTTTGTCTTCTGGCAAGGATCAAAAGATTAGATGTATCATAACGCTTATCAGGCCCGGTCAACAACTCATTTCCTGCTTCATTTTGAAGACGGATGTAAAAAGCTGAAGAGTTAGGCGGAGGGCATATCTCAGAGTCACAATCCTGATTACAGGAATACATAAATAAAACTGGTATAAGGAAGATAATATATACAATTCGGAAGTGCTTTTTCAAGTTAAGATGTTTTAAAAAGAAACTCATTTTAAATTTAGTTAATCATTTCTCTGAATAGGGCCCCTATTCTCTTAGAAACTTACCCGTTAAGACTGATGGTATTTTATTAATCCCTGAATAGGATGCCGCATCACTTTCCCGCATTGTAATCCATACTGACTGCAAAGACTTTTTAACACATCACGAAAAGCATAGGCAATGCCACCCACAAAATGTATCGGATACTTCCAGCTTTCTTTGTATTTATACAAATGATTGAAAATAAACTCGCTAAAAGAATCTTCAAGAATGTTCTCTACCATATAATGACCTCTGTTTTCGGAAAGAAACATCGCAAAAGATGCCATATACTTGTTTGGCAAAGGCTGTCGATATACACGATCGAGTATTTCAACCTGGTTGGTTTTGAATTTCATCTGAAACTTATCCATCAACTCTCCATCAAAAGACTGATAAAGAAAATGCTGTATCACTTTTCGTCCCAAAAAAGCACCACTTCCTTCATCTCCTAAAACGTACCCAAGTCCTGGACTATTCCTGACAATACGACTACCATTGAAATAGCAAGAATTAGACCCGGTGCCCAATATACAGGCAACACCTTTCGTGCGTCCGCAAAGCGCCCGTGCCGCGCCCATTAAATCGTGCTCAACCTTGATCTTACGTGTTCCCGGAAAAACTTGTTTTAAAGCTTTCTGTATATTCTGAACATTGGCAGGGTTACTGCAACCGGTTCCATAATAAAATATATTTGATATTTTTTCTTTCTTCAGCGCAGGGAGTAATTCTGTTTCAAGCAATTCAGTAATCTGATCAGTATTCAAAAAATAAGGACTTATCCCCTGTGTAAACACGATTTTTTTCTTTTTCCCTTTAAGCAGACACCATTCTGCTTTTGTAGCACCGCTATCCGCAATTAAAATAGGCAAAGACATAATCGTTTCATATTTATATTCAAAGGTAGCAATAACAATTATTCAGCATCATGCCCCTGATTGATTAATTTTCGTGAAATTTGCCAAACGCTGATTAACTGCATTACATGAATAATAAAAAAACAATCTTACCCGTACTCTTCTCACTTGTACTGATAGTTGGTATGTTTTTGGGTTATAAACTCAAAGAAAATATGGGGATCTATGGTCCTTCAATTTCTTCATCAAATACCAAATCCGGTATCAGAGAAATTTTATCAATTATCGACCGCCATTATATTGACAGCATTGACAATGATAGCATCAGCTTACTTGCCATCAATAGCATCATGGAGCAACTCGACCCGCATTCAGTATATATACCTGCCTCAGAAGTTCAGTTCCTCAAAACAGAACTGCAGGGTGGATTTGATGGAATCGGTCTTGAATTCGAATTGCTTAGCGATACAGTAAGTATAATTGGTGTAAAAAAAGCAAGCCCCGCAGAAAAAGCAGGCATTCATACTGGCGCCCAAATTTTAAAAATAAACGACCGCATCGTTTCCGGTGTTAAAATGAACCCTGAATTGATCCGTCATTTAGTTAGAGGTCCACGAGGATCCTCTGTATCATTATTGGTATGGCATAATAATAAGAAATCAATCATCAACATAGAACGCGCCCCGATTTCACAGGAGTGCATCGACCTTGCGGCAATGGTAAAACCAGGTGTTGGCTACATAAGACTTAACCGCTTCGCAGCAACTGCCTATGAAGAGTTTATGCAGCAACTCGAAATGCTCAAAAACAAAGGAATGACCACTTTGATTCTGGATCTTCAGGAGAATGGCGGAGGAATGATGGATGATGCGGTACAAATAGCTGACGAATTCCTTGACAACAACAAGGACATCGTTTATACAGAAGGACGCAATTCACCCAAGAAAATTTTTCAGGCAAGAAGACCGGGACTTTTTGAGAAGGGTAAATTGTTTGTACTGATTAATGAACACTCGGCAAGCGCAAGTGAAGTGCTGGCCGGCGCGCTACAAGATTGGGACAGGGCAACTATTATCGGTCGAAGATCTTATGGCAAAGGACTGGTGCAGGAAGAATTTAATCTGAGTGACGGTAGCAGTCTGCGTCTGACCGTTTCCCGCTATTTCACACCATTGGGGCGTAATATTCAAAAACCCTACGTGAAAGGAAAAGATTCACTGTATTCCAACGAACTGAATATAAGGTATAAAAACGGAGACCTGATCAAAAACGACAGTGCGAAACATGTTGGAAAAGAATACCGCACAAAAAGCGGTCGCGTTGTGTATGGCGGCTGGGGTATAACGCCGGACAAATTCATCGCTGCAGATTCTGCAGAACTTGCGTTACTGAATAGCAACCCACAGGTTTTCACAGCAATAGCGGCCGCATCCTTCAACTATTTTATTACCAATAAAGAAAAACTTTCAGCAATCAAAAAACCTGCCGATCTGTATGAATACCTGAATAAAGAAAGCTTACTGAATGCACTCATTCAAAACAAAATCAAAAACCTTACCACCACTCCCTCTCAAATTAGCAAGATTGAATTAGAATGCATTAACAGATATGCATTCCAATATATAGCCCGACTGAATTTGGGGAAAGAAGGCTATTTCTCATTCCTGCTTTTAACTGATCCTGTTTATAATGCAGCAATTAATATGCTGAACCAATAAAGTTTTTCTGAATTATACAACTACTCCTTCCAGGTCGTAATCAAAAGCTTTTTCTATTTTTACCTGTACAAAATCACCTATCGCTAGAGGTGCTGCTGAATGGATGAGTACTTCATTGTCGACTTCTACAGAATCGAATTCTGTTCTTCCGATATACCGACCCGCCTCCTTTTTATCAACCAATGTCTTGAAAATCTTTCCTACTTTTTCCTGATTCAATTCATAAGAGATCTCCTGCTGCACCGACATGATTTGCTGTGCTCTTCTTTCTTTTTCATCAGAAGCAAGAGTATCTTCCAGTAGATAACCGGAAGTGCCTTCTTCATGGCTGTAAGTGAACACCCCTACCCGATCAAATCGCTGTTGCTCCAGAAATGCACATGTTTCATCTACATCATCCTGTGACTCTCCAGGGAAACCGGCGATCAGTGTTGTTCTTAAGCATATACCCGGCACTTTCTCACGTACTGCAGCAATCAATTCTTCAGTTTCCTTTCTCGTTATTTGCCTTTTCATCGCTTTCAACATACGATCACTGCCATGCTGCAACGGCATATCAAGATAATTACAGATGTTTGGCCTTTCACGCATTACATCAAGTATATCGAGAGGGAATTTATGCGGATACGCATAATGCAGACGAATCCATTCCAATCCCTTTACATCAGCTAACCGATTCAACAAATCGGAAAGCATTCTTTTTTTATACAGATCAAGACCGTAATACGTTAACTCCTGGGCTATCAGCATCACTTCCTTCACTCCATTCTTGACCAACCCTTCTGCCTCCTTTACCAAATCATCGATGCTTTTACTAACGTGCCCCCCACGCATCAACGGTATCGCACAAAAGGCGCAGGTGCGGTTGCATCCTTCAGAAATTTTTAAATAAGCATAATGCTTAGGAGTGGACAATAACCTTTCACCTACCAGTTCCTTTTTGTAATCGGCATTTAATTGCTTTAAAATCAATGGCAGTTCCATCGTTCCAAACCATGCATCCACTTCAGGGATTTCTTTTTCCAGATCCTGCCTGTATCTTTCACTCAAACATCCGGTTACATATACTTTTTCAAGCTGACCCTTTTGTTTCTTTTCAACCTGGTCAAGAATCGTCTGAATACTTTCTTCCTTGGCTTTATCAATAAAACCACAGGTATTCACCACCACAATATTGTGGTCCTTTTTACTACTTTCATGTTCAACTGCGATCTGATTGGCCGATAACTGACCACTCAACACTTCACTGTCAACCATGTTTTTACTGCACCCGAGGGTTATGATATTTACCTTGTCCCTTTTTAACGACTTACTTTTCATTGCCTGCAAAGGTAGAAGATTCAAAAACAAGAACAGAAATCAACCGTAATGAACATTTTTATTCTTTTAACACCGGTTGCAAAAAAATCCTCTTAAATTACAACTATTCGAATGGCCAAGTTTGAAATTCAAAATCCTAAAACCATCCGACCTGGTGTCGTACCCAATGTCCGTGAAAGACTTCCATAAGGAAGTTTTTCCATTTTACACCCTGATATCATCTCTCCCGGTACATTTGTAAAATGATTTCAAACGCACAGATCGCCGATCATTTCAGCTTACTCAGTAAACTAATGGACATCCACGGAGAAAATGAATTTCGTGCCAAATCCTATGCTGCAGCTTCATTTGGTATTGACAAATTACCGGTTCAACTATCTGAAACCGACCCTACAAAATGGATCTCATACAAAGGTATCGGCGAAAGTGCCGCTAAAAAAATCAAAGAGATACTGGAAACAGGCGAACTAGCAGATCTCACCCGCCTGCTTGAAAAAACGCCAAAGGGCGTACTTGAGATGCTTGCTATCAAAGGGATCGGACCCAAAAAAATATCCGTGATATGGAAAGAAATGGGCATTGAAAGTATTGGCGAACTGCTCTATGCATGTGAAGAAAACAGGTTATTGCATTACAAAGGCTTCGGCGAAAAAACACAAAACACCATTGCGGACAATATCCGTTTTTTTCAGCAACACAAAGACATTCATCTTTACAGAGATGTTGAAGCTTACGCACTCACAATACAACAACACCTCGAAACTTCATTTCCGGAACAATGCACCACCAGCACGGGTGAATTTCGGAGACAAATGGAAGTGATACATCAACTCGAATGGGTGACAACTATTCCGGCAACACATCTTACAGAAAAACTCATTTCACTTGAATTTAAAATAACAGAAGCATTATCTGATTCAGTTTCCGCTATTGGAGATGCAGGCATAAAAGTTAAGTTTCATCTATGCGAGCAAGACCATTACGGATCAACGCTTTTTCTTACCTCGTCATCAGAATATTATTTAAGTAAATGGGGAACTGTTGAAAAATCTGTTGATGAAGAAACTTTATTTACTTCGAAAGGGAAGCAATATCTGCCTGCTTTTCTGAGAGAAGAAAACAGTCCGGAACACTTACCTGAAGACCTTATACAAGCTTCCTCCATAAAAGGCATCATCCACTCGCACAGCAACTGGAGTGATGGAACTAACACACTGGAGGAAATGGCAAGTGAATGCATAAGGAGAGGATTTGAATATCTTGTAATCAGCGACCACAGCAAAACTGCAAGTTATGCTCAGGGCCTTAGCAACGAGAGAGTAAGGGATCAGCACATACTTGTAGATGAACTGAATAAAAAATTATCTCCTTTCAAAATTTTTAAAAGCATTGAATCAGATATACTTGGAGACGGATCCCTTGATTATCATGATGCTTTACTGGAAACTTTCGATCTGATTATCGCATCAGTTCACAGCAACCTGCGTATGAATGAAGAGAAAGCGATGATGCGGTTGATGAATGCAATTGAAAACCCATATACGACGATCCTCGGACATATGACAGGACGTCTCCTCCTAAGCAGAAGCGGTTATCCGATTGATCATCGAAAAATCATTGACGCCTGTGCTGCCAATCATGTAGCGATAGAGATCAATGCACACCCAAGACGACTGGATATCGACTGGAGATGGATTTATTACGCCTTGGAGAAAGGTGTTTATTTGTCGATCAACCCTGATGCACATGCATTGTCAGGTTTTGATGATGTACACTATGGCGTGCTCGTGGCACAAAAAGGCGGATTAACGAATGAAAGAAATCTGAGCAGCTTAAGTTTAAATCAATTTGAAAAATACCTAGGCGAAGTCAGAAAAAAAATAAAGTAAGCTGATCTAATAATTCTCTTCTCTGTTTTTTTGTTTGATTTCATTCCACACTTCATCCATTTCGGTGAGTGTCATTTGTTTGATATCTTTTCCTCTTGACTGAACTATTTTCTCTAGAGACTGAAAACGATCCATAAATTTAGCATTGGTTCTTTCCAGAGCACTGTCAGGATCTATTTTTAAAAATCTTGCATAATTCACAATAGAAAAAAGCACATCTCCCAACTCCTCTTCTGAAGCTTTCGCATCATCCTGTTGAACAGCTTGCTGCAATTCCTGTAATTCCTCTTGTATTTTTTCATATACCTGATCTCGGTGCTCCCATTCAAAACCAACCTGTTTGACCTTTTCCTGTATACGAGTGGCTTTGACCAAAGAAGGCAGTCCGCGAGGCACGCCACTTAAGACTGAATCTTTCCCCTCTTTCATTTTTATTTTTTCCCAATTCTTTTTCACCTCTTCCTCATCTTTTACAATCACATCTCCGTAAATATGAGGATGACGAACAATCAGTTTTTCACAAATGCCATTTATCACTTCTTCCAATGTGAATTGTTTTTCTTCTCTGGCGATACGGGCATAAAATAAAATATGTAAAAGCAAATCACCCAGTTCCTCTTTAATCGATTTCCACTCCTCTTTGAGCACTGCATCACCAAGCTCGTATGTCTCTTCAATCGTCATCGGTCTTAATGATTGAATCGTTTGCTTTTTATCCCACGGACATTTTTCTCTCAACTCATCCATGATAGCTGTGAGCTTTAAAAATGACTCCTGCAGAGATTCGTTATTTTCTTGCATAAAAATGATGTAAATCGAAATTAAGAAGGGAATTTAAGAAACAGCACCTTGGCATAAAAGAATATCAAAATGCTAATTATTGATTGAAAACTGAGGATTTTTAAAACAAAAAGACAAATAATAAAGCTAGTAACACGCTACCCATAACTTGCACTAAAAACTGCCATCAGATAACGGTATGGGAATAAACAATTATCCCTGCAATGCTTTTTGCTCCTCCCATTTTGCCCTGCCCCATCCGGGAATCACATGCTTTTCACTGTGATAGGAAGAACGCACAAGCGGGCCGCTTTCAACATAGTCAAGACCCAAATTGTAACCAACCTCTCTGTATTCTGCAAACTCATCAGGATGAACAAAACGCTGAACAGCAAGATGACGCTTAGTTGGTTGTAAATACTGACCTATCGTTACAACATCAACACCATTGTTGTATAAATCTTTTAATGTCTGAATCACTTCTTCTTTTGTTTCTCCCAATCCGAGCATAATGCCGCTTTTCACCCGCATACCTCTTTCCTTCAGGTAACGAAGCACATCCATACTTCTCCAATATTTAGCCTGAATCCTAACCTGCCTTGTTAATCGCTCTACTGTTTCAATATTATGAGATACCACTTCAGGATGCGCCTCCACAATACGCTCTACCAATTCCACTTGTCCTTTAAAATCAGGAATTAATGTCTCAAGTGTTGTTTCCGGATTGAGGGCTTTCACTGCTTTGATGGTATTGTACCAGATCTCACTTCCTCCGTCTTTCAGTTCATCACGGTCAACTGATGTAATTACCGCATGCTTCACCTTCATCAGATGTATCGCTTCTGCCACACGCTGAGGCTCGTCCCAGTCAACAGCATCAGGCCTGCCTGTTGCAACAGAACAAAATCCGCAACTTCGGGTACATACATTTCCGAGAATCATAAATGTAGCGGTACCTGCCCCCCAGCATTCACCCATATTCGGACAATTACCGCTTTCACAGATCGTATGGAGTTTATGTGTATCTACCAGACTGCGCACATGGCGGTAGCTCTCACCAATAGGAAGACGCACACGCAGCCAATCGGGCTTGCGTACTTTTTCAGTACTTTCTACTTCTACCTGACTACTACCCTGACAACTCATGAAAAAAATTAAAAGGCAAATTTAATCACTTTCTTCTACCAAGCAGAAATGCGATATAGGAATTAAAGAAGAAACGCTCGTTTTTGTTCAACAGCATCAGCCTCGGAGCACGTGTATAGAATTCTGCATTTACTCCAACTTCTATACCGGAAACAAGTTCGTTGAAACGACCATAGTCAAATCGTATAGCTGACCTCAAATGCAAACCGGGTATGATTTTTAAATTCCTCCAGCCATATCTTAATCCTGTCCCCTGAACAATATTACCCGGCGAAAGGAATGCTACACTATCTTCTTGTGAATACCTTATGTCTTCCACGAAACCTTCTCCGTTATCGAAAACTTTAATAAAATATGGACGTTCTATGCCAAGAGAAGGGCCACCTGCATAAATCCATTGAACAGCTACACCATTCTTATTTGCTTTGCCTCCAATTAGTCGCTGCTGGCCAAAACCAACCTTTAGCTGATAGAAAGTGTTTCGCTTGCCATATACATAAGGTGTACCAAGCTGAATGAAATTACCGGTTGCAAACTGATAACTGAGACGCTGTTCTTTTGGATGACGTTTTTCTGAAAATTCTACTGAAAAAAGTTTTGTGAGTTTAACAGTTTTCATGGTTCCTTTCTCGTAGGAAAAACCCCAGCCATCAGTATTTAATTTTAATCCGTAAACAGTTTGCTTATTAAACACCAGTGCGCCTTCTTCCTGCTGTCTTATCATTTCACGGATCTTGTTTTGACGATCCAGCTTTCTCTTTTCTTTTTCTGACAACTCCCCTGCGCCGTAATCCTGTGCGTAAGACGTATGTAACAAACTCCAGACGAAGCATTGCACAAACAGAATCTTATAAATGGCTTTGTAATTCACAAGCTAAAATTAAGATGCTTTCGCGACTTGATGAAGATGATTTTTCTTGATGAAGATGATTTTTATTACTAATAATCCGCCCGCCCTGTCCCGAAAGCCTTCGGGATCGAAGCAGTCGCACTTCGCCCGTAAATCGTAGATCCTATCTCTCAACTCCAATTTCTTTCGGACTTCCGGACTACCGGTCTTTTAGACTTTACCCTCCCTACCACACATTTCTCGGACAAAGATCACCGTAGCGGTTTCCAAACATGAAACCAAGCACAATTTCATGTGTTCCACGCTGCATATAAGGCAAAAGATAACTCAATTGCCGGTTGAAATAAGTATCATATGCATAGCTAAGATTAAACGTATTGGAGATATTAACCCCAGTCATCAAGGCCAAACCTTCCCTAATGCGATAATTGCCGCCCACCCAGAACCGATCACGGTACAGCGCCTTTATATTACAATCAATAAAAACCGGCAATCCACTGATATACCGAATCATTGCGGAAGGCATCAGGTTGATATCATCATTCAACAAAAAACGATATCCAGTAGTTAGGAAAAGATGAGGAACCAAAGATGAATTATTAAGACGATCATCGGATAAACTAAGTTTTTGAGGTATGATTTGCTGAGCAGATAATCCCGCAAAAAAACGATCTGAATAAAGCCAAAGACCTGCATTCAATTCGGGCTTCACCCTTGTTAATTCAGTTGCTACGATGCCAATTGCCGGATCAGAGGGATTTGCAAGTTCAATTTTGGATCCATCGATGGTAAATGTATTGATGCCGGCAGAAAAACCTGCCGAAAGATTCATCGTTGGCGACAATCCTAAATGATAAGCATAGGAGGCAAAAGCACTGACCCGATTGATATATCCGGTTTGATAATTAACGATGCCTGCCCCTATACCATGATGTGGTTCTGATGCAGTATAGGACTCCCAGTAAGACCTACCTCGTGGATTTTCTCCCGGTACTGAAAAAGAAGTTGGCGTGGCTTTAAAATTCTTTTTTCCCAATGGAGCATGCAGTGTAGCATAAACCGTACGTGGTGCTCCGGGAAAACCGACCCATTGATTGCGAACACTTAATTTAATGTCGGTATAATTCTCAATACCCGTAAGCGCCGGATTAACAATAAATGGATTTTGAATGTATTGGGTATAGTGAGGACGTTGCTGGGAGAATCCGGAAATTATAAGAAAATAAAAAGCAACCATCAAAACGACGGCCTTTAACTGATTGATATGTTTGTGAATTTGTTTCAATCTATCATTTTTATCTCAGCACCGTAACATAACCCGCAGTTCTCGGACGTCCATTTTTCGGATCAATCACATAATAATAAGTTCCCACCGGCACCTTCTGACCTTTCCAGCTACCATCCCACGGTGTCGCATAGCCGACAGAACGAAAAACAAGTGACCCTGCTGTATTATAAACCTCCACAATACAACCCGGATAATCTTTTAAGTTTTGTATTTCCCACACATCATTGATGCCATCACCATTGGGCGTAAAAGTATTCGGAGCTTTGGGTGCGGCAAGTACTTTCATTAGCATTTCATCTGATGCGGTACAGCCACCCTCTCCGTTAACTGTGAGAATATAAAGCTGATCTGTTTTCGGTTGTAAAATCGTAGGCCGAAGCGCACTCGTACTACTCAAATAAGTTGGAGGCGACCAGTTAAACTGTAATAACTGTCCTGTCGCCGTTGCACCATCAATGATCCGCTGTCCTTCTTCCAAAACAAATAAATCCGGTCCTGCAGAAATGCGGGGGTAATCCCATACCCGAATCGTTTGTGTGGCGGAATCAATACAGCCGGCAGAAGAAATGAATTTATATTTAATGGTATGTACACCAACTCCTGCTTGTTCAGGAGTGAATAACCCGGAGTTTTCTGTGCCTTTACCGGAATAAAAACCTGTGCCGACTAAGCCTGCAGTTTCAACAGCCTGGATTATCAACCTTGGAGCATCATTCAGACAAATGTCTGGGATCGCTGAAAAACGAACTAACGGACTGGCATTGACGACGATGGTTTGTATTTTTTCGTCAACACAAACACCTCCGGAAAAAGCCCTGAAACGGATTACATAATTCTTAGTTAAGGGCGATTGAAATTCGGGGTATTTGTGGCGATAAATTTTATCCTGTGACGGCGTATCATCCACTTCAACTATGGATGGTGCTCCAACATTATCCCAGTAAATTTCGACCTTGGTAACAGAACCAAAATTTACAGTCGATTTATTTTGAATTTCCACATCACGGTTGCTGCAGTTATTGTTTGTAGGTAAAATAACAAATGCGGCATCAGGCACAGAACCATTCACCGTAAATGATCGGCGCACCGAGTCAATACAACCTGCAGCAGAAGTAACTCTTAATGTCACTTCATAATTGCCGAACTGATTGTATCTGACCTGTGGATTTTGAGCCATTGATGTTAGTATCGAAGGACCCGGACTTACAGGCGGATTACCGGCGTTGAAATTCCACTGATAAGAGAACCCTGTACTACCATTAGCTATTTTGGTTGTATCTGTGAATAAGGCAATGGCATCATCCAAACAAATTTCCGGTAAAATAAAGCCAGGCTCCGGCAATGGCTGAACAGCTAAGTTTTTCTGATTGGTTAAACTACGACACCCCGTTGAAGATTCTACAAAAAGAGAAATGTTGTAATTGATTGCATTAGGATAAACAGATGACACAGAACGGCCATCTGTATTTATAAATATATTGCCATTATCTAAATTCCAGTTCCATTTTTCAATCGTTCCATAATTGCCGGCGAGTGCAGACAAATTGCTGAAAGTTACATTACCTCCCTTACACAATGGATTTGAAATGCTGAAGTTGGCAACAGGGGTATTCGTTACACGAATTACTTTTTTCACTGTATCACTCAGGCAACCTACATCTGTAAGTACCGCATAGCGAATAGTATACTCACCCGGATTGTTATAAACTTTAGAAGGATTATTGACATAAGCAAAAGTGCCGTCCCCAAAATCCCAGAAATGACGAATGATTGGTCTGCCTCCTGTATTGTTATTCGTTGTAAATAAAATGGTGGAATCAGTACAGCCTGAGGCAGGCAACGAGGGCCAGGTAAAATCAACTACAGGCGGATCAAAAACCTGCAAATCAAAATTAATCAGCTGAATACCTGAACAGCCATCCGGTGTAGGGTTGTTCGCCGTAACCTTTATTGGATAAGTTCCTATCTGTGCATAAACATAAGGTGTCGGAAGTCGGAACTCATAAATGGTTCTCCCATTCACCTGATATACCGAATCCGGTATCGGGTCTGTTATCGACACATCGGGATAATTCGGTATTTCCCATTTCATATCTTTCGGCACATAAGGAATCGTAAGGGAAATAATAAAGGGGGCATTTTTACAGGCGACAGGACTGGTAACAGTTGCGTACTGATTACGTGTTGTAATAAATTGATACAAATCAATCACATTAGTGCCGGCATTGTATCCGTAAGATTCGACAGAACCCATTCCATATGCTAGTGCAACAAATCCGCTGTCGGCGTTGATGCGATGGGATGGATTCGACTGGGTGGAAGCAGTAACGTTTTCGTGTAAGTAGGAATAGCCGGAGGTTCCGATTGGGATAAAGCTTCCGACAGGTCGGGCTCCATCAATACGCAAACTTGAAGTTGCCACCGTCTTCATAATAATGGTAAAGAAATGCTTGGTGATATTGGTGTTGGGAGGAGTAAGGTCATTTCGGGCAGATACGACGGTTACATCATTAATCGTTTGTTCAATCGGGTTAATGATAATCATTTCAGGATCACCGGGAAAATTAACAATCCCCTGAAACACATTGCAATTCGGCGAGGTGTTGTTCCTGGGATCACAATTTTGTGAGATCATATACTGAACTACAATTACCGGTTTGCTTGCAGTAATAACATTCGGAACAGAACCAGCCAACTGATAGTAGGTATTATTCACCAATGAAGTGGAAGGCAGTAAACTACCATTCACTGTCACCTGCGTAGAAGGATCATCCACAATGATTCGGTAGATATCAAAAGGGCGATCAGCAAAAGGAGCTGTTACGTATTCCTTTCCCCATGCAGCGCGGGGGATCATTTGCTGGAATAAGTTATCGCCACCTGAAGCCTGGCAATTAGATCCAATGAGGCCCGGACATCCGAAAGCCGCCCAGGCATTTCCGGAGAAAACGGCAAGGGGTTTGCATGGAGAAGTGGGACTTGCCAGAGAGCGTATTTTAGTTCCTGTAACGTCATCCTGAAAGTTTGTTCGAAACTGATAAACATCTCCTTTATTAAGCTGTATAATAAAAGGTACTCCTGCAGGTCTTCTGTTTAACACATCCGTAGCTGAGGGAGTAATTTCTACAGTTGTATTATCCTCTACAGCTACTATGGTAAACTGACTTCCGGGTGGTGAAGCATTAATTGCACCCGGAGGAGTTGGGTTGTCTGCAATACTGTTATAAGCTGCTACAATATATTCCCTACCTAATGTATTTGTTGGAAACAATAATGTTGACCCGGAACGAGCTGCGTTTAAAACATGGGCGTAAACAACAATCGGCGCAGCTGAAACAATCATAATGCCATTCCCCGGTGCAATACCTTCATTCTGACTGTTGATTACCGGATAAGTCGAGGGAGAAATCTGAACGACTGAAGCCCTGTTGGCTGTTACAGTAAATGGAATACTTCTGCCGGCCAGGAATACAGTACCGGTTGTGGAAACGTTAGAAGATATATAAAGCGCCATTCTTGAAGTGTTGCCATCAATATGGGCAGGATAGGCGAGCCAGAATTCTGTCCCTTTATTTGAGAAATTTTGTGCGCTGGCGGAAAAAGACAGCAAACAAATAAGGGTCAGTATCAGATAAAATTGTTTCAACCACTTCATGAACGGAGAGTAAATTTACGGCTTCCCCTTTTCATTTTCGGGAATGTTTGAGTTTAAATTTAATGAGAGTCTTTTAAGGTATTCATAAGAAGATGGACCCTCATTAAATAATAAATCTAAAATCGAAAGGTTTGCAACAAAACCATGCCTATCGGAAAATACCTGGAGGTATGTTGGATAATTTGCCGGTATATGCTGAAAGGGTTTATCTAACCCATCCACTATCCTTAGTTCCTGATTTTCTGTTTCAAATTCCGACAAATTGACATTCAATTCTTTTATCTGACCAAGTACCCATTCCATACATTTAAAGTTCCATTCCGATAAAAAAAGAGGAGGAGCTTCATAAAGTAATTTTAAGGAGTCACAGTAATTTTCAAACCAGGGCGACTTTCTGTAGCAGTCATGGATTGTTCGCCAGTGAACCCTGGTCCATCTAGGGTCAGAAGCAATCTTCACCTCTTTAACCAGCTGCTTATTGTCTCTTCCTCCTGCCAGCGGAACACTTAAAACTATGACCTTATTTGACCCCATCAACCACATACGATTGAGATGCATCGTCTTTTTGTAAGGATCAGACAACAAAACAGGAGAGAATCTAAATCTTTTTAATTTTAAATAAAAGTAAACACTTCCAAAATATTGCATATCAGTAACTTATATATTTTATTTATATTTTAAAAGGTTTTGAATTTTCACGCATTTTTCACCAGAAAATATAGCTTATTTAATCTATTTTATTTTATATTTTTTATTTATTTATAATTTGTAATATATTGATATAGAACCTATTATATGTTTTTATTTATATTAATTTAATTAGTTTTAATTAAATTGGCATTGAAACATAGTAAAGCTAAAAGCTTTAGCCAAAATTAAGTATGTTTTAGGATCTAATGCGGTGTATTTTAAATTACTTCGCTTATTTTGCTTTATAATTTAAATTGATTCCGATGCGGTTGATGATTCTTCTTTTCATCGTTACACTTCTCCCCTCTTGTAAAGTTTTTAAAGTGCCTGAATACAAAGACTTCAGAAACTTTAAAATATCAAGAATAGGATTTAAAGAGTCGACAATGACGATGGAACTAGTCTATCACAACCCCAATAAGTTTGCATTTGAAATTAAAAAAAGCGACCTGGATATTTATGTCGATGGCCTTTATCTTGGTAAATCATTCTCAGACTCCTTGATACATGTTGACAAAAAGTCAGACTTCATTATACCTGTATCTTTAAGAGCAGATATGAAGAATATCATTAAAAATGCCTGGAATATGCTTTCACATAAATCTGTTCTTGTGCAAGCGAAAGGTACCGTTAATGCGGGAGCAATTGGTTTATTCAAAACTTTCAAAGTTGATTATGAAGGAAGGCATGAACTCAGCCTGATGGATTAAACCTTATTAATCTACTCCGTTTTTGAACCTAATTTATTGATTTTGTTTCCAGGCTGAGGGATTTTCTGCCCATTCTTTTAAAATGTTTTCCTGATCCTGCTGCACAATCCCCTTTTGTATTGCCAGATCAATCAATGTCTGGTAATTGGTCAGTGTTTTTAACGGAACCCCTACTTCTGCAAATGAATGGGATGCCAAAGGAAAGCCATAGGTGAAAATAGCCACCATCCCCTCCACCTGCAGTCCGGCATTACGCAACACCTCAACCACCTGTAAACTGCTCTTTCCCGTGGAGATTAAATCCTCAACAACAATTACTTTTTTCCCTGCCTCTACATAGCCTTCAATTTGGTTGCCCAGCCCATGCTCTTTGGGCTTCGGACGTACATAAATAAATGGCAGCTTTAATTGATCTGCAGCCATTGCTCCCCAAGGTATGCCGGCAGTAGCGACCCCGGCTAGGTAATCTGCATCAGGAAATTTTTCAAAAATAACATTGCACAGCTCACTTTTGATAAACTCTCTCACATGAGGAAAGGATAACACCCTTCTGTTGTCGCAATAAATCGGGCTTTTCCATCCGCTGGCCCAGGTAAATGGTTCATCTGGATTTAATCGGATGGCATTAACTTGTAGCAGTTTTTCCGCAATGGCTCTTTCGTTAGTCATACCGCAAAATTGTACTGCCAAAACCAAAACTTAAAATTTAATTATGTACATAACCGTTTACTTTGGGAATAAGCCCGTTTTTCTCTGCGATCGTGAAGAGGGTGGATTGAAAGCTTACCAGCTTGACCCAAATTCAATTTTTCTGAAAGCATGCACTCCCGTAGCCATACTTACACTGCTTCATGAAATAGAAAAAGAGGAAATAAAAAGCGGTTTAATCATTTGCAGTGATCTAAAGAAATTATATCAAAACTTGAGCCTTGCTTTTACAGAAATCACTGCTGCCGGCGGTGTGGTTGAAAATGAAAAAAAGGAAATTCTGCTCATTTTTAGAAAAGGCAAATGGGACCTGCCTAAAGGAAAGCTGGATGAAGGAGAAAGCATTGAAGAATGTGCAATCAGAGAAGTGTGTGAGGAAACAGGCCTTAAGCAGGTTGAAATTCAAGTAAAACTTCCCGACACCTATCACACATATCAGGAATCAGGAAATAAAATATTGAAAAAATCTGTCTGGTATAAAATGACTGCAGAAAGTAATCAAACACTGCATCCTCAGCTGGAAGAGGATATTACTGAAATAAAATGGGTGCCTGCTGATGAATTAAAATACTACCTGAATGGCACCTACCCTTCTGTAAGGGATGTATTAAACAGTTTCCTGACCGGTTCGCTTTAAAACAGCAACGGTGAGTCGGCTTACACAGATAAGTCTATTCTTCTCATCTTGAATGCGTATATCCCATACATGTGTACTTGCGCCTAAATGAATCGGTGTACAGTTACCTGTTACCATCCCTTCTCTGGCCGACCTTACATGATTTGCATTGATCTCAATGCCCACACAAATGAATTTTTCCGGATTTATCACCAGTGCAGATGCTACACTGCCTAATGTTTCTGCCAGTACACAATTCGCTCCGCCATGTAATAATCCATATGGCTGTTTGGTGCGATGATCTACCGGCATGGTTGCTTTCAAAAAATCAGACCCCAATTCTGTAAAGTTTAAACCAATGTGCTCCCCAATAGTGCCTGCTCCCATGTGTTTTAAATCCTCAACCGAAAGCTCCTTATTGTACCAGATTGTATTCAACTTGCGTTTTGTTTCGAATTAACTTAATGTCTGCCGCACCTGCTCCGGCAAAAATGGTGAAGCATCTCCCCCGTTACGAATAACGTCTCTTACGAGTGTAGAGGCAACAGAGGTGTATTGAGGAAGACATGTGAGAAAGATTGTCTCCACCTGAGGATCCAAACTTCTGTTCATATCCGCAATTGCTTTTTCATATTCAAAATCATTCACGTAACGAATTCCTCTTAATATGTATTTGGCGCCTATTTGCTTACAACATTCAACTGTTAATCCTTCATAAACGACAGCCTCCACCCTTGGCTCATCTTTAAAAATCTCTTTTATCCAGGAGACACGCTGTTCTTCCGAAAACATCGGTGCCTTATTAGCATTTCTGCCTATCCCAATTATTAATTTATCAAACAATGGCAGAGAGCGATATATAATATCCAGATGACCTACCGTAATAGGATCAAATGTGCCGGGAAAAAGACAAATGCGTTGCATGCAATGATTTTAAAGGTCGAATATCCACCGAATAAGCGATATATCAAAACTCAACTACAAATCCAATACTTGGCAAACGTGATCCGCTGGTATTAGCCAGAATAACAGGTATGGCAAGTTGTCGGTTGTTGGGTGCAAGCGGATTTCCAAATACGCCCGGATTGTAAGGCTCATTGGTGGTAGTCGCAATGGTATTATCCGCATTACGTTTTAAGGTGAAACCTGACTGGGTAGGGTTCTGACTATTATACAGATTCTGAATATCTAAAAATAGATCCAGGGTCCATTTCCGGAAATTCCATTTTTTATCAATGCGTAAATCGGCTGCATTAAACGACCTTAAACGCTCTGTATTGATCCGGTTAAAATCCAGTACCCCTGCATTGTTAAATGGATAAT
>JAULVS010000110.1:0-4058 GCA_032110905.1 Chitinophagaceae bacterium | reverse complement strand
GAGTGGCTTGTTACACCAGATGGGAAATTGCGACTGATTGGATTTTACAGAACAGTGTTTGATATACAGAGAAGAAATGACAGAACAGGTATCAGCTTTTCTTATGTAAAAGAGTTTAATAAACTTTGGTAAATTAATATTTAAACTAAATTTATAGATGGAGATCGATCAACTACAATCTTTACAATTAAATTCAATGATTCAGGAGATCAGAGTATCCATACCTGAATCTTTTTCGCCAGAAAGTAAAATATGGATTTATCAGAGCAACAGGTCAGTTTCCGAAAGTGAAAAAGTGGAAGCGACCAATATGTTACAGACATTTACATACAATTGGCTAAGCCATGGAAAAAAAGTGAAGGGGTTTGGAAAAATATTATTTAATCAATTTATCATTCTCGTTGCAGATGAAACTTCTTTTGCTGTAAGCGGATGTAGTACAGACAGCAGCGTCAGACTAATGAAAGACATCGAACAGAAATTAAGCATCCAGCTATTCGACAGACAAAAACTTGCGTTCTTAATTAACGGTGAAATCAAAGTAATCCCGGTAAATGAATTCGCAAAAGAACTACATCAGGGCTTCTTAACTCCGGAAACAATTTATTTCAATAACCCGGTAGATAATTTAGATAAATTTAAAAACAACTGGATGATCCGAATAGATCAAAGCTGGCTCTCTTCAAAACTAAATAAGATTTCAATATAGATATATTTATTAAACATGAAACCACTATCATTAGCTCTTCTTCTAATTATTTTTTACTTACAAAGTTCCGCACAGGATCAGCAGTCCAATAATGCAATTGTACATCTGACCATCGAAACAGTTACGCAGGACGACAACACAGTTCCCTCACAGTCTGACAACCAGTTTTCAATGCGTATGATGAATGGAGAAATCAAAACAACAATCTGGATCAAAGAGAATAAGACAAAAACAGAAGCGGATATGGGTTTTGGCAAGTCAGTAATTTATTACGATGGTAAGACAAAGACAACAACTACCCTATTTGAGATGATGGGTAAAAAGATGGGCTTTTACACCAATGAAGAAGAGATGAAAAAAATGATCAGTCAGAATGACTCAACCAGAGTACAAAACCGGAGCTCCACTTCTGAAGATATTCAGATTGAATATTTAAGTGAAACAAAGACTATTGCTGAAAAGCAATGTAAAAAAGCGATTATTCATTATAAAAACCGCAAACAGGAAGCGCAAACACAAGAAGTTTGGTATTACCCTGGATATAAATTAGACAAAGAAATAAGCCTTAATACCGTAATCAGATCTGCATTCGTGCCAGGCGTGCACAAATTAAAAGGTTTCCCCATGGAAATGGAAATGAAAAGAAACAACGGCACAATAACTAAATACATTGTCACTAAAATAGAAACCGGACAAATATTGGAAGACGCATTATTCAATATTCCTTCCGGTTATGATATAAAACCTATGACTGAAATGAACCAGGGAGGCAGAGGAAGGTTTCAGTTTAAGGTCGAAAATGATTAAGTAAAAGCACTTGCCTTCGTGTATTTTTGCGGGCAAAACATTTAAGGTATGATCCAGCTTACAGAGCAGATTCTTCAGGCAACCACAAAAGGTATCAATCAATTGTACAAACTGCCTCTGCCTGCTTCATCACTTCAGATAAACCGAACGAAACCAGAGTTTGAGGGCGACTATACAGTAGTTCTCTTTTCGGTTATTAAACCGATTGGTAAATCTCCTGAAATAATTGGAAAAGAATTAGGTGATTTTCTTTTGAACGAATACAAACAGCTTTTTTCTAAATACAATCTAGTAAAAGGCTTCCTGAATTTGACTGTCTGTGATCATTACTGGACTACTATCCTTAACCAATACTACGAAGATCCTTGTTTCGGGAAAGGTGCTGTTAAGCAGGAAAAGATAATGATCGAGTATTCCAGTCCAAACACCAATAAACCTCTGCATCTGGGACACCTTAGAAATAATTTTCTTGGATGGAGTCTTTCTGAAATTTATAAAGCTAACGGCTTCCCTGTTGTTAAGAGCTGTATTGTAAACGACAGAGGCATTCATATTTGTAAAAGTATGATTGCGTGGAAAAGATATGCCAATGGTAAAACACCTCAATCAGAAAACAAAAAAGGAGATCATTTTGTTGGCGACTACTATGTTCTTTTCAACGAAGCATATAAGAAAGAAACTGAGGAACTCGTTGCAAAAGGAATAAGCAATGAAGAGGCTGAGAAAGAGGCACCCATTATGAAAGAAACACAGCAAATGCTGATAGACTGGGAAGCAGGAAAACCTGATGTCATTGCTCTGTGGAAAGAAATGAATAGCTGGGTGTATGAAGGTTTTGATATAACCTATAAAAGAATTGGGAGCGATTTCGACAAGATCTATTATGAGAGCAACACCTACTTGCTTGGAAAGAAAATTGTTGGTGAGGGACTCTCAAAAAATGTTTTTGTAAAGAAAGAAGATGGCAGCGTGTGGATCGATCTGACTGCTGATGGGCTCGATGAAAAAATTGTACAGCGTAAAGACGGTACATCTGTTTACATCACACAGGATATCGGTCTTGCTCAGCTGAAAGCAGAAGAATACGGTTGCAAAGAAAGTATTTATGTGATCGGTGACGAACAGAATTACCACATGAAAGTACTGAAACTGATTTGTCAGAAACTTTCATTGCCCGCTGCCGATGGCATTCATCATTTAAGTTATGGAATGGTTGAGTTGCCGACAGGCAAAATGAAAAGCAGAGAAGGAACAGTCGTAGATGCTGATGACTTGCTGAACGAGATGGAGGAAGTTGCAAAAAAGAAAACAGAGGAACTGGGAAAAACAGCCGACTTTACAGAAACAGAACTGGCACAGCTATACCGTACACTCAGTATCGGCGCACTTAAGTACTATCTTCTCAGAGTAGACCCCAAGAAAAAAATGATTTTTAATCCGGAAGAATCAATCGATTTCCACGGACATACCGGACCATTTATTCAATATACATACGCAAGAATTCGTTCAATACTTAGGAAGGAAAATATCAATAAGAATACGGATAGCTTCTCTTCTCCCCTGCTCAAAATGGAGCAAATACTTCTGCTTGAGCTAGAGCAATATCCTACTATTGTTATGCAGGCATGCAAAGAACACGACCCTTCGCACCTTGCCAATTATTTATACAGGCTGGCACAGACCTATAATACATTTTATGCCGCTCATTCAGTACTGAAAGCAGAGTCTGAAGAGAAAAAACAGTTGCGTCTGCGAATCTGCAGTTTTACTTCTACCATCATAGCTTCCGGAATGAATATATTAGGTATTGCAGTTCCAGAAAGAATGTGATTTATTTTTTAGATAACCTATATGAGATAGACAAGAACAGTCTTCTCGACATCAGCGGGGCATAACTGTATGACGCATCAAATGTATAACCATTCGGATTGGTAACAGGGTTATCTGCATTGCGGTCGAAAGGATCAAACGGACGCATTATCGGATGAACAGGCAGAAAATTTAGTATGTTTCTCACACCGGCTTTTAAACCAAAATTTTGATTGACCTGTAAAGAAAATTGCAAGTGCAACAAAGTATACCAAGGAGAATATTCAGGCCTGAAATCTCCGGGCAATATAGGCATCCGCATAGGAGATGTTGTTGTACCTGTTATATCCAGTTCTACCCTCTTTTTATATAATGTACAACCTATACCATATGTTGCAGAAAATGGGGGGGTATAAATGATATCTGTTTTTTCTTTTTCATTTTCTCTTTGAAAAACATCCATCCAGGTAAAGCCTGTATTCCATCTGAATAAATCTCCTATGTTATAATCGAGCTGAAAAGATAAACCACGAGATACTGCAATTCCATCCAGATTGGAGTATATGATCAGATCTGGGCTGGTATCAAAATCAGGCAATATTCTATTTGAAAAACGTGTGTAAAAAAGTCCTGCATCAAAAGAAAGTAAACCTCTACCTGTTTTTTTGTAATTGGTATAATTAAGATGATAATTTGTACTCAATTCCGGTCGGATACTTTCTGTAATAACGAC
>JAULVS010000109.1:0-3696 GCA_032110905.1 Chitinophagaceae bacterium | reverse complement strand
AATTGGCCGGTCTTGCGCGAATAGAATTTTCAATTTTTTTGATGATTAGTCGTGCCAGTTCTTCCTCTGAAAAATTTGCTGGTGTTGACGTGATCAATTCCAAATTATACTCATAATAACCACGTTTCACTTTATAAAAATCAGCATAAACCACCACTGTATTTCTGGCAATGGATGCTTTGGCCGGGCCTTTCACAATAGGCACTTCTTTTCCGAAGAAGCGTAGCCACCAGGCACTTTCCAGTTTACGCGGATTTTGATCGGCAACCAGTCCGAGTACGTATTGCTTTTTCATATTCTGTACAAAGCCGCGCTTGAAATCATTTGCCGGTATTAAAACCGTACCTGTTTTACTGCGCATCTTACGCACAATACGATCCATCGTTTTATTTTTCAGTGGGGCATAAACACCCAGAAAAGGGATCTTCATGTTAGCAGCCCAGGAAAGATTGGCCAGTTCCCAGTTGAAGTAATGTCCCAATACAAGTTGAATACTTTGCTCCTTTCCTGCCCACTCGTTGATCACTTCCATATTGCCTTTCATTCTTCTACAGATCTCTTTCTCGTTCCATGAAAATATTTTAATCATCTCTGCAAATGAATCGGAGAACTGATGGTAAAAAGCTTTCATGATTTTTTTTCGCTCAACTTCCGTCATCTCCGGAAAAGCGATCTGTAAATTCTTTGCAACAACTTCTTTCCGATAACCGGCTAGATAATACAGGATCATATAAATAAAATCACTGATGATATACAATACCGGCAGCGGCAAGAGCGACAATGATCTCAAAAAAAAGTAGATGATATGATACATGTTCGGATGTTGGTTATAATACAATATCCTGCAAAAGATCACTTTTCTCAGGATAGTCGGTATTGTAATGAAGTCCTCTGCTTTCTTTTCTGAAAGAAGCACCTTTTGTAATCAGATAGCCGATGGTAATCATATTGCGCAATTCCATCATCTGAGGCGAAAGTACAGAATGACGGTAGAGCTCTTCCGTTTCTTCCCACAATAAATCAAGTCTGCGGGCAGCACGTTGCAAACGAATATTGTTTCTCACAATACCCACATAATCACTCATCACCTGTTGCAATTCTTTCAGACTTTGTGTGATCAGGATCATTTCCTTGGGGGCCTGTGTACCAATGGCATTCCATTCGGGCAAAGCAGGATGTGGCAATGAATTGATTTTTGCAACTTGCTCAATACTGTCATGATAACTTCTGTGCGCAAACACCATGGCTTCGAGCAATGAATTACTTGCCAGTCGATTTGCGCCATGCAAACCTGTGCTTGCACATTCCCCCGCAGCATATAAGCCTAGTATTGATGTTTGTCCCCACTCATTGGTTTTAACACCTCCGCAACTATAGTGTGCAGCAGGCGCAACAGGTATAAAATCTTTCAACGGATCAATGCCTGTTTTCTTGCAGGTTTCATAAATCGTAGGAAAATGACTGATGAATTTATCAGAGGGAATCAAAGTGCAATCAAGCCATACATATTCGGTACCACTTAACTTCATTTCATTGTCGATGGCACGTGCCACCACATCACGCGGCGCAAGATCTTTCCGTGCATCATACTTCAGCATAAAGGCTTCACCTTTATGATTACGTAAAATTCCCCCTTCTCCTCGCACCGCTTCAGTTATCAGAAATGCTTGTCCGCGTTGACCAGGCCTGTAAAAAGCAGTTGGATGAAACTGGATGAACTCCATATTTTCAATTCTTCCTTTGGCACGGTACACCATTGCTACACCATCACCAGTAGCAATAGCCGGGTTTGTGGTTGTACGATATACTTGTCCGTTTCCTCCGGTAGCAAGCATTGTTATGGCTGAAGAAATGATTTCAATGCGACTAGTTTTTAAATTCAATGCATAAACCCCGTAGCAAGTGATATCGGGTGTAGATTTGGTAACGAGATAACCTAGATGGTGCTGAGTAATGAGATCTACTACAAAGTAGTAATTGACTACTTCAATGTTTGAATACCGATGGATGGTTTCAAGCAAGGCCCTTTCCATTTCTGCACCGGTAAGGTCTTTGTGATGAAGTATGCGCGATTCGCTGTGTCCTCCTTCTCTTCCAAGGGCATAATCACCGTCTTTTTCTTTGTCAAACTTCGCACCCCATTCAATGATTTCCTGCAGGCGGGAAGGCCCTTCTTTCACTACAAGATCAACAATCTCCTTTTTACATAAACCGTCCCCTGCGATGAGCGTGTCTTCAATATGTTTGTCGAAGCTATCGTTTTCAAGATCATTCACGACGGCAATCCCTCCTTGTGCATACTTGGTATTCGTTTCGTCGGCAGATTTGGTGACGATCAGTACTTTTTTATCGGGACAAGCCTCTGCTACTTTGATGGCATAAGTCAACCCTGCAATACCGCTACCTATGACGAGAAAATCTGTTTGTTGCATAGTAAAAGAGAAATCAGTTATCGGTTATCCGTTGACAGTTATTGGTTTTGGGTTTGATTATATTATTCATTTATCTCCGTCATAGTCATAGGTTTAAACCCATGGCTATAACGAGGGCTATTGAGCCTAACTGCCAACCGCTACCGGCTCTACCCAGGCGCCGTTTTCTTTCAATAAAAGAATCAATTCATCAACAGCTACTTCGCTGTCGATATTTCGCTTGACAATTTCTTTGCCTTTGTATAATGTAATTTTTCCCACACCGCTTCCCACATATCCGAAATCAGCATCGGCCATTTCACCCGGACCATTTACAATACAACCCATGATTGCGATCTTGACTCCTTTTAGGTGATGTGTGACAGAACGAATCTTTGCGGTTGTTTCCTGCAGATCAAACAAAGTACGTCCACAGCTCGGACAGGATATATATTCTGTTTTGGAAATACGTGTACGTGTAGCCTGCAGAATACTAAAAGCCGTTTGATTTAAGAACTGCTCTACCGTTTCTTCATCATTCTGTCCCCCTGTAGTGTAACGTCTTCCACCAAGTCGTGCATGCTCTTCTTGAAAGAGAACATTGCTTTCTTTCGTCATACCCAGACAAACACCATCACCCATTCCATCCAGCAACAATGCACCAGTTTCCGTTGAGAAATGAATCAGGTGTTCATCTGCTGTTTGCCAGTGGCTGTCGGTCATCAATATCACGGGATTATGAATCCCTTTCTGCATTAACTCTACAAACATGCGCCTCACACTCTGCATAGCATTGCGGTTTTTGCTAGATAAATACAACACAACAGTTGGGTCATTCGCCAGTGTTTCAAGGAACGTATAATCATTAATCGGAGTCTCATCACTAAAACAATCAACCATCACAAAATTCTGATGCTGACTCTTGCGTTCCGACTGAGCATAGCCGCTGTCCATAAACAATGGCACATATTTCTCTTCGCCACCAGGTGCAGCAGACGATTGACTCCATGTATCGGGATAAACAATCACTTTCAATGTACCAGGTAATTCAAAATCAAGCAAGCGATTTCCTGTAAACAAATAATCAGCTGCCTGGTCGCCAATACTCCACTTATCAGTAGCAACATCGTATTTATAACCGATTCTTTCCAATGATGCTGGGGTGATTTCATCAATATGACTATAATCGGCAACAACAACAGGTACCTGTCCGCCTCCGATATTACCCACTGAAAAAGAATGACGTCGTTTGTATTCAAAAGATGAATATGGAAGACTGTCAACA
>JAULVS010000108.1:0-28826 GCA_032110905.1 Chitinophagaceae bacterium | reverse complement strand
GCTGCTGACACTACAGCTAAGTAATAAATGAATCGTTTAGATCTCCTTGCTTGCGGGAGTTCTTACTAAAGATTTTCATATGGCAAGCAATCGTTAACGGCCGTTCCATTCCTGGAATGGCTTTTTTTTTGCCCAAATGAAGAACAATAGGTTACAGGTTACGGGGTACGAGTTACGAGTTTTTTACTTGTAAGACTCATAACCCTGTAACTCATAACTCGTAACTCCTCACTTGTTAATCTTCTCCCAATGCCTGTTTTTATAAGGTGACGTTTTATTTGTATCTGGTATATACTAGTGATCATCATTCATTCACCTTAAAAAAACAATCATGAAAAAGATCATCGTTGCAATCGCCTTCCTCGGTTTCATTGCCTGCAAATCCAAAAATGTAACTCCTCCGGAGACAAAGCCAAAAGAAGATACGTCGAAGGTGGAGATAAAGCAGGACACCACTCAGGGAAAAAACCAAATATTGAAAGAAGAAGCACCTAAGCCCGGTAATCAATAACCATTAAGTTCATTGGGGTTCAAGGCCATTCCGTTTTGGGGTGGCTTTTTTTGTAAATTCAATAAAACCTCTATATTTGCTTAGCATGAGCATCAACAAAATATATTCCTGGTTTGGTTTTTACTTCTTCTATTTTAGAATGAAGCCGGGCTTCTTTTGTTGAACTGAACAAAAACATTCACCAACAAAATAGAATCCCGGCCAAAAGCCGGGATTATTTTTTTATTATGGCTAAAGTGACAATTCAGGGTTATGAAGGGAGTTTCCACCAGGAAGCCGCCCGCATCTTTTTCGGAAAACAGGTTGAAGTGATTACTTGCGACAATTTTCGCGATGTTGTCAAAATAGGTGCCAACAGAAAAGAAAGTGACGGCGCCGTGATGGCTATCGAAAATTCAATAGCAGGAAGCATCTTGCCAAACTACAATCTTCTGAAAAAATCACCGCTCCGTATCATCGGTGAAGTGTATTTGCAAATCAAGCAGAATTTACTTGTCAATCCCGGTGTTACACTTGATGATATCAAGGAAGTACATTCTCACACTATGGCATTGCAGCAATGCTATGGCTTTCTGGATAAATACAAATGGAAACACGTTGAAACAGAAGACACTGCCTTAAGTGCTCGTTATATCCATCGACATAAAAGCAAACACATCGCTGCTATTGCCAGTAAACTTGCGGCAGAATTGTACGAGCTCGAAATCATTGCTCCGTCTATCCAGACAATGAAAAACAACTATACCCGATTCCTGATACTTCAGCATGAAGAAGAAGCATTGCCAATAAAAGATGCAAACAAGGCTTCCGTTTACTTTGTGACCGATCACTCAAGGGGGAGTTTGGTAAAAGTGCTCTCGAAAATTTCTGATGCCGGTATTAACCTCAGTAAACTGCAAAGTTTCCCAATTCCGGGGAGCGATTTCCAATATAGTTTTCACGCGGATATGGAATTCGATACTGTTTCTCAGTTTGAAAAAGTAATTGAAAAAATGAAAGGATTAACAAGTGAATTAAGGGTATACGGAGTTTATAAAAATGGCAAATCAAAAAAACATTAATAAAGGCGAAATACTGAATAGATGCAAACGGCTAAACGACTGGATGGAATCGGAGAATATTATTTCTCACAAAAACTCAGAGAGATTGATACATTGAATCGTTCCGGAGAGGCGGTCATCAATCTGGGTATTGGTAGTCCCGATCTTCCTCCACATCCAGAAGTGATTCGTGTTTTAAATGAAGAGTCGGTTAAACCCAATGTGCACGGTTATCAATCTTACAAAGGGTCTCCTGTTTTAAGAAATGCCATTGCACAATGGTATGATCGGTGGTACCAGGTACATCTCAACCCTGAATCAGATATTCTACCTCTCATAGGTAGTAAAGAAGGAATCATGCATATCTGCATGACGTATCTGAATGATGGCGATGAAGCACTGATACCGGATCCGGGTTATCCAACATATAGCAGCGCGGTGAAACTGGCAGGCGGCAACCCCCGCATCTATAAACTAAAAGAAGAAAATCAGTGGCATCCCAATTGGGAATTACTCGAACAGATGGATCTCTCTAAAGTGAAATTGTTGTTCGTCAATTACCCGCATATGCCTACGGGTCAGCTTCCGGATGAAAAGCTCTTTGATCAATTCATCGCATTTGCACAAAAACATAAGCTGCTCATTATACACGATAATCCATACAGCTTCATTCTGAATGAAAGACCAATGAGCATGTTGAGTCGACCAGGTGCAAAGGAAGTGGTGATTGAATTAAATTCTTTAAGCAAAAGTCAGAATATGGCGGGCTGGAGAGTTGGCATGTTATGTGGGTTAGCACAGCACATCAATGATGTGCTTCGTTTCAAAAGCAATATGGATAGCGGCATGTTTCTCCCAGTGCAATTGGCTGCAGCGAAAGCCTTATCACTCGGAGAAGAATGGTATCAGTCGGTAAATGAGATCTATGCGAGAAGACGTGTGCTTGCACGCCAATTACTTGATCTGCTCGGTACAACATATTCGTTATCTCAAGCAGGTATGTTTGTATGGGCGAAGGTGAATGATGGGGTAGGTGATGTACAGCATGAATATGGAGCAGGAGGGAGTTTGAGCGACAGGGTATTGAGAGAGGCGAGGGTATTTATCACGCCGGGAGGTATTTTCGGAGAAGAGGGAAAATCTTATGTAAGAATCAGTCTCTGTGCTACGGAAGAGAAATTTCAACAAAGCATTGATAGAGTTAAATCGAATTTTAAGTAAGATGTTTCAAACAGTCACCATCGTTGGAGTAGGGTTAATCAGCGGTTCACTGGCCTGGTCGTTGAAGGAGAAAGGACTGGCCCAAAAAATCATCGGTGTCAGTCGAACTCCTGAAAGCGCCCGTAAGGCATTAGAGCTGGGTTTTGTGGATGAAGTGATGTCTCTGGAAGAAGCGGTGCCATTATCTGATTTGATTTATGTAGCGATACCTGTTGATGCATCTGAAAAAGTGTTGGAGAAGATTCTGAATCTGATGAATGAAAAACAAATACTGACAGATGCGGGATCAACAAAATCATCTATCTGCAGATATCTTTCGGATCATCCAATGCGAAGCCGGTTTGTTGCAGCACATCCTATGTGGGGAACGGAATACAGTGGTCCGGAAGCTGCAGTGAAAAATGCCTTCTCCGGAAAAGCCTGCGTAATCTGCGAAAAAGAAACATCAGACTCCGATGCCCTTCTGAAAATGGAAGAATTGTACCGCACTATCGGCATGCACTTGATTTATATGTCGGCCGATGATCATGACATTCACGCGGCATATATCAGCCATATCTCTCACATTACTTCATTTGCGCTGGCAAACACGGTTTTGGAAAAAGAAAAAGAAGAACAGGCTATATTCGAGCTGGCGGCCGGAGGATTCGAGAGTACAGTGCGTCTTGCAAAAAGTAATCCTGAAATGTGGTCGGCTATCTTTATGCAGAACAGAGAGAATGTACTCGATGTATTGAATGAACATATCAGTCAGCTCCGAAAATTCAAATCGGCTCTGGAAAAAGAAAACGGTGAATTTTTAAAAGAACTCATGTTAAATGCAAATCGAATCAAAAAAATAATTGAATAAGCATCAATTGGCGAACAAAGGTTCGGGTTATTCCTTCTAAATTTGCGCGCCTGCATTGAATAAATTAAAAACAACAACTCATGCAACCATCCACTTCAGCAACAGCAGACAAAGTATCCGAAATCTGGAATAAGCGTCCGATCATCATCTCCGGCCCTTGCAGCGCGGAAACAGAATCACAATTGGTCTCCACTGCCGAGCGACTTGCAGCTACTGGTAAAGTAGATATTCTTCGTGCCGGTATATGGAAGCCTCGTACGAAACCCGGTATGTTTGAAGGAATCGGAGCGAAAGGACTTCCCTGGTTGCAAAAAGCGAAAGAGCTGACTGGTCTTCCTACAACAGTGGAAGTAGCAACAGGCAAACAGGTAACGGATGCACTCACATTTGATGTGGATGTATTGTGGATCGGTGCAAGAACAACAGTAAACCCATTCAGTGTACAGGAAGTGGCAGATGCATTGCGTGGTACAGATGTGCCTGTGCTGATTAAAAATCCGATCAACCCTGATCTGGAATTATGGTCTGGTGCAGTAGAGCGTGTTGCCCGTGCAGGCATTAAAAAAATCGGACTGATCCATCGCGGGTTTTCTTCTTATGGAAATACTGAATACCGCAATGCGCCTATGTGGCACCTGGCTATTGAAATGAAAAGAAGAAATCCTGAGTTGTTGCTGATCAACGACCCTTCACATATTTGTGGAAGAAGAGATATTCTTCAGGAAACTGCACAGAAAGCAATCGATCTTGATTTCGACGGACTAATGGTTGAAAGCCATATTGATCCGGATAATGCATGGAGCGATGCCAAACAGCAGGTGACTCCGGAAAGGCTTGCTGAAATGTTAGATGCAATTATCTGGCGTAAAGAAGATGTTGCATCAGATGAATATCACGCAGCACTAGAGCAGCTTCGTCAACAGATCAATCACCTCGATGATGAGTTGTTACAGATTATCAGTCAGCGTATGAAAATTGCTGAGAAGATCGGTCAGTATAAAAAAGAAAACAACATTACCATTCTTCAGACAAACAGATGGAATGAAATTCTCGAGAGGGCAATCAGAGAAGGAGGAAGAAAAGGACTGAGTAAGGAATTTATCACGATGTATTTTGATGCGGTACATCTTGAAAGTATCAATCATCAGAAAAAAGTACTCGATAATTAATATTTGTTGAGATAGTTAGATTTCCCAATGAGAAAAACAAAATATTCATTTACAAATTCATCGGTCGACTATTACTTTGATGGCGATTCGGACAGTTTGTCGAAACTGGTAATGCCGGAGAAGACGGTATTGATTACTGATGAAAATGTTTATGCTGCAAGAAAAAAGTTCTTTTCCAAATGGGATGTGATTGTGTTAAAACCCGGCGAAGCATACAAGCAACAAAGGGTGGCGGATGCAGTTATTGAACAACTCATTGAAAAAGGGGCAGATCGTTCAACTACTTTGGTAGGTGTTGGCGGAGGAGTTGTGACCGATATGACAGGATATATTGCTTCGGTATTTCTTAGAGGCATTCGTTTCGGATTTGTGCCGACTTCTTTGCTTGCAATGGTTGATGCTTCCATCGGGGGTAAAAACGGGATTGATGTCGGTATCTATAAAAATATGGTAGGATCAATTCGTCAGCCGGATTTCTTATTGTACGACTATCGCTGGTTGAAAACGCTTCCCTTAAAAGAATGGAAAAATGGTTTTGCTGAAATCATCAAACATGCATGTATCAGAGATAAAGCGATGTTTGCTGAACTTGAAAAAAATAAACTTTCTTCATACAGAAACAATCCTTCTATGCTAAATAGTTTAATCAGAAGAAATGCTTTGATTAAAACGAAAGTGGTTCAGTTGGATGAGTATGAAAAAGCGGAAAGAAAACTTCTAAATTTCGGACATACCCTGGGTCATGCCATCGAAAATATGTATGAACTTTCTCATGGAGAAGCAATTTCTATTGGCATGACTTATGCATGTCATCTTTCAGAATCATTGACTGGTTTTCGCGACACGCAAAAAGTGGCAGACCTCCTTGATAAGTACGGATTGCCTACTTACGCAGCGTTCGATCTAAAAAAATCATTTGCAGTTCTTCAGAAAGACAAGAAGAAAGTTGATCGTGATATCCAATACGTTTTATTGAATAAAATTGGAAAGGGAGTGGTGCATCGGCTTTCATTGGTTGATTTACAAAATAAACTTGAAAAGTTAGTCTCGTGAACGCAGTCGTAAACCCCTCTTCTCTGAAAGGAACCATCCGTGCAAACGCTTCCAAAAGTTCCATGCAACGCGCCTGCGCCGCTGCTTTGTTGTCCGGTTCTGAAGTCTTACTCAGAAACCCCGGGAACAGCAATGATGATTTGGCAGCGATGGATATCATAAAAAGACTTGGAGCAGAAGTACGTGAATCTGAACATGGAATCATCATTCAATCAAATGGGATTCATCCTGTTGATGAAACAATTCACTGTGGCGAATCTGGACTTAGCATCCGTATGTTTACACCTCTTGCTGCAATGAGTGAAAGAGAAATAACGGTCATGGGTAGTGGAAGTTTGGTTACACGTCCTATGGATTTCTTTGATGATGTACTTCCCTTATTGCATGTCAAAACAAAAAGCAATCACGGCAAATTGCCTTTACAAATTCAGGGGCCTCTTATTCCTACAAACATTGAAATCGACGGATCTCTCAGCTCTCAGTTTCTGACAGGGTTATTGATGGCTTATGCAGCTTCCGGAGCCAATGATGTTTCCATAAAAGTGAAAGATCTTAAAAGCAAACCATATATCGATCTCACTCTTGATGTGATGAAGCACTTTGGATTGCAGGTTCCTGAAAACAGATCTTATCAGGAATTCTATTTCCATGGCAATCATCTCCAAACAAACACACAGATTGAATATACGGTTGAAGGCGACTGGAGCGGTGCTTCGTTTTTATTGGTAGCAGGCGCCATTGCTGGTCCTGTTACTGTACAGGGGCTGGATCCTTTTTCCACACAGGCCGACAAAGCAATTTTACAGGCATTAATAGATGCGGGTGCAGTTATGTCGGTAGAATCTTCACAAATTATCGTTGGTCCTGGACAGATGAAGCCTTTTCATTTTAATGCAACTGAATGTCCTGACTTATTTCCACCTGTTGTGGCACTTGCGTCTTATTGTAATGGTCGTACCGTGATAGAAGGGACATCTAGATTAACACATAAAGAAAGTAACCGTGCACTTACCCTTCAGGAAGAATTTGGTAAGATGGGCATCAAAATAGAATTACAGGATGACCTGATGATTGTGAATGGAGGAACAGGGTTGCATGCAGCAAAAGTTCATTCACGTCATGATCATCGCATTGCCATGGCTTGTGCAACCGCGGCATTAAAAGCAGATGGGGAAGTTGATATTGAAGAAGCAAATGCAATCGACAAATCATACCCTGCATTTTTTGATCACTTAAGTAAACTGGGCGCATCTGTTTTGTATAACTAAGCGGGATCGCGTATATTTAACCACATTGTTTATTCGTATTGCAGCATGAATAGTTTTGGTACTTCATTTCGGGTTCAGATTTTTGGCGAATCACATGGTTCAGGTGTCGGTATTGTCGTGGATGGATGTCCGGCCGGTTTACCATTGAAGGAGGAAGATTTTCTTGCAGACCTGGAGAGAAGAAAAGGAGGGAAGCAAAAAGGAACGACTCCCAGACAAGAGGCTGATTTCCCGATATTCAAAAGCGGTGTTTTTAATGGAATAACAACAGGATTTCCTATTGCTATTTATTTTGAAAATAACAACACAAGAAGTGCAGATTACGAAAAGCAGCGAAGCATTCCGCGTCCGGGTCATGCCGATTGGGTAGCACATCAGAAGTTTGGAGGTTTTGAAGATTTCAGAGGTGGAGGTCATTTCAGTGCACGACTCACAACGGGTTTAGTTGCAGCTGGGGCCATTGCTAAAAAACTAATGAAGGAGATTAAGATCGAAGCATTAATTACAGAAATAGGTGGAGAGAAAGATCCTGAAGCGGGATTGCAAAGAGGGATTGATGCGAAGGACTCCGTTGGTGGAATTGTTGAATGCAGAGTGAATGGTTTACCCGTTGGATTGGGGGAACCCTATTTTGATTCTCTGGAATCATCATTGTCTCATATATTATTTGCAATACCTGCGGTGAGAGGAGTAGAATTCGGAACAGGATTTGCTGCAGCCAGGATGTTTGGCAGTGAACATAATGATGCCATTGCAGATGCTTCTGGTAAAACAGATACCAATCATGCAGGTGGTGTTGTAGGAGGCATAAGCAATGGGAATGAACTTGTTTTTAGAATCGCCATTAAGCCAACTTCGTCCACACCGAAAGAGCAGGTAAGTTTGAACTGGGATACCAATGAAATGGAATCTTTCTCAGTGAAAGGAAGACATGATTTATGCGTAGCTTTACGAGCACCTGTTATTGTGGAAGCAGCAACCGCAATAGTGTTGGTTGATTTTCATTTGCGTGCTGGAAAATTAAAACGAGTAGTATAAATGGCATTGATCTATCATATCACAACAAAAGCACTTTGGAAGAATGCCAAAGAGGTTGGTTTTTATGAAGCAGCTTCTCTACAGAATGAAGGGTTTATTCATTGTTCGCAAGAAAGCCAGGTTGCCGGAGTGCTTGAGAGATATTATTCCGGACAGCATAATCTCGTCAAACTTGTGATTGAAACTGATTTGTTAGAGTCGCGTTTTGTGTTTGAATGGAGCCCTTCTACAGCTGATACATTTCCGCATGTTTACGGTCCTATTAATATTTCTGCAGTTAAAGATGTTATTACTTTGAACTGACAGTATTTAATTTTTTAAAAGATATATCCATAATCAGGTAGTTTTTATCATTTGGCCAGGAATAATGCCACCATTCTGTTTCCAGTGCTTTGAAGCCGTTTTTTTCCATGATTGTTTTTAGTTTTTCCCGATTCCTGATTATCTGTTTGGGCAGATTGATAAAACTATGGTGTGCTGTATCGCTGAAATGATCGAAGCCAGTTCCCATATTTATTTCTTCTTCTGTTTCGGCATCGATTATTGTGAGGTCTACAGCTATACCTCTATTGTGACCGCTTCCTTTTGAGGGGTTTGCAACGTATCGTTCATCGCCTATCAGCTTCCAGAAACTACAGGTGACAGCATATGGCCGGTAGGCATCAAAAATTTTTAATCCTAAACCTTCTTTTGCCAATTCATCTTGCACTGAACGAAGAGCAAGAGCAGGCAGTTTTCTAAGAAAAGTAATACGTAGGTCTTTGGGATACATGTTTCTGCCTGTGAAATTGTTAGTACTTGCATACCTTAAATCATATAACAGGTCAGGGGTTATCGTTTTTAATTCGAGCATAGCGTATGTGCTGTCATTTTCAACATCTTTGATGTATTCGCCAACTTTACTTTGAGTAATTGGCTTTTCACTTTTACTTACAGATTTAGATGATTTTTCCTGGGCATAAGAGCATAATACTTCCACTAAAAGAAGAAAAAGAATAAACATTTTATAGAAATTCATCGTCAAATGATTAAATTTAGCCAACTGAAAAATTCCTGTTTTGCAACTTAAGAAATATCATAGCACCCGACACGCTTTTCCCTGTAGATTATTGTTTTTTATTTTTCTTCCATGTATTCTTTCTTGTGGAGATAAGTGGATATCTGTATCTGATCTGGACAAAATGGATGCAGCTGCTCAAAATGAACTAAGTCAATTGCTGAGTGTATCCGAAGAGGATTTAGTCAAAATCGATGACAGTGCTGCACTACAACGTTCTTTGTGGGTAAATGAATATTATAAAAGTAATCAGTATAAGTTAGTTTGGAGTGAAGCTGCAGTTGCAGATAAAAAGGCAGATACCTTACTTGATTTTATAAAGAATGCCCGGTATTTTGGTTTATTGCCTGATGATTATCACTGTCATAAACTTAGTGCCTTAAAAGATGAAATCGATCGTGATTCTCTTTCTAAAGGAATCAGGCGTAAGCCGAAGATTTGGGCGAAGTTCGATTTGCTTTTAACAGACGCTCTCTTGTCAATCATGCGAGATTTACATGAGGGTACGCGATCAGTAGATACGCTATATGGGAAACATATTAAACCTAAAGACTCTGTTTTCTATTATAATTATTTCAGACGAGTAATGAAAGTGGGTTCATTAAAGGAAGGACTTGCCGAACTTGAACCTCAGACTGAGGAGTATAAGTCATTAAAAGAAGCATTAGTTATGTTTATTGACAGTGCCGATTTGTCAAAGTCTTATACCTACCTCCGTTATCCTTATAAAGATTCCAGTGCATTTTATGACTCTCTTGTAATAAGGTTAAAAGAAGGAGGGTGGCTAGACAGCATGACAAGAAAAGTTGATTCAGCTTTACTTGCAAAAACAATCATTAAAATACAGGATGACTATGACTTGGGAAGAGATGGTAAACCCGGACGCAGGCTGATTGGATTTTTAAACAGAACGGACAAAGAAGTACTTCGTACTATTTATTTGAATCTGGACCGGCACAGGCAGTTGCAGCATGTGTTACCTGAAGATTATATCGGAGTAAACCTTCCTGGTTTTTACTTGTATGTGAAGGAAAATAACCGTAATGTTTTGTATTCAAGAGTGGTAGTAGGAAAGCCATCAACCAGAACCCCGATTTTATATAGTTATTTAACAGACATCGTAACTTATCCGGAATGGACAATCCCTAATGGGATTATTGCCAAAGAGATTTTACCCGGACTGCGTCGAAACTCCGGTTATTTAGCGAGAAGGGGTTATAAGCTTCTTGGAAAAGGAGGTCAGTCTGTTAATCCTCATGCTGTTAATTGGCATAAATATTCTGGAACTATACCATTTCGGGTGGTTCAGGGAAGCGGAGACAACAATGCATTAGGAGTGCTTAAATTTAATTTCCAAAACCCATACTCTGTTTACATGCACGATACCAATCAGCGATACCTGTTTGGGAATGATAACCGATCTTTAAGTCACGGGTGCGTTAGGGTGCAGGACTGGGAAAAGCTGGCTCATTATGTTATAGCCAGAGACAATGCTTTAAGCCGAAGAGGTACAGTTGTTGAGGGAATAGATTCTCTGAATGCTTGGCTAAGCAGAAAAGAAAATCATATTTTACAGCTCAAGGGAAGGATTCCTTTGTTTTTCACCTATATAACCGCCGAAGGGAAAGATGGGAAACTGGTACTTCATGAGGATATTTATGGAGAAGATCAGGGGTTAAGGCAATTTTACGGGCTCTGATTTATGAAATTCGCTTCAAAAAACCTTATACTGCTGCCTATTTAGGCTTATTTTCAAACTAATATTTAATTAATTTCCTGAATCAAGCTGGAGGAATTATTTTTGTCAATACATCAAAACAGCAGTTTATGAAACAATGGATTTTGCTGGCTTTTACTTTTGTGTGTATGGCCGGGGTTTCTGCCCAGGTTAATACCTATAAAAAGAAGCCCTCTTTCGGCGTACATTTTTCTCTGATAGATTTCAAAACAGCAGCCGATCTGCGCATCAATACCCTCGCTACGGTATTGGAAGATAAAAAGTGGTACAGAATGGGCACCATGAATCCGGCTTTGACGATCTCCTATCTCGAAGGCTTGAGCGATCATCTCGATTTTAATGCTCGTCTTACTTCCGGTTTTTTACGTTATCCTTACCGTAATCCTGAATTTACGCCAACAACAAGCAAGTTTTACGCAGAGGCAGATGCCAATGTAAATTTGAAATTATTGACTGATAACTATGTTGTGGTTCCTTATTTACAGGCTGGTGTCGGTGCAGCATTGGCAGGCCGCACGTTTATTGCTCAGATTCCGTTAGGTGCGGGTTTACAGGTTAAAATAGCCAAAGACGCATTTTTACACCTAAATACGGCTTACCGAGTTCCAGTAACTGATCGTGCAAATCACAGTTTGTTTCATTCAATAGGAATCGTTTCTTCTCTCACTACAGATCCTGTAAATGAACCTAAGCCAACTCCTTCCAAGACGGATGTGCCGGCAGATAGAGATGGAGATGGTGTTCTTGATGAAGCTGATGAATGTCCTGATGTCAAAGGGTTGGCTAGCTTAAAAGGTTGTCCTGATACTGACAAAGATGGCATTGCCGACAGTGCTGATAAATGCCCAACTGAAGCCGGGATTGCAAAATATCAGGGATGTCCGATTCCTGACTCTGATAAAGATGGTATCAATGACGAGAACGATAAATGTCCGCAGGAATATGGAGTTGCCCGATTCGATGGTTGCCCCGTTCCAGACGGAGATAAGGATGGAGTTAACGATGAAGAAGATCGTTGCCCTGCTGTCTATGGTGATCCTTCCAACGGTGGTTGTCCCAAGATTGTATTTGATGTCGCTCCTATTCTTTTTGCAGTAAACAGCTATGAATTATCAAATACTGCAAAAGCAGAATTAAACAAAGCGGTGAAAATATTAAATGAAAACAACGAATTAAAATTGTCAATTACCGGATATACCGATGCTACCGGAGCTGATAATTACAATGAGAATCTCTCTGCTAAAAGAGCGGAGGTTGCATTGAAATATCTTGTTTCTAAGGGGATTGCTCAATCCAGAATTACTGCTGCTACAGGATTGGGTAAAGCTCACCCTGTAGGAAGTAATGCAACAAGAGATGGAAGACAATCAAACAGGAGAGCAGAGCTGAAGCTTGTTCAATAGGTTTAGTTCTTCCGCAACATTTTTATAAAAGAGGGAGCTAGTCTCCCTCTTTTTATTTTTTAATGTTTTTTTTGTGGCGATCCTAAATTGCTTGGTTTAATTATTAAAAGAATTGCTTTTTATTTATATAAGTGAATCAATCAATGGCGATGCTTACTTTGATTTTTTTTATTCTTGCGATGGTCATATATAAAAGCCAAAATAATCATCTCTGTTGCCTTTATGTTTTTTGACAAATTAAACGGACAATTTATTTCTCCTTTAATTAATCTCGCTTTATTGGCTCGTGTATTTATTGAATATGATAGAACGATGAAAAGGGGTGCCGGTCTTAATTATTGTTTGCCCTAAATAAAGAATGATATTTAGGTCAATACGTGAAGCGCAAAAGATACCCTCTAATAATAACTTTTAAACTTTGTTTGCGGTTGTAAGTTTTTAGGATCTTATATATTAACGTAACCTTCTTGGCAAGCTGTCTGTATTCAAGTAAATATCTTCTGCGGATTCTTCTGAAGAACCGTTAAAATCTTCGTAATCAGTAGAGCTGCTGCCGTTAACTATTTCAACGTTTTCCAGATCCGGCTCGTTTTTATATCTCATGGCAAAATTTTCGTAATCCATAAAAGATTCTACCATCATACTTTCTGGTTGTACGAAAGTTGCATTTTTCGTTAGTCCAAGAGATGGATCGTTCATTGTTCTTTGGAAAAAATAACCCCAAATAGGAAGTGCCATAGAGTTACCTTGTCCGGGCATCTTTAAAAAAGGGTCATCGCATCCCACCCAACATCCAGCAAGAAGTTGAGGAGTGTAACCTATATACCAGGTGTCAGTGTTGTCATTGGTCGTTCCTGTTTTACCTGCTTTTTCACAGGGTATATTCATGCCATTTAACCTTTTACCTGTACCAAATCTAACAACACCTTTCATCATCGTACACATGGTATAGGCTCCTGATTCGCTCATCACTATTTTCTGTTCAGGTACGAAGGTTTCAAGTATGTTTCCATTTCTATCTTCGATTCTTGTTAAAAATACAGGCTCCGTTGAAATACCATTGTTGGGAAACATCGTATAGGAATGAAGCATCTCAAAAATGCTGATTTCTTCACTGCCAAGAGCCATCATTGGAATGGGGTCCAAATGCGACTTAATCCCAACTTCTTTCGCAAAGGCAACCATATTTTTTGGGCCGACTTGGTTCATCAGATATGCTGCACCAGGATTTTTTGAATATGCAAGGCAATAGGCGAGTGGTCCACCACCTCCTCTGACCATCCTTCCTCCTAAACTTATTGGTCCGCTTGGTAGATCAGTTTCAGGCGTAAATTGTCCTTCCATCTTGTCAATAGCATATGCATAAAGTAGAGGTTTGAATGTAGAACCAACCTGTCTTTTTGTATTGATGTTGACATGGTCAAATTTAAAGCGCTTAAAGTCTGGACCGCCAACCCATGCTTTCACTTCACCCGTTAAAGGATCCATCACCATAAAGCCGGTTTGAATCACTGTTTTATGGTATTTGATTGAGTCTAACGGGGTCATTATTGTATCCGTTTCTCGTTTTTCATTCCATTTGAATACTTTCATTCTTGTCGGCACATTGAAAGATTGCCTGATTTGAGATTCAGGGATCATTTCTTCAGTCATATTCTTCCATCTTTCACTTTCTTTCATCGATCTTTCAAGGAGGGCACCCTGACCTTCCCATATTTCTCCTGACTGTATTTTACTTTTTTCGTGATATTTTTCCTGTATGCTGCTTAAATGTTGTGCAACAGCCTGCTCTGCATACAGTTGCATTTTCGGATTAATGGTTGTATATATTTTTAAACCATCTCGATATATATTATAGGATTTGCCATCTTTTCTTTCGTTTTCCTTGCACCATGTTTTCATATAATCTCTAAGCACTTCCTTGAAATAAGGGGCCACTCCTGTTGTTTCGTCAATTTTTTTGTAATTAAGTGGGATGCTTTGTGATTTAATAGTATTTGCTTCGGCATTAGATACGTAATTGTTTTTTACCATCTGGTCCAAAACAATATTTCTTCTTTCAGTTGATCTTTGTAAATTTTTTCTGGGATTATAAAGGGTATTTGCTTTAAGCATTCCGATTAGTACTGCTGCTTCATTAAGGCTCACCTTTGAAGGCTCTTTCTGAAAAAAAGTAAGAGAAGCATTTCTGATGCCATAAACATTGTCCCCGAACGGGACAGTGTTCAGATACAAGGCAATAATTTCTTCTTTTGTGAAGTTTTTTTCCAACTGAACAGAGATGATCCATTCTTTCAGCTTTTGCAGAATCCTGAGAGGTGCAAAACTTGAGTAGTTGGTGAATAAATTCTTTGATAGTTGCTGGGTGATGGTACTTCCTCCGCCGTCTGTCCCAAGATTAAATAAGGCACGTCCGATTGCGATACCATCAATGCCCGAATGCTCGTAAAATCGTTCATCTTCTGTAGCTACGAGTGCCTGAATAACATTTTTTGATATTTCTTTGTACTCTACGCTGCTTCGGTCTTGTAAATAAAACTTACCCATCAGTGTACCATCAGCAGCTATTATTTCACTTGCAAGAGAGGCAGATGGATTTTCTAATTCTTCCATTGAAGGCATTTCTCCAAATATGCCCCAAAAAGCAAGTGCGATAAGAAGAATGCCAAGAAAAATTCCGGAAAAAAAGGTGATCCACAGAAATTTTACTGCTTTAGAGACAGCATTTTTTTGTTTGTGTTTTGCTGCGGTGCTCATATTTAGATGACGTCAGAATTTATTTACAAAGTTAATCTTTTATCCACTGACTGATTATTTTAATAAAATCGTCAATGCTCTCTGTTAGTTCAAGTTCTTTTTGTTGGGAAGAATTTAATGCCAGTAATTTATATTTATCCGATGGCATAAAATAGAGTTGTTTAGGCAGAATTGTTTTTAACTCAAGTCGTGCTTTTTCACAATCAGTTGCAGAAAACGGATGATTGATTGCAATCCAGCCATAGTTTCCTTTACCGTCTATGAGAGAAGATGTAATGCCTGATTTCCCTGCTATGGGGTTGGATCGGAGATAGGTTTCAATAGTAGTTTGGCATTCATTTTTGTAGACAGGATAAACGTTAATAAGTGCAATAATCAATATGCAAGAGTCGGTATTTTTTAAGGTTTTATCTGCAACGGAAGTATTACCGGCAGAAATGTTGGTCGTATCTTGTTTGTTTTTCTGCTTTACCTGATCTGTTTTGTTATCGGTTACAGAAACAATGGTCGTTTTTGAACTGTCTGAAAATGTAGTGTTCGATTTGGGGTTGTCTGTTTTTTTATCCAGTTTGTCTTTATCGACCTGCTTAATTGAATTGTCTGCTACAGGGTTCGGCTTCTTGGTTTTATCGGGTTCCTGTTTTTTAGCGGGCAATGGCTTTGGTTCTTCTGCGCGAACTATTTTACTCTCTCTTAAATGCTGTTCAATTTCCGCTCGTCTTTGAAGTACGTCCTGAAGTATAACTGCTTTTTCAGCAATAGAATTCGATCCAAATCGTGTCAAAAGATCTGATAGTAATAAAAGTGCTGCACTGTCTTGCTGAATATGCGCAAAATATACCGCTTCAATATACATCAGTTGCGGCGTCCAGAAGTGACTGCCATAAAGTGAGTCAGCTATGAGTTTATTTTGCCTTGCTTTCGAGAATTCACCTTCTATATACCATCTGTAGATCTGCTCATATGAAGCAATAGCTTTCTTTTCTGTATTTGATAATTCATTTGTTGTTGTGTCTGAACTTGAATTTTTTTGTTCGTTAATTCCGGCTTCCTGAAAAAGTAAGGAATAAGCAGCTGCAGATTTTTGATCTCCTGTTTTTAGGAAACAGTAATACAGCTCAGAAAGAATCTGTGAAGTGGTGTCTTTTTTAGGAAAACGGTTGAGTAGCTCCATAAAAACCTGAGCAGCACCTTCGTAATCTTCTAATTGATTTTTTAGAATGTTTCCTTGTTTGAGAAGTGCATCATAAATAAATTGGTCAGACGAAGCGATTTTCTCATCAGAAAGCGGGAGATTGTAACGTAGTGATTCGATTGTAAGTTCCTCATCACTTTCTCCCAATGGCAGTACAGGGTTTATGGGGCGAGGATTATCAATGTCGCCATCTCCACCCGGGTTTCCGAACATACCTTGGTTTGCATTTGCGATGGAAGCATCAATTGCAGCTTGTCTTCTCCAGTTGTCCTGATTCGGCCGATTACCCCACTTATTTTTAAATTCTGCTGGTCCTTTACTTTTTTGATTGTTTGCATTAAAATACCAGCCTGTATTATTACCACTTGCAAAAAGATCTTGACTTTGATTGCTCAATGTTGTTCCGGATGAGGCACTTCCTGGGGATGAATTTGATGACTCTTCTTTCAAGCCTTTTTCTTTTCGAAGTCGTTTAAGCAATGCTTTGAGATAGGTTTCTCTTTCTTCTTCAGGCATTGCTGCAATATTCTGTAAACTGTCTTCTCTGATTACAATATCTTTTTGTTGAACCAACTCAGTAAGGAACTTTTTAGTTTTTTCAATTTCGAATACCTTGCTCTGTATGTTAGGGTCCTGTAAATTGATGCTGTCATAACATGAGGCCGCTAGACGGTAGTTTTTTTGTTTCAAAGCCAATCCGCCCAACTTAGAAAATGCGTTGTTGCGTACCTTAGATTCAGGGTTTTTTTGTGCAAAACGAACGCTTTTCTGAAGCAAGGAATACGCAAGCGCAGTATCTTTTTTTTGTAGCGCCACATCGGAAGCTGCATAATAGAGCAAATCTTCATAGCCGTCGAAACGCTCTTTTTTAGCAAGTTTCAGTAATCCGTCTAACGATTGGTTTATATTAGTTGAATCTGTGTTTGCAAGCATTACATCATTCAGCCTTGCATGTATGAGCATTACAGGGTCATTTGTATGTGTTTTGGCTTTCTGGTAAAATGAGGAGGCTTCCGTCGTTTTATTAATCAGTGAATAAAGCTGCCCGAGCAAAAACTCTTTTCTTGCAAGTTGTGCTGTTGTTTCGGCAGTCTTTAACGATTTCTGTAAATAGAATGCGGCACTGTCCCATGTCTGACGATTGTAAAAACTATAAGCCATTATTTCATCTAGGTGCGGGTGCAGTCGTTTTGGAAAATTCGGATCTTTTTTGAGAATATATATGAGTGATGTTGCTTCGTCATATAAATCCTGTTCCGCATAAATTCTGGCCATCCATAGCAAGGCGTCATTACGTGCAGGTGGTTTGGAAAATGTTTTGGTTATGATTCCTTTCTTCTCTTTGGTGCCGATGGTTAGTTTGCCATCTTTTGCATCGCTTGCAGATCCGATTGCAATACGAAACTCGTCTTTTTTATTGGGGTAAAAATTATAGTTGATATATTGAAAAATTCGATAAGAAGAGTCGGGTTTATTCCAATAATAATAACTTTTACCGATCAGCAATAGCAGATCATCTATATAACTGTTTCTGAGGTCATGCAAAACAATGCCTGCTGTTGCTTTGATCATTACAGAATCAAGTTCGATGCTGTCAGCAGAAGTGACATTTACTGAATAGTCGTAGAAAGGTAGAAGTTCGGTAAAATCTTCTTGGTGTGCGAGCTGAGCTTTCTGAACAATTGCGTCCAACTTAACTTGCGCATTGTAGTAATAATTATAATGGCTAACCATACCATGGTATAATCGACGAGGCAGGGTTAGCTTTACATCCTCAGTTTTCTCAGACCTTAAAATTTTATCTTTAAAATTATTGGGCTTATTAAGTGGGATTTGTTTGATCGTTTGTCCATTTGATTGTGCGTTTAATATGACCAAAAGGATAACCGCCAGCCAGCAAAATACCTGCTTTAAATACACGGAAAGAAGCCCATTTAAATTTTTATATAGAAACACCGTTCCAAAAATATCTGAAATCTTTGGAAAAAAAGGTGAAAATATATGCAAATTCACCAATTTTATGAGGAAATTCAGAACTTTGTCACTCATGAATAGCTTCTTCAATTTAGATCAAAAACTTCGCCGCCTGCGAAACCGATACAGATTGGTCATTATAAATGACGATACTTTTGAGGAAGTTGTTGCTTTTAAACTGACGCGTATGAGCGTTTATGTTGCTGCCAGCAGCCTTTTTGTTTTGCTGGTTGGCTTAACCGTTGGTCTGATATCCTTTACGAATCTGAAATACTATCTTCCCGGGTATGGAACACAAACGCAAAGAAAAGCCCTGGTTCATTATAAAGTAAAAATTGATTCCCTTGAACTTGCTTCAAGGAAAAAAGATCTATATCTTGAGGAGTTAAAAAGGGTTCTTTCCGGTAATGTAAGTGCGCAACCCCGCGATACTTCAGCGTTGGAAATACCTGAAACTGAAATAGAAACACAATAAAGCAGCTGCTATGTTTAAAAAAGCATTTGAGTCGGACAATGACTCGCATCCAGGACAAACTACCATAATTGCCGCCGGTACAGAACTCAAAGGAAATATAAATGCCAGGGGAGATATCCGGATAGATGGGACTTTGAACGGCAATTTGTCGGCCTCATCAAAAGTTTTGATTGGGTCTTCCGGTGTTGTTATCGGTGATGTTACAGGTGAAAAAGTTGAAATTCTCGGAAAAGTAACCGGAAATATTCGTGTATCTGAGATGTTGATGCTGAAAGGAAATAGTGTGATAAAAGGAAATGTTCATACCAAACAGCTACAGGTTGCGCCAACCGCTTCTTTTAACGGCGAATGCCATATGGGTGTTTCAGAGACAGCTAATATTGTGGCTATCAGCAACGAATTGGGCCATGCCGCGTCCTCAGATTAAATCGCAAAAACAAAACAAAAGCAACCGTTACTACCTGTTACGCTACGGAAGTTTAGCTTTTCAGTTATTGTTTCTGCTTTTGGTTGTAATTTTTTTGGGTATTCAGCTCGACAAGAAAACAGGATTGTCATACAGTTTGTTTTCCTGGTTATTTCCTATCATCGTGGTAGTTGTGATGATTATCAAAGTTTTGAAAGATACCGCAAATAAAAAATGAAAAATAAAAATAGCAGCTACTTTCTTGAACTTCTGATTTTGTTTCTGATCTTATCGGGGTTGATATACTTTTCTGATGAAATATTTCATAAGTATACTTTGGATTCAACCGTATTGTGGGTCGGTAATCTGCTTTTATTCGGATTGTCATTATTATCACTTTTTATGCATGCAAAAGGAGCTTCCGATAAAAATCCGAATGTCTTCTTTCGTTCTGTTTTTACTTCGATGCTTTTTAGGATGATGGGTGTTCTGTGCGCCTTACTTATCTATCTTTTTATTAAGGGTGCAGTTGTAAATCAGCCTGCAATATTGATCTGTATTGTTTTTTATTTTGTTTACACGTTTTATGAAATCCGTATCGTTTTCAGAATGTTGAAAAATCCAGATAATGGCAAAGGCAGAAGTTCCGATTCAGTCTCTAGATAATTATTTGCCGACTGGTGCTTATCCTTATGTAGCGGAATATCTTCATCAATTCGGCATTCATCTTACAATTTCCAGAGAGAGATCTACAATCCTCGGCGATTATCGTCCTGCCTTTCAACATAACGCGCACCGTATAAGTGTAAACGGGAACCTGAATCCTTATGCTTTTCTGATTACGCTCCTGCACGAAATGGCACACCTGCTTGTTTTTGAGCATTTCGGCCCGAAAGTGCTTCCTCATGGCGTTGAATGGCAGCAACGATACGGACAGCTGCTTGCTATTTTTATTGAAAAGAAATTATTTCCGAACGAAATTGAAAAGGCATTGCTCCGTACAATAAGTAAGCCATCGGCAACGAGTTGCGGGGAAGAAGAATTGATGCGTGTACTTCAGAAATACGACCCGATAAACAACGGCAGGGTTAGGGTAGAAGAGTTGATGCAGGGTCAGCAGTTTAAAATACCGGATGGGAGAATTTTTATTAAAGGGGAAAAATTACGCAAGCGTCATAAGGCTACAGAGATCTCCGGTGGAACAGTTTATTTATTTAGCGGCATTTATATGGTATCTAAAGTTTAGTGCTAAAAAAAATGCCCTGCTAACAGGGCATTGTACTATTCGCTATTTGTTCGTTTAAATCAGGCAACTGCTTTTTTCACTAGGTCTGCAGCTTCGCTAAGCTGGATGGCACTCTGTACCTGAAGGCCGCTTTCGTCAATGAGTTTTTTTGCTTCGGTAGCATTGGTTCCCTGCAAGCGAACGATGATAGGAACAGGAATATTTCCAATTGATTTGTATGCTTCAATAACTCCTGCTGCAACCCTATCGCATCTTACGATCCCTCCAAAAATATTGATCAGGATAGCCTTAACATTCGGATCTTTTAAAATGATTTTAAATCCAGCTTCTACTGTTTGTGCATTGGCAGTTCCACCCACATCAAGGAAGTTGGCAGGTTGCCCACCACTCAGTTGAATCATATCCATTGTAGCCATCGCCAGTCCTGCTCCGTTTACCATACATCCAACATTGCCATCCAGTTTAATGAAGTTGAGGTTGAATTTGCCTGCTTCTACTTCTGTAGGGTCTTCTTCACTCTCATCGCGCATCGCTGCAACATCCGGATGACGCATTAACGCATTGTCATCAATATTCATTTTGCAATCTACTGCAATGATTTTATCGTCGGCTGCTTTGAAAAGCGGGTTGATTTCAAGCATACTGCAGTCAAGCCCAACATATGCATTGTACAAGTTGGTAACGAATTTGACACAGTTTTTGAAAGCTTCACCAGAGAGGCCGAGGTTGAATGCAATTTTTCGTGCCTGAAATCCCTGAAGCGGTTGTCCCGGATAAACCCATTCTTTGAATATTTTTTCGGGGGTATCGTGTGCCACATCTTCAATATTCATTCCACCCTCTGTGCTGTACATGATCACATTCTGCTTTTTTGTACGATCCAGCAGTATCGACAAATAGAATTCTTTTCTTTCTGAAGGGCCATCGTAATACATGTCTTGTGCGAGCAGAACTTTATTCACGAGTTTTCCGTCCGGACCCGTTTGGATCGTTACAAGTGTTCCGCCAAGAATGCCCTTAGCAAATTCTTTTACTTGCTCCGCATTTTTGGCCACTTTAACACCATTGATGCCAGTTTCTTTAATCGTGCCTTTCCCTCTGCCGCCTGCATGAATCTGGGCCTTGATTACCGCAAAATTGCTTCCGCTTGCCGCTTGAATTTTTTTGTATGCTTCTTCTGCTTCCTCAAGGGTGTTGCAGGCAAATCCTTCCTGCACGGGAACATTGTATTTTTTCAGTAACTCTTTCGCCTGGTATTCATGTAAGTTCATACTTAAAATTTTCGGGCGAAGATAGTAAATCTATGTTCATCTTGGCATTGCAAACCTTCATTAACAAATGATATCCTTTCTCAGCTTTCTATGGTAAAATGATATATTTGTCTGCTCAATTAAACAGGATGAGTGATTTACTCAAAAAAATAGAAGAAACAGTTTCCTATATCCAAGAAATAATATCCCAGACTCCGGATGTCGGTATTGTTTTGGGAAGTGGCTTGGGGAATTTTACAGGCGAACTGGCAATTGAAAAGGAAGTTTCGTATGAATCCATTCCGAATTTTCCTGTTTCAACAGTTAAAGGCCATAAGGGGCGACTTGTATTCGGCAAATTAGGCGATAAGAATGTAGTGGTGATGGCTGGTCGTTTTCATTTTTACGAAGGATATACCATGCAGGAAGTTGTATTTCCGATTCGTGTATTAAAATACTTGGGGATTCAATCACTTATTTTAAGTAATGCAGCAGGTGGGGTAAATAAAGATTTTAAAGTCGGAGACCTTATGATTATTTCCGATCATATCAGTCAGTTTATGGAAAACCCATTGGTCGGAAAAAATGTAGATGAATTAGGTCCGCGCTTTCCGGATATGAATGAGCCTTATTCATTAAAACTTATTGCAAAGGCAAAAGAAATAGCAGGCGAACTCGGCATTCAAGTGCATCAAGGTGTGTATGTTGGTGTTACTGGTCCTACATTTGAAACAAGGAGTGAATATAGAATGGTGCATGTAATTGGCGGTGATGCCGTGGGAATGAGTACGGTGCCTGAAGTAATCGCTGCTGTACATATGGGGCTTCCGGTTTTTGCTATGAGTGTGATTACAGATCTTGGCTCCCCTGAAATTGTGCATGCTGTTTCTCATGAAGAGGTGTTGAAGGCTGCTAAGGAAGCAGAACCTAAAATGACAGCTATTGTAAAACAACTGATTAAAACGCTCTGATATGCGTTTTGCTTTAATGTCAAAAATAAGTTTAGTTACACTTTTTTTCATCTGTCTTTCTTTAATGGTTTTTTCTCAAAGACCGACAGGTGGGAGAAGACCCATGCAGTCGATACCGGGAAGCGGCATCTTCAACCAAGGGGGTGGCAGTACAGGACCATTTAAGGATTCTCTTCTTCACCGAACAGGATTCGAAGATTCTATAACAGTTATTTATCAGACAGTTCAGGATCCGGAATGGAAAGCACTTGACACATCTGTAAATGACTTTCTAAAACGCTGGCCCGTATCTTGGCTATCTCTTTCAACGGGCAACCATGGAAGTGCTGTTGTTTCCCAGTTTTTTCAGCCAAATATGAAAGCCGGGTGGGATCATGGCTTTCATTCTTTTGATCCTTACATTACGAATGTAGAAGAGACACTTTTATATAGCGCTACAAGACCCTTTACCCAACTTAATTATATACTGGGCTCGAAAACCGAGCAGAATATTCAGGTGCTGCACACACAAAACATCAGGCCCGACTGGAATTTCTCTTTCAAGTATAATATGATTAATGTACCAGGCGTTTTTAAGAATCAGAAAAATAGCCACAGTAATTTCGTATTCACCAATCGTTTTTTGTCTAAAAGCAAGCGATACGGGTTGAACCTGGTTTTGGCCGCTGATAAAATTGGAGCCAGCGAAAACGGAGGATTAAAGGATCTTTCGTTGCTTAATGAAGTGCCAAGTTTTTCCGATCGTTTTAATATTCCCACCAATTTCGGCGGTTCTGAATTTCAGCAGCAAAATTTTCTAAGTAGCAATATTGTTACAGGAAACAGATACAGGACATCTCAGCTTTTTCTCCAGCAATTTATCAATACCGGGGCAGAAAAGAAACAGCTAAGTGATTCATCTGTTGCTGATACAAAAAAAGGATATTTTCGTTTTGAGCATCAATTGAATGCCTCAAGGTTTCATTTCTTGTTTGAAGACGCAAGGGTGGACAGCGAAAGCTATCAGCAGTTCTACGATTTAAGTCAGATTCCTGATACTTTCAGGCTTCAGGATAGATGGATTTCAGTAAAAAACGCGTTCAATATCAGTCGCTTTTTTCTTGGTCAGCAGCAAAAGTTTTTAAGTGCAGGTATTGCACATGAATATTTTCAGCTTGATACCGGAATGACGCGTTTTACTTTTTCGGGACTGCTTGTTTCCGGGGCTGGGCAATTTAAATCTCAAAATAAAAAATGGGATATTCAGGTATCTGCTTTAATATATGCAGCAGGTTTTTTTGCCGGCAACTATGAATTAAAAGGATTCCTTAAAAAAAATAATCTAAAAAATGGAACTTTCATTCAGCTTGGATTTGAACAGGTGAATCGTACCCCTTCATTTGTATTTGACAGGCGGAGTGCTTTTCGTCGATTGACAGGGGCTTTCAATGAATTGCGCAATGAGAATACAACCAAATTAAGTTTTCGTCTTGAAAAGCCGGCGGATCAGTTTTATTTGGAATTGCGTTCTGTTAGTATGTTGAATTACGCCTATTTTGACGGATTTAATTCTGCAAAGCAGACAACGGATTTATTTAATCTTTTTCAATTGCAAACAGGTAGAAAGTTTCGTTTAGCCGGCAAATGGTTTTTATACAGTGATGTCATCATACAGCAAACTGCAGGAAATGCACCGGTGAATGTGCCATTATTATTAACAAGAAACAGGGTTGCTTTTGAAGGACGCTTTTTTAAAAATCTTAAACTAAGTACGGGAATCGAACTGCGATACAATACTCCTTTCAAGGCGAGTGGTTATTCTCCTGTTATTGGGCAATTTTTTTATCAGAATGATACAATCATCCGTAACAGGCCTGATATCGCTGCATACATAAATGCGGGTATAAAGCGAATGGATTTATTCCTAAGAGTAGAAAACCTGAACACCTTTCAGTTTGCTCCGGCCGGCTTTTTCAGGAATAATTTTGCAACGCCGTTGCAGCCATTGCCTGGTCTTTACGCGAGATTTGGCATCTTTTGGCGATTTGTTAACTGAAAACTGTTGACTACCTTTCGTTTTTGTCTTAAATTTGTTTTAGCATGCGTAAAATCCTGATTGGACTGATTGCCTTTTTTTATCTGACCGCTTCGGCTGGGCTGGTAGTCAATTTTCATCATTGTATGGATCAGCTTGCCTCTGTTTCTTTTTTTGAGGACAAAGATCATGATGATGGAAACTGTAATCAGTGTGGCATGGATAAGGCAGCATTCTCCTGTTGCCACGATCAGGTTGTTTCTTATAAAATCAGTGATTCACATCAGCCTTCGGTAGATGTTCAGCTTCCACCGGCTCTGACCATCATATATACTTTTTTTAATGATGAAGTTTACGATCCGGTATTTAAAAACACTAATCTAGTAAATTCAGAATCAGACAAATCTCCGCCTAAATTTCTTTCCAATAAGCGTTACCGGACATTGAGGGTGTTCAGAATTTAATTTTCTCTTTCTCTTTTTCGGCTTTAAAAAAGCCTGGGTTTCGAGTTCAATCTATTTTATTTCAAAATAAATCATTAAAAAATATTTTTATGAAAACTTATTTCATATCATTTCTATTGTTTTTTGCCGGAGCAGTTTCTGCCCAGTCGACCACTTCAACATTTAAAGTATGGGGCAATTGCGGCATGTGTAAAAAAAATATTGAAGCAGCTGCAATAAGCAGCGGAGCATCTTCAGCCAGCTGGGATACCAAAAGCAAGAACTTGACTGTAACCTACGATGTTTCTATATCATCCCTGCAGCAGGTACAAAAATCAATTGCTGATGCCGGGTACGACAATGATGGTGTTACTGCATCAGAAGATGCTTATAACAAACTCCATGCATGTTGTCAGTATGATCGCAAGGGAAGTGCAGGAGCTGGCTCCGGTAAAGCCTGTTGTGTAAAAGACGACAAATGCAAAGGCAACAAACCCTGTTGTAAAAACGGTGGTAAAAAGGATTGCTGCAAATCGGCTACCTGTGAAAAAGATGGAGGATGTTGCAGTACTTGCAAAATGAAAGAATCCGGAAGCTGTTGCTCTGGTTCAGGTAAAGGTCACAAAGAATGCAAGGGTAAATGCGAGCATCGTCCTTGATAAATAATAAATAGCCGATCGGTAAACTGAGTTATTCTTCATTGACTGCCGGTCGGCTATTTAAATCATTTCTCTCATTTAATAGGTCTTACCAAATTTCCTTAATGCTCATCCCGTATGGGGTTGAAAGTTAGTCGGGGTATGCTAATCTCATTTACATGCGGTTTATTATATTTTCATTTATTCTGTTTGTTGCATATGTTTCTGCAAACGGACAAATAAAGCAAGCAAATCTGCAGGCTGCAGGTTTGACCTGTGCGATGTGCAGCAATGCGATTTATCAATCTCTCTCTTCACTTTCATTTATTGAAGAAGTTGCGCCTGATGTTGCAAATTCATCTTTTCAAATAAAATTCAAATCAGATAAGAATATTGATCCGGATCAAATGAGAAATGCTGTAGAAGAAGCCGGTTTCAGTGTCGCGTTACTTCGCTTTACAATCAGTTTTAAGAATTTTGAACTTCCGCTTGATAAGGTTTTAAGCTTGTATGGGTTGAAGCTTTTTGTTATCAATAGCGCCGGTCAAACATTAGACAGAGATATTACATTTCTTTTTCTAGATAAAGGATTTTTAACAGAAAAGATGCTAAAAGATTACGAGAAAAAGCTTGGTGTAAGTTTAAGAAAGAATAAAAAAGATTCAGACGATGGTATTTATACCGTTATGATAAATCAGGAAGGATTATGATACGCCCTTTGTTCTATATATTACTTTTTATTAAACTAGTCGTTATTTTTAATCAATCGGTTTCCGGGCAGGAGTTATATGTTTTTTCAAGTCCGGCATCTAATGTTCCGGCTCGTTCAATCACAGCAAAGGCTTCTGCCAAATCACTCGTCTCTTATCACAATTCGGATAGAGAATACCGGATGATGATGGAGCTGCAGGCAGGATTATCCAAAAACTGGATGTTGAGCGGAGGTGTCAGTTTTTCAGATATGTATTTTCAGAAAGGACAGTGTTTTGAAAGTATTAGACTCTACACCAAATATAGATTTTTAAGTAAGGATGATGTGCATCGTCATTTCAGAATGGCGGCATTCATCAACGGTTCATTGTCGCGCAATCCGCTTGTTTATCAGGAGTTGACAACAGAGGGCGACAACAATTCCATACAGGCAGGGGTCATTGCAACACAATTAATCAGGCGGTTAGCGGTATCCGGGACTGTCTCTCATATCTCGCTAACAGGAAATCCGTCAAAAATTGAATTCGGACTACCATTCTACAGAAATGTTTTTCAGTACAGTTTGTCGGGAGGTTATCTGATTTTCCCGGTAAAATATACAAATTATAAACAAGTAAACCTGAATGCTTATTTGGAGTTTTTAGGTCAGTATGCACCTTCTGCTAGAACAGGTTTTATTGATGCTGCACCTGCAATACAACTCATTTTAAACAGTACAACTCGGGTGAATTTTGGAGCCAGGTTTCAGCTGGCAGGCAACTTTCACCGTATGGCTAATCAATCTTTGCTTCTTTCTGTTGAACATACAATGCTCAATCGCTGGAAATAATTATTAGAATTCTTTGGGTGTTCTTAGATATCATATATTTGCCTAAATATAAATTTAGACAAGGCTAAATATATTTTTCTGTGAAATATTTTTTATCATTTTTGAGTGGTATCACCCTCTTTTTTTCTTCATCTGCATCAATCGTGTATGCAGAAAAATATTTCTACAGTGATACGATACTGAAAAGAAAACTGAAGTCTAATTCGGATACTTTACAGGATATTGTAGTTAGTGGTAATTTCCGATCAATTAAAAAAAGTAGCTCTATTATTCCGATAGAATCTTATTCTGCAGCGTTTTTAAAAAGGCAGATAGAGCCGGATATTTGGTCTTCTTTATCAAGGGTGAATGGCGTGTTGCCCCAGACGAGCTGCCAGGTTTGTAATACATCTTCTTTTCGTTTAAATGGTCTTGATGGCCCTTATACTTTGGTGTTAATAGATGGTATGCCAATTGTAAGTGCACTCTCTTCGGTATATGGATTAACAGGTTTGCCGCAGTCATTAATTAAAAGGGTGGAAGTTGCAAAGGGTCCTGCATCTGCATTGTATGGGAGTGATGCTGTTGCAGGAATCATTAATCTTATTACCAAAGAACCTGGTAAAAACACGGAGCTTTCTGTTTTACATACTTCCAGTTCTTACCGTGAGGCAACCACAGATATTGGGGTAAATTTTAAAATTGGAAAGACTTCATCATTATTAGGAGTGCATCATTTTATGATGGACCAACGATGGGATATCAATTATGATGGTTTTACAGATATACCTCTTCAGCATAGGATATCTGTATTTAATAAATGGAACCCTGAGAGAAAGTCGGGCTTGCCCGCTTCTTTTGCCTGGAGATATTTTTACGAAGACAGATGGGGCGGTGAAATGAATTGGCAAAAGAAACACAGAGGAGGCGAGGATGTATATGGAGAAAGTATTTTCACGAATAGGTTTGAAGGGATAGGTCGTTACGGATGGAAGATTGCTGATCAGTTGATCGAAGCAGATTTCTCTTATAATTATCACCGGCAGGATTCATATTATGGGAATGTTTCTTATGATGCAAGCCAGCATACAACGTTCGGACAATTACGCACAGAATGGATAAAGAAAAAGATGCGCATTCTGTCAGGAATTCCAATTAGAGTGATCCGTTATGATGACAATACGCCAGCGACAACATCAGTACTAACCGGAGGTACAAGTCCTTCCACCTTCATATCATCGGGGGTGTTTTCACAGCTTGAGTGGGATGCAGGAAAAAAAATGAGTTTACTGGGTGGCTTTAGGCTTGAGTTTCACAATGTACACCGACCGGTTCTTTCACATCGGTTTGGTTTTAAATACACACCGGCAGAGAACCATATTTTTCGTTTTTCATCTGGTAATGGTTTCAGGCTTGTTAACTTGTTTACCGAAGAACATGCTGCATTAACAGGAGCCCGTACAGTCGTTATTACAGAAAGTATCCGACCGGAATTGAGTACAAATTATCATCTTAATTATACCAATTACAAAAAAACAGGTAGAGGTTTACTTTCTTTTGATGCAGGACTTTTTTACACACGTTTTTCAA
>JAULVS010000107.1:0-3571 GCA_032110905.1 Chitinophagaceae bacterium | reverse complement strand
AACAGATAACGGATAACCGATAACGGATAACCGGATAACCGATAACAGATAAAGGATAACGCACACCGATAACCGATGAAACGATTGCTCATATCAATTTATTATTCCTTTCCGGTGCAATTATTACTGATGCATCTGAAACGTTATCAATTGTTGTTGATTTTCTGGGCGATACTTAGTGCAACTATCAGCGGTGTCTTTATGAAAAACTTCGGGGCTGCATCCTTGTTTCTTGCTCCTGAATATTTAGGAGAAGTGAATTTTCTAAGTGGATGTTTTACAGGTTTTGCACTGGGAGTTTATATCATGAGCTGGAATATCACTTCTTTTCTGCTTATCAGTCATCATTTCAAATTTCTCGCGTCCACCAGTACTCCATTCAGAAATTTCACCTTCAACAATATGGTTATACCCATTTTGTTTATCTTTTTTTATATATACCGGCTGGTTGATTTTACTACGCAAAGCGAATTAATTAAATCTGGCTCTGTCATTACCTTAATAAGCGGCTTTCTCTGCGGGCTTATATCACTAATGGTAATTGCAATGGGCTATATGGCGGGAAGTGAAAAAGCCATTCGAAGAACATTGAAACCCGACGCTGCCGGAATCCGCCCTTTTTTCAACTCGTTAAGAGACCGCAGTGTGGAATCGAATCATATTAAGCAAATTCGTGTTGAGACTTATTTTTCAGGATTATTGAAAATCCGTCAACCCCGCAACGTTTCTCACTATAATCAAGGATTTCTCGATCGTATCTTTAAACGGCACCATTTCGCTGCGGTCATTGCCATTATACTTGCATTTCTTTCACTCATGATCTATGGTTTTTTTCTGGATCTGAGGCCGCTGCAACTGCCGGCCGCAGCAAGCATTCTCGTTCTCTTTTCTATTCTGATTGCGGCTTCCGGCGCGTTTGTGTTCTGGTTAAAAAACTGGAGCATCCCCGTTCTCATTGTTATCGTCCTTGTACTCAACCAGCTAATCAGTTATGAAGTACTGGATATCCGTAATAAAGCATTTGGGCTCGATTACAATCATATTTCTGCACGCCCTGTTTATGATGATGAACACCTGATTGCACTTTCTTCGCCAGAAAAAAGAAAAGCAGACAGTCTGCAAATGATCAGCGTGCTTAACAACTGGAAGAAAAAACAAGGTACAGATAAGCCTTACTTCTACTTATTGAATGTGAGTGGCGGCGGAACAAGATCGGCCACTTTCAGTTATCATGCTATTCGGGCAGTAGACAGTGCAATGAGCGGTACGTTTATGAAAAAGCTTTTTCTGTTTGCCGGTGCATCGGGCGGTATGCTTGGAGCAACCTATTACCGTGAACTTTACCGGCAAAAAGAAAAAGGAAAGAATATCAACCGGTTTGAGAGGCGATACGGAGAAGCAATTGCCGGCGATTTACTGAACCCTCTCTTTTCTGCCATGGTTACCAGAGATCTGATTACACCAGCTCAACATTTTTCGGTTGGCCCTTACCGCTATGTAAAAGACAGGGCTTTTGCATTTGAAGAACAACTAAACAGAAATACTGGCTATGTACTGAATCAGCAGATAAAAGATTATATAAAAGAAGAGCAGGAAGCTTCGCTTCCGCTGGGATTATTTCATTCAACGATCACAAAAGACAGCCGTAAGCTGATGATCTGTACACAACCAATCCGTTTTTTGATGCACCCGATTCCTGATAGCAGCAAGGGTGTGTTTGCAGAACCGGATGCAGTTGATTTTGGCACTTTCTTTGCCGCACAAAACCCTTACAATTTGCGTTTACTTACCGCTTTACGAATGAATGCAACCTTCCCTTATGTCTTGCCAAATGTTTGGCTCCCTTCAAATCCGGTAATCGATGTGATGGATGCAGGCATGCGGGATAATTTTGGGTTGGAAATAACACTTCGCTTTCTTTCCGTATTTGAAAACTGGATCAAAGAGAATACCTCCGGTATCATTATTATACAGATACGAGACAGCAAAAGAGGAGAAAGTAAAAAGTCCGTAATGGAAAAACCGGGCTTGAGTGATGTGTTTTACAAGCCATTTTCTTTATTGCAATACAACTTTCTAATGGTACAGGATTACTATCAGGAAAGTATGTTCAGCTATTTGCAAAAATCTATTCCGGTACAGCGGTTCTCATTTGTTTATGAACCTGCGCCAAATCGTGTAAACGCTGCTTTGAACTTTCATTTAACAGCACAAGAGAAAAAAGATGTGATTGAAGCTGTTGACAATGATAATAATCTCAATGTTCTGAAAAAACTGTTAGCAGTTGACCGTTAAAAGGAAGTTATAGGTTGTTAGTTGTTAGTTATTGGTTAATGGACTTAATTTTTTCAAGATTCCTAACTTCTTCCCCGACTCTCGTAACTTGTAACTGTACTAACAACCAATAACTAATAACAAATAACTTCCTTCGGTCTCGCGGTCTCCTAGCTCCTCTTAATCCATTAAAGTATCTCCCACACCTCATTGCCGCGTAGCAATTTGTCGAGATTGCCTTTTCCGCGCGAAGTCATCACCTCTTCAATTTGTAATTCCATCATCTCTTCATAGCAGGGACGATCTGTTTGATAGAATACACCAAATGGACGAGGAAGATGTCCGTCTTTATTCGGATCATCAAACATTCTAACAAGTATTTGTGATTTGTAAAAATCATGTTCGTCATGCACCCACAAATCATCTTTGCTGTGGCCTTCATCCAGACTCACCACAACCGGTCTAAATCCATCCAATTTAATGCCTTTGTTTTGCTGTGCACCAAAAACAAGCGGCTGGCCTTGCGTCAGGAATAAAGCTTCCTCCGCTTTGGAACCCTTTTCTGTGAAAACTTCAAAAGCACCATCATTAAAGATGTTACAATTCTGATAGATTTCAAGGAAGGATGATCCTTTATGCGCATTGGTACGAAGCAACATCTCCTGTAAATGTTTCGGATCACGGTCCATGCTTCTCGCTATGAACGTGGCATCGGCACCCATAGCAAGGGCGAGTGGATTAAACGGATGATCGATGCTGCCAAAAGGAGTACTCTTTGTTACTTTATGTTCTTCAGAAGTTGGCGAATACTGTCCTTTGGTTAAACCGTAAATCTGGTTATTAAAAAGAAGAATATTGACATTGAAATTTCTGCGCAGCAAATGCATAGTATGATTACCTCCGATACTCAGCGCATCGCCATCTCCAGTAACAATCCATACACTCAAATCGGGCCGTGCTGCTTTCAACCCGCTTGCAACAGCAGTGGCACGTCCGTGGATGGAATGCATACCATAAGTATTCATATAATACGGAAACCGGCTACTACACCCTATACCACTGATGATGGCAATGTTTTCACGTGGGATGCCAATGGTTGGCATGATCTTCTGCACCTGTGCAAGAATAGAGTAATCACCACATCCCGGACACCATCTTACTTCCTGGTCGGTCTGAAAATCCTTCATCGTTAGTGGCTGTGGAACAGTTGCAGTTTCTGCCATAGTATTCAATTGAGGCGCAAATTTACGAAATGGGTGAGAAAGGAAATAAATGTGTTTAGGTTAAAAATCCGGCA
>JAULVS010000106.1:0-24086 GCA_032110905.1 Chitinophagaceae bacterium | reverse complement strand
GGCGATTTAAATGGATCTTCTATGATGCCGACCTTTCTTTTTATAAACCTCAATTAAATTATCTTAAAAACAGATTAAGCCCCAAAGAAACGTTCTGGTACAACCCAACCTGGTCTACCATCATTTTAAGAAAACTCACAGAAGTCCCTGCATTTAAAAATAGATTCATCAATACCTATTGTTTTTTAAACTCCACAATTCTATCACACGACAGCATTGTCAGCAGAATCAATTATTTTAAATCTTATCTGAATCCGGAAATAGATCGTCACGTAAAACGAAAGGGATATCACTATACCAGAGAGTATTGGGAGAACAATGTCAACAAGCTGATCATTTTTTCGCAGGAAAGAGCGCAAACGAGTTTATTGCACCTACAAGAGCATTACGGCCTTACAGGCAAATACAATCTGCGGATTCCGAATTTTAGCAACAACGACAAGGCCAATGTGAAAATTGATGTGCATACAATTCCGTCCTACCCCTACTCTGGCAACTATTTTTCTGAAATACCGCTCACATTGTCAGTAGCATCTGTTCATCCTGCTTACAAATTTATACAATGGAGTGATGGTTTTCGTGAAAGATCCCGCCAGATACGCATGCCCACAGACAGTATTTTATCTATTAGCCCGGTAATAGCGCCGGTATCCTCCTCGATGCTAAAAGAGAAAATAAAAATTACTGTTATCGGAACAGGAGCTGGAAATAAAACACCTTTTGTCATCCTGACAAAAAAATCATTCGAAACAAAGCAAACAGTTTTTTACATTCAAAATGAGAAAAGCGACACCCTTGCTGTCATCAGTACTTCTGGTATGGCTGAAGGATTGTTCTTGTGTGCAGAAACTGCTAACGACTACTTAAAAGAGTATCAGATATCTCCATCAAATTACTTTTCATCAAAAAATTTAAATCTTCTATCTGAAAGCAGAACAATTTATATTACAGATGCTCAAGGGAATATGGTTGACTCGGTAGTTCTTTTACCTGAAAATACCAGTTTAATTGCACCTTATTACCTTAGGGATAGAGAAATTTTGAAACCTTTTATTTCTCGGCCTTCTCCTGATGCTCTTTATGAAAAATGGTATAATAATATTTTCACAATAATTATAGGGTCATCATTGCTGTTAATTGTTATTATTGTGCTGATGATAAGAAAAAGAAAATGACACGTTTACTAATAATTACATTTTTATCCTGCTTTGCCCTCGACTCATCTGCGCAACAAAAGAATTTGCCTAAAAAAGTCGAGACAACCCTTAGTTTGCCCAAGCGAAAAATTGATCCAGAAAAGTTAAACCACTTTTCATGGGCATATTCCGGCAATAATCTTAAAACAGATTGCCGCGAATTTATCTGTAATTATAGGGAAATCAACGAACAAGTAATCTATATAAAACCATTTCTACCTGAAACGGTTTTAAAGGACACCAGCCTTTTTTCATTTACTCCTGCATTTTATAAAGAAGTGGAAGAAGAAAAAATTCAGCATGGAAGAATGCTTTATAAATCAAAAAAGATTCTCTTATTTATTTCCGGAGATTCCAGCAAATATTATATGATTGATACGGCAAGAAGAGGATACCTTGTTCAGGTTTTCCATCCTAATGGTATTGAATCATGGTATTATCCGGTTTACAATCCACCCTCACAACTGAATGCTCAAAAGCCGGGTGAACAAATCGGAGTGTCTTCGGGAAGCTTCTTCTGGCAATTACGTTTCAGAAACAGATCATTTCTTGTTTCAGGCATCCTTGATCGAAGTTATCTGCCAGACAATAAAGGTATCTTAATTGAAAATATTAAATTGGCATCTATATCGCCTGCGATCAGATATCGTGGATTTGTTGAAGCTGTAAAGAGTAATTTGAAAGAAACAGATCTAAAGCAAAATTTTAGCGACGATTTCAACAAACAAATGAATGAAAAACAGTAAGCAGATGCAAACAAAATATATCACCACCTTTCTTTTGTCTTTATGCTTGGTTTTATCTTGCAGGTTCTCTGTTTTTGCAATTGAAGCTACTGGTTTTAAAACAAAAGACACTGTGATTATTCGCTGTGATTCTCTTTTATCGCAAAAGTTATCAGACAATCGCGGCAATGCCCCGCTTGAATTAAAAGGAGTCAGGAATCTGAGAGTTGTATTAAACGATGTATTATATCGTAGTGGTGCAAATAATATTTATAACCCATTTCTAAGTCGCGCCAACAATAATCCGGTATCTATACAAACCTTATTAAATTTATACGAATCAGGTTTTGATAAAGTTTATTATTTATACAGGGATAATTTTAATACTCTCTATTCACCGGAAATAATCAGCGATCTGAAAAACATCGGCATCACTTATTCCTCGATGGTGCCCACAAATGATTCACTTCGTTATTTGATTCTGTCAGATATTTATAAACAAATTAAAACGCCGGGGTCAGGCGCCATACTGCTTCACTGCTGGAACGGATGGCACATGTCGGGTATGATTTCTGCACTCGCGCTTAGACAATTCTGTGATTTCAGTCCGCAAAAAGCATGGGCTTACTGGCAACTGTGCACAGATGGAAATGACAAAGGATTTAATACGATCAGAGAACGAATTATTAACTTTACACCATATGAATCACTCCGCATATCACCTGAAGAAAAAAAGAGGATTTGTCCCTGTAAAATGTAGAGCAATTTTATTTTTGACTGGCTCTTTTTACTTAACCCTTTTATCCTGTACAAACAACAATAAGGATATAGACCATAGCATGTCTATTCCGTTTCTAAAATCAAACGGAAAATATGTATATGTAAATACTGCCGGTGAAAATGTCATTAGCAAGGAATATCTTGAAGCTTCTCTTTTTAAAAACGGCATTGCAGTTGTGAAAGATGAAAGTGGTGAGTTTTATATTAACACAAGCGGAGAATTGTTATTCGGACAAAAATTTCAGAAAGCAAAATCTTTCAAAAACGGAGTCGGCCGCGTAAAAATGAATGGTAAATGGGGATGCATAGACAGAACAGGAAAAATTGTCATTCCTGTAGAGTGGGATCAAATCGGAGAATCTTCAGATGAGTTGATTGCCGTTCGCAGAGGCGGACTTTGGGGCTTTATTAATCCTGAAGGAAAGCTTGCTATTGCTAACCAATTCTCAGAAGTTAATGAATTTAAATCAGGTCTTTGCGAGGTAAAGCAGGGACAAGCCTCTTTCTTTATTGATAAAAAAGGTAAAGCCTGGAAAGAATAAAACTTGCCTTTTATTTTAATCTCAACTTTTGACCCGGCTGCAAAATTGCATTCGGATTTAACTTATTGAGTTTCGCAAGCTTTTCCGTACCTATTCCATATTTACGTGAAATGACCCAGAGGTTTTCTCCGCTTTTAACAATGTGAAAAGCCGGTTCTGCCTTCTTTTTAGTTATTACCCCCTTCTTCTCAACGGGCTTATTTGTTTTCTTCGGATCAACAGGCTTTTTTGTGTAGTCCTTCTTTTTTTCAACTGGAATTTTGGGCGCCTGAACCACATTCTTCTTTTCTTCCTCTTGTTCTTCATCAGCTATAATAACAGGCGGAACAAATTTTACTGTATCGGCTGCAATTGTAACTTCATTGGTGATCTCAGATCCGGATTCGTTGCTTTTACCATCGTCCGGTTTTTTATTCAACGACTTATCTGATGCATATCTTTTTTTCAGCAAGGTTTTTTTACTGATTACAAGCTTGTCTGACTTCAAACCGTTTGATTGCCTGTCGATAATAAGCAAAGGATCAAATGAGTAATCCTTATATCTTGTTTCAAAATGAAGATGTGGTCCGGATGACCTGCCCGTTGAACCACCAAGGCCAAGCAATTCTCCAGCCTTTATATACTGATTGGAAACAACAGAGATCTTACTTAAATGACCATAAAGCGTTTCTAATCCGTTGAGATGTCTTATTACAACACAATTACCAAAACCACTTTTATTATACCCTGCAAAACGAACAATTCCATCGAATGCTGAAACAACAGTATCGCCTGTTCTCAGATGAAGATCGAGCCCATGATGCATTCTGCCCCATCTCGGCCCGTAACTGGAAGTGAGTCCTCCGTACCAGGTGAGTACAAATTTTTCATCACCATTAATCAGTGGTATTTCTATTATTTCCGGCAAAACAGCAGGATCGAAATCATCGTAACAAAATGTCATTTCTGTATTCCAGAATTCTTTAAATACATCATTCTCAGATAATAAATAAGCTGCTATCGAATCTGCGATATTTATATCTAAAGAGGGCTGAGATTGCCACACCTTACGACCGGTATCTTTGATGGCATTGGCATTTCGCTTATCAATACCCTGACCGGGAAGTCCAAAAGAAGTTATATTAGAAAAGATATGTAAAAATAAAATTGAAGCGAGGGCTTGAAAAGAAGTTCGTTTCATTACTAACAGTTTTTTATTAATAGTAAGATATTGGTTATAGTATTCTTCCGTTAATAAAAAATAAATACCCGTTAAATACACATATCTTAAACGAAAGACGTTGCAAGATAGTGCCATTTAGCGAAATTTTTTCTGTTGATTAGAGCTAATAGCTTAGTGCTTTACTTATCCTACCCGGTCATTTTATATAGAGTTTTACATCTCCGCTTGCCGTCGTTCGAACAACAATCCCTTTCTCAGAAACATAAAGCCGGTCAACCGTTAACCGATTCGCCTTTCCGCTAAACTGATACTTGCCTTGAATGGTTTGGTTGATGTTTCGTTCAACTCTTTTCCTTGCGTCTTCTTCTAAATTTTTGTAAGAAAAAACAGCCCGATCTGTTATGCTCCGAATAGCAGATTTTTTAAATAGAAAAGCTGCTGTTTTAAAAGCAAGTGATTTCGATTTGACTGACAGCTTCACATTCGTCAGCTTCACATTATTGGAGGATGTATCCAAAATAAGGTTTCCGCTGATATTCATCTTTCCGCTCTTATAGCCTGCAAAGTTGACCATTAAATTAATCTTTCCATCATTAGCTGGACTAATCTGCACATGTTCAATTATAAATTCACGTTTATGAAAAGAAATTTTTTCTCTGGAAAGTTGTTTGTTTACACGTTTTGACAATGAGTCATAATCTAAAACAAGATCAGTATATACTTTATAGCCGTTTGAAGGATTATAGGATGTTAAATCAGGTAGCTTTTTGGATTTGACTCCGCTTTTGTTTTGTGGCAATATGACCGGCTTGACAGTTAATCCCGCATTACATTTTAATAAGGTTCCCTCGAACACAAAAGAGGATAAACTAATATTCAGGGGTTGAAAATAAAAATATCCCATGCCCTCGTCAAGTACAACCGGAGCAGACAACGTATCCCACATTTTTGAAAAATCTGATTTGAAATCTTTTTTACCAATTTCCCGATCAAAATCTCTGACGAGCTCCGAGGTGGAAGATTTCACAATTTCCAAAATACGATCTGTGATGTCAAACTGTAAAAGCGTGATGTTGCATTTATCAATTGCATCCAGTTTGATCAATGCTGTACTAGATTCTAATTCGTAGTTTGGTTTTAGGCGAAGAGTGGTTTCATATCCCATCTCGAGACGCCTTGCAGATTCACCTACACCACAACTGCCCGACAATCTGGGTATAATGCAATTACCAAAGGCACAAGCCGGACAAAAAGACATTGAAAGTTGATAAGACCCTTTTAGTGAAAGATATATCTTATCTCCGCTTCCGTTTAATTGTAAAGGAGAACGACTAAAGGAATAAGTATACCTAACACCTTCACAAGGATCGTCCTTGCCGTTAAATGATAAAGGAATTTTTTGCTCTGCTTCTTTGAAATATTGCTTTAAATCAACTGTTACCGGAATATTAATCTGTGAAGCCGGCTGTTCCGGCAAGGGCTGATTTTGAATTGTACCGCTTACAGGTTTGACAGAAGAACAAGCATATAGCAAAACAAACAAAAAGACTAAATAAATATTTCTAATAAACAGCATACAGGTCTTAATAATTAAATATCAGTTCTTTATTAATAAAAACAGTAGGGCAATAACGCATCTATAATTCTAGTTAAAACTGCAAATAAATCGGTAGCACCTGTTCGGCCGATTTAAAATAGCCATATAAAAGGATGAAAACGAAATAAATCAGCAGGAAATAAACCATTGGAACACGTTCTACGCGCCTTGTAATCTTACTCATCAAATCATCAGGCAACAAATGAGTTAGAAGTGCAATGAGCAGCATCCCTAAAACTGTTTTATAATTATCGAAGAATTTTACCCAATAAACAAAATCAAGATCAAAAGTAATTCTGCGTATCATAACAAGAGCACCGTCAAATGTTTCAGCCTTAAAAAATATCCAGCAGAAACAAACAAAATGAAAAGTCACTAACGCAGCCAAAAAAGTGTATAGCCTCTTCTCTCTGATTGCTGCCAATGATTTTCCTGTAAACAAAAGCCATACCTTATGAATGGCAAGTCCAACGCCATGCAAAATTCCCCAACCAATAAAGTTCCAGCTTGCTCCGTGCCAGAAACCACCAATGATCATTGTCGAAAGCAGATTTATATTGGTGCTCAAAGGAGCTTTCTTTCTTTCGACAATTGCAGGTATGGCAAAAACAAATAAGACGGCAAAACAAACAGTAAGAGATATTGAAACAGATAACATAAATATTTTCTGTAATGCAAAGAACAAACCTGCAAAAAACACAAGAAAGATCAGCCATCCTGCTATGCCAGTTTTACGGTTTCCGCCGAGTGGTATATATAAATAATCTTTCAGCCAGGAGGAAAGTGAAATATGCCATCTTCTCCAAAATTCTGTGATATTTGAACTCTGGTAAGGAGAAAGAAAGTTTACAGGTATGCTGAATCCAAGCCAACATGCAATACCCAGCGCTACATCACTGTAACCACTGAAGTCACAATAAATAACTGCCGCATAGGCATATACGGCGAATAAATTTTCAAGCCCCGTATATCTTGATGGATCATCAAAAATAAAATTCACATAATTCAGAGTGAGGTAGTCAGATACGATAATCTTCTTGAACATTCCTGAAATAATCAGAAAAAACCCTTTGATGTACTGTTCATTGCTTACAACCCATGGCTTGTTAATCTGAGGAACAAAATCATTAGCTCTTACAATTGGCCCCATTACAAGCTTGGGGAAAAATGAAAGAAAGAGTAAATAATCTGAAAATTTATCAGCAGGCTTAAATTCACCTTTATATACATCAATGGTGTAACTTAAATTCTCAAACGTGTAAAAAGAAATTCCGACCGGAAGTAAAATATTTAGCGGACTAATGCCTGCATTGAAAAATTCATTGGTGAACGCAATAAAAAAGTTCGTGTATTTGAACCAAAACAGAAGCCCTAGATTAAATAGGATGCTGATTAACAATAGTAGTTTCTTATTGGTTTGATGCTTCTGTCTGTATATCGCGTTTGATAGCAAAAAATCAACGATCGCTGATAAAATAACAAGCAGAACAAACGATCCGCTTGCTTTGTAAAAAAAATAAAGAGAGAAGAAACAAAAAATGTAACGCCTAACAGGAATATTATTCCTGAAAGTATAATACAAAAATATAAAAAGACTAAAAAAATAAACGAAAAAGCCGTGATTAAACAACAACGGATTTTCCGGATCATACTTAAGTTGATTGATCAACGCTTCAATATCTATAAACAGCAGATTGTGCATAATTGATTATTGCTGTTGTTTTAAATATTTTTGATATTCCCTCAGAAAAGACTGATAAAGTCGTGTTCCCAGAATTGCTGCGCCACGATGATTGGGATGAACATAGTCTTTGTTTGCCTGTGGTGGCGTCATTCTCGCCCAGCTTACGATGCTGTTTTGTCCGCCCATCGTTGCATAAAGATTGAAGAAAGCAGATTTGGCATTAAAAGCAAGCTCGGCCTGGTTATAGATTAACGAATCTAGCCCGACTGCCGTTTTATATTCCTGCCCATAACGGAATGCACGGTCAGCTGCACTGATGATCAAAATGTCGGCATCGGAAAAGCATGTTTTAAATTTATCGACAACTTTGGCAAACGACTTCTGATAGGATCTGAAATTCGTTTCATTTGGTCTGAATAAAAGGTTCACCCCATACTGAAGTATGATTAAATCATAATGATTCGCTTGTTGTATTGCCTTTAAAAAATCCGGGCTCATTAAATTAAACTCAATGCCTGTTATTCCGCGAAAAGAAAAATTGTCGACAATAACACCCGCCTCCGATTCAAAACTGACTCCATAAATGGGAGTATTCGTAGATGGGAAGTCAATATTTACAGACTGACTTCCATCTTTCGACAATGGAATCCTGTTCAAGGATGCCGAAGGATATATAGGAATGGAAGTTCCATTGTAACGTAATTGGAATTTTTCAGCGCCATATCCACATAAAAGACTTTTTTCCATCAAGGAAAGGGTATCGTTGATCACATTGTTTCTGCAGGTGAAACCGGCCTCTTGACTTTTAAATGAATAACCCGACAAATAAAGATTCGGCGCATTTGAGTTTTTGAAATGTAACTCCGACCACTGTCCTGAACTGGTTGTTCTTGCAGTCATCCGCAAACCTGAAACAATTGATCTAATCGGAACAAAACCTACACCGGATCCTCCGAACATTTTTTGCATAGAATCTCTGAAAGTGGACGACATTAAATCGCCTTCTATCATACTGTCGCCAAAATAGGCAATCCTGATTTTCCTTTTTTTCTTTCCGGTTTTATTTTCATACAACTTCAAAAAGAAATTTGATAATGAAGGAGCAGTGGTGTCAGACTGAAACCCTGTGATATAATTGCCCTTCTGATATAAAAGAAAATCCTGCCCTGTTTTGTTTCCTTCAGCGTTTTGTTTAGAGGAAGAAATATCAGTAGTGCTTTTTTTAGTTATTATTTCATTTTGCTTTTTCAGGACAAGAGAAAACAGGTTGATGTTCTGTAAATATTGGTTTTTAATATTACCAAAATGTAATACGAGCGAAAAAGCGAGGTATAACCCAGTAGAAATCAGTACAAAGTGATATACCTGCTTGTTGTTATTCATTTATTTTTTAATTTGATATCTATACGAATAAAGCACTAAATTGTAAAGACAGATAAGATAAATTCATAATAATTATGATCTGACCTCTTTGCGCGTTTATAAAAAAAGAAATTTTATGATAAATTATCTTGCTTGCGGATACAATTCGTCTAGTTTCTTAACAGTTGGTCGGAATTTTGGATTTCTGCTGATATTAAAGGTTTTATTGTTTTTGATATTTTTTGCAAACCATTCGCCATTGCTTACCCCATAAATATAAACATTATCTCCTGGGTAATAATAGCTGTATCTTATATCAACATTATCGTAAACTTTAGGCCTGTTAATATTTCTGGCCCCTGGATATAGGGCATCAAGCTTTTTGATAGTTGGTGCGTATTGCGGATTTTTAGTAATATTAAATGTTTTACCTGTTTTAATATTCCTGGCATACCACTCATTGTTCTTTACACCATAATGATACTGATCATCTCCGGGATATGTGTAATTATATAAAACGCTACCACCCCCTGTAGTCTGAGTATTATACTGTGCCGATCCTGTCTTTGTAAAAGCAATAAAGAAGATTAAAAATAAGTAGCAATTAAATTTCATTGATTCGGTTTAAATGCAAAATAAGGAAATTGAATTTAGAATCGAACTCTTTTAAATTCATCTAAACACCACAGAATCCATCCCTTTGGTCAGCTCCTCTTCCCATTCGTCGGCAAGATCCACCATCTCTTTTAATCGGCTGCTAAGCACATTAAAATCAGTGCTCTCCACCTCTATATCGTAAAACAATGCATAGAATTGATCAACGGCATGAATCCGATAAGCTGCATTTGATTGTCGAAGCTGCTCATTCAACTTTCTGTAAACCTGGTTACCTACTTTAAAAAGATAAGCTGATACCTCAAAAATAAATTGTCCCGGCTTATCACTGTTTTTGACTACGACCCTAAAAGGCCCCCTCCTATTATTGCGGTGTGTCAGATTATAGTCACCAATAATTTTAAAATCTTCTCTTTCTAATTTGGGCGATAGATGATAGAGTCCATCCAATAAAAGAACTGCTTGAAGCTGATCCAGTAATTGATGCAAATCAGAAACCGTTAACCCGATTGAGGGCATCACCGAAAATGACGGACCCGTCTTTAAGCCCCCATTAAACGAATCATGATCAAATTTGGAACGTAAATATTGGTCGTAACTTAAAGGCATTTGTTCTACTGCATCTGAAGCCAATGCAAGCCCATCTTCCTGTAATGCCTCCATCTTGTCAAACGCCTGTGTAAAATGATTCATATTCAGAAAGAGACGATGAACCTGATTTACTTCAAGCGTTTTTTTCAAATAGGGATAAAACACATGTATCCGCTGGTCAAATTCATTTTTCTGATGCTTAACCATCAGCCGGTTGCTTAAAGAATTAATTCTATCAATTCTCCCGGTGCGTTGTTCCATATCGCTGCTGTTCCATGCAATACCGTAGTGATAAATATTCTGACAAAAGGTGTGTAAATCTTCGCCTTCCCTGAATATATCTGTGGTTACTAGTACATATGGATATCCAGGCATTCTGAATTGTGCGGCTATTTTCTCTTTGTTCTTTTTAATACCCGACATTCCCTTCACCGGCGATTGAAAAGTAAGCCTACTTTCGATTTCACGGTAATTATTTTTATTCGGAAAATTAACCGCTTGTAAAAGTGAAAAATGAGTGATAATATTTTTAAGCTCCCTGATTACATGATGAAAACAACTTTCCTCATCTTTAATCAGTTCCAGATAGTTCTTTATGAAATCTCCTGGGGTATGATCAGCAATATAGAGCGGCAAAAACCCTATCCCGTTTCTAAGTGTACTTCTTAAAATGGTAGTCAACAATTTAATCTCCTGAAATATTTCTGATTTGCGGCAGCCTTTGTCTTTCAGCTTCTGTATCAAATCCCGCAACTCTTTCTCACAAACTGTTAAGAACAATTGAGTGATGAGTGTACTTTTTTCAATTAACAATTGAGGATAATGCTTAGCGTCTAGAGCAGGTTGAACGTACTCTTCTTCTTTCAGGTATTTTAAAAATATTTCCTGTACTTCTCGCAGATCTCCGGCATCAGTAGCCTTCGTATGCATTTGCTCTTTGGTGAGTGCGACATATTCGAAGTCTGCTATTTTAAATTGCTGATTGAAAAGAAAATAATTCAGGTCAAACCAATCGGTCTTATATATGCGCGATTTTCTGAAATTTCTAACCCCGGGCTGACGAAAATACTGGTGAAAAAAATAAGCCTCATCCTCGTCATCAAAAAGGTCTTCATCCTCATCTTTATCAAGTAGGGCTATCCACTGTTTTCGAGTGTCATTAATAAGTTGGTAAGTACAGAGTAGAAATTCTTTTTTGAATTTCTCAAGATGTATTTGTTTAATCAGAAATTGATAGAATATCTCCCCCTGATCCAGATCCTTGTAGTGGTGATAGATATAATAAAGTGCTGTTTTAAGTTGATCTGAATTAAACGGTTTTTCTGAATCAATTAACAACGGATACTCGGCCCGTGATTCAAGCAGTTTTTGTATCAGGCGTTCAAACAGGTAATCCAGGTTTTCTACCAGCGATCTGTTCGTTATGTGATTTTCAAAAGCCTGAATACAGGCCTTTAATTCCTCACTGCTATATCTTCCCTGGTTCAGCTTTTTAAGACGCGGGTATATAAATTCCCTCTCCCATTTATCAAGAATACGTCGCTCCAGTTCATAGGCAGAAGCCACCCTTCTGACAAATACCAACGATTTTTCACCTTTTATTATTTGTTCAAAAATTGATTGAACAATCGCATCCTGTTTAGGATGAGGAGGCAACACGCCAAATTCTTCTTTGTATGACTGTATGATTTTTTGAACTATCTCCCTGTCCTGCGATTGCTGTACTTTTCTGGTTCTCACTTCCTCGAATTCCTGATCATCTGCATTTCTTTTCTCTATGTCCAACTTAAATGTTTCGAAGCCGGCAAGCATCCCCATCTCAAAAGTAGCATTGTGCTTCTGATTAAGATGCCTGATCGTCATATATTGAATCAATCCTAATATCAATCCTTGTTCATTATCAGAAATGCTCAATCCTTCCGCATCCACCTTCTTCTCTACATTGCCCTTTCGATGTTCAAATCGACATTGATTTCTTGAAAAAATATTTCCGTCCAATTCATACTCCATCTTGCCTCTGATAAGAAACTGATTTAATTTCGATTCAATGTCTGTTTCTCTTTTAATGCCAGATAGAAGATGGTTGGGCAGAAAACAATCGAACTGGTATTTCAGTTCTTTCAGGCTATATGTTTTGGGGGTTGCAGATAAAACCAAAAGCTTTTTCACTTTGGGTTTGACCAATTGTTTGAATTCTGGGAAATCATAAAAGATCTGTTCATCCTCTTCGCTTTTCCGTTTGATGCCAAAAAAACGAGTAGTTACATTATTTCTGTCTGATACTTCCGCAGCATCCGAATCTCCTAATCCATGCTTGAAATTGTGCCCTTCATCAACAATGAGTAATTCTATTTCTGAATTTTGTATACTGAGGAGATAAGCAAGAAACTTTTTTAAGATTGATTTACGAGTTGCATAAAAATAACCCTTCTTCTCTGCTCGCTTTAAAAACTCCTCGTCTCTCTTGTTCGATACTTTGCCATAGAGGTATTGCTTAAGTGATATCGGACTAGCATATGTAAGCCCAAGCGAAAAAGAAGAATTTCGGAAAATGTGATAGCTCGGAATATCTCGTTCAATAGATTTTATGCCTTGATGCAGATCGATGGCGCCAACAGGAGATCCGATCACTGATTTAACACGATTATCTGTAAGCAAATAATTATTACTCACAAACTGACGAATTTCTTTTGCCCACTTGTTCTGCAAATTTTCTTTTGGAACTAAAATAACATCCTGATAAGTTTCAACACTTGTACTAAAATGTCTGAGAAGAGACGCAATCCCAAGCGCAATATATGTTTTACCCAGCCCTACTTCATCGGCAATATACAAGGCGTTGTTTTCCGGCTGCGACAAATAGTTAAACCCCTTGTAGATTACTTCAAGCTGACGATCGGCCACAGCTTCCCGAATTAAATCGGAAGCTTTGAGGTTGATGATTGTACTTGCTGTTTCTTTATGCAACATCTTCATACTCGTTTGCTAAAATATTCGCCGTCCATTGTAACATTTTTTTATCGACAGGCAATTGTCTCACTAGTTGTTTCAACTCGTTGTTTAATTCCTCAGCCATCATTGTAAGCGTCACTTTGAATGATCTTGTATCTGAAACAGAAGAAATGATTTTCAGCATATATTTCAAGTCCTTCCCGTTATAAAATCTATTTATTAATACGGAAAGTAAAAGCCAGTATACCACACCCATTATCTCCTTTTCTTCATATTGTTTCTTTAAATACTTCCAGTAACTAAACAAGGTATCTACATTGTCATAAGTGAGATAATAACGCAGGTTGTTGTAATGGTTTAACTGATCGGCTTTTGATTTTCGAACTACAGCAGTATTAAACAGATAACTCTCTAGTTTCAGCAAGCCGTAAAAATGACGCGCCGTTTCATTCAATAAACTTTTTTCATTTGCGTACTCTTCAATGATCCTGCCACTTTCATCCTGAATTCTTTCCGTTATTGTCTCCAGTCGAGCGAGAAGCCATTCGTTTAAATTAGGATCATTGTTTGCAAGCATTTCCCAACCGTTGATAATGTCGGTTGTGGAAATCCTGAATTCAAGCGGACGATTTTCAAAACCGATTTGCTCCATATAATAATAATGCTCTCTGTTTTCAGCTGGTAAAGCTTCTATTACTTTTAGCAAAGGTTTTCGTGCAATGCTATCCAATATAGAGCGCCCATTTTTAATGGCTGTAAAAAATATCTCCCCGTTCCCTTCTATCTTATAAATAAGAGAGGTGTTCAGTTCAAGCGTACAAGGATAAACGGCTTTTGATGACCAAGACAGTTTTTGATGTGGCCAATCTATTGTAAAACGAATGTCAGGAATTTCAATGCGTTCAAATTGATTTTCATCCGACTCATTAGAAGATAAATACGTGAATCTTGCGTGATCTATTTCGCGTTTAAATAATCTGAAAGGCGTTTCTTCTTTTTCAACAAAAAGCATCGCAGTTTCAACATTAGAAACGTTTTTACTTCTCGACGTGTACCCCTCCCACGCGGGTGCTGTTAAATTAACTGAACCAATAATGGTATATGTGTATTTCTCGCCGTAAAACCGATAAACTTTGCTATGATTACTTCTGCTTTCATCTGCCGGCTGATACCATTTTACTCCTGCTTCTGAATAAGAATTGATGACAGATGAATCAACTAAACAATACCCGTTTTTGATTGGTGCCTGTATACGCACCTGCATCTTTCGGTCAAAAAACAATTGGAGTATATCGGGTGAAGATTTAAAATAAGGAGAGATGATTTCTACTATTTTTATAGTACTGTCATTAAGTACATTTATCTCCAAAAAATTGGAAAATGGCATTTGAAAAGAGTCATAAAAGATGACATCTTTATCTATGGTAGTCCCAATTTTATTTAAATAGGAAAGGATTTGCTCCTCCGCTTCTGTAAATCGCTTTCTAAAGCTTGCGCATACATTGTTTAACAAATCTCTGAGAGCTTTCTTGAAATTAACAGGAAAGTCTTTCCCATTGATGAATAGATAATCACTTATACATTCTATATTTTCACACCAGCCTGATTGGGTAATATTATTGGAGCCTGTAACAAAGAGAAGCTCCAGGCTTCGATCATCATTTTCTATAAGTATAAATGAGTGCTTTGGATGAAAGTTCCCTTTGTTTTTGCCAACGGAAGGAATATTTACCGGAATAATTTTATAGTCTAAATAAGGACCGCTTTCTGTGCTTTTGGCATGCTGATCAAAATAAACGGTTACAGGCGGCACCTCGTTGTCTTTATACAGTCGGCGCCAAAGAATATTATTGGTGATGTTGTTGTTGGTGAAATTTTGTTTTGGCACCAGAATGGGCATAACATAATTTTCAAAAAACCTCGGATCGAAATTAAATGTATAAAACAAAGCGGCAACAACCTTTCGGCCATTAATTCGTTGTGTCAGACGTTCTTTTAATATCAAATGACGGTCCTTCATTTTCGATTATCCTGTAGTGCTTATTCGTTATTAAGTTGAAAATCTATTTTTAGAGATTAATTTTTATTCCTCATTATCTGATTGAAGAGCCTTAAATAAGAATCAATAAAGTATCCGTTTGAATAATTCTTTTCCGGATCATAATTCGGATTTTTAAACCCACCATCGGCATGATGTACTTCCACCAGGTTTTTATTGACGGTCATCCACGGAGAACCGCCTCTCCATTCGGTAACTTCTACATTCTTTTTGATTAATGACAACACGAGGTCCCAGTTGTTTTGTTGAAGAATCTCTGCAAATTCATTTTTAATACGATTCGCTTCCGAATCGGGGGAGAACCGGTAACCAGTATCATATTTGCACTGGTTGATGTAAACATCCTTAAGAATTTCTGTCTTTTCCCAGATCGGTTTTGTTTGCAAGTACCTGAAAATATGGTTAACCGGAGAAATAATTTGCTCGGTTGTAATGATTTCATCCAACGTTTGGTGGAAGTGACTATTTATTTGTGGGATCGTTTTTTTAAAGGAGTTGACAAATGGATAAAGATTCAAACTATCAGGGGAAGTGAATGAATTCAGAAAGTCAAATAAACTATTCTGGTAAGAATCCGGCTGATTCACTTCCAGGATATTTTTACGATAAAATTCTCTTTCATTATTTGTGATGACAAAAAGTTGCTGACAAGACATAAGTTCCTGTTCAGTAAAATAGCTTTTGCGTTGTTGTAGTAGTTTTTGAACAGCAGCGACAATGTTTTTATTTTCTTTTATTTGATTGATTTTATCTGCAAACACTTCTCTGAAATCCGGTTGTTGAAGAAAACCAATATCACGAAACGGCCTGGAATATTTACCCCATATTCCATAGACACGCTGATTGGAGAGGATATTGTCTTCTGCGGTATTTGAAACGGAAATACGAGTCTTTTCGGAAAGACGTTTTCTAACTGCTTCAATACCATTGAAGCTTCCTTTTACATATGGCGAAAGAAACCTTGCATACGCCATTAATTGTTCAAAGCGAAGAAAGAAGTTGACAAACTGATTATCAGGCTCTCGTTCATAAAAATAATAGGCAAGGCAAAGCACTTGAAAGTCGTGCACACTTGAAGAAACGGTTGAAAGGTATGGGATTAGTTTTTTACCCTGTTGCTGCCATAACACCTGCAATGCCAGCGGATCACGTGATCCCTTAACCTGGTAATCAGGATCTTCCTTGGTGAAATAGTAAAACGATTGATGTTTTGGCATAAATGAGGAAGCGGTTTGGGTTGTAAATGATTATATCCTTATGACAATCCGTAACGATATTAGAATGATTTTGACTGAGATAACCTCTTTTAAGTACAGTCAGCATCCCAGTCGTACTGACTTAGAATTGGGGAGTTTTTAAGTGCAGCGATCAGGTATTTAAGCTCATTTGTTGAAATGAATATTTTTTTATTGATAGCAGTAGGAGTGTCCGAATTAAACTCCTGAGTCTCAGTTATTTCTAATTCAACAACCGAGAGAATTACAAAGGTATCCAGAGAGTCCATATGCTGCATTTGTGATATAGATACGCTTGTTTCTCTTTTTATTCGACAAAAAGAATTAGAAGATACATTTTGTATATAATGAATATTATAGTTATAACCACAATGCTCACATTTGCCCTCCCATCCGGAATTCCATGGCGGATAACTCAAACAATTGGTGAATTCATTTTTCGTGTCATAATTATTCCTCCTTACTCCCTTTCCACATTTGTAGCATACAGGAGGCATTAATGCGCTGGGGGTGGGATTTAAACCAGAGTTGAAGTTTTTTTCTGACATTACAATAATTTATTTTACTTTAAAATGAGTTCTTTGATTATAGAATATTAAACTTGAAAAAGGCCTGCTGCTGGATTAAGTTTTGCTATCTATTCATAATAGAATACAATCAAACTACCCGCGCTCGTTATAGGAACATATCCCTGAAAACCGGACTTTGTTACAAGATCACCATTGGGCCTAAATACTTTAAATACATCGTCACTTCCTGCGTCGTGATTGATGACATAATAAACCCTCAAGTTGTCTGTTTTTTTTAGTAAATCCATTGCTTTTTTTGTCGCATCAAGCAAAGTTTCTGGCTTACTGAAATTAATAATATAATTAGAAAATAAGCCCTCATCATTAATTCCACCTATTAAAAATCTTCTATTTCTTATTTCATTAGAAGCGTTATCAAAAATCAATAAACTATCATTTTGAGCCAGTAAATGACACTGAAAGGCTGAGATATTATTAACAGCTGCCCATTTTATAAACGAAGCTCGTTCAAGACTTTCGTTTAAATTAAACTTAAAAAGTGACCCCTCTTTGCCTTTTAATTCCAGGTAAGGATTTTTCAAATTAAAAACTTTGATTTCGTCATTCTGTATGATTGCGAGCCCGCCCAAATATTCTGATAAATTTGAATTTATTAGTTCACCATTTTCGATCGTCAACCCCACTTGGTTTGCTTTTGTATTAATGTTTTCGGTAACATAGCCCGCACTCATATAGGCTACAATTTTTTTGTTTTTTACCCATGACTCATATCTTAGGTGGCTGGATAAGCCTGATTTATTTCTTACAGAAAAATATTTTGCTTTGATTTTTTTTTCTTTTTGATCCATTTTTACAACAGAAAAGAATTGGTCGTCTTTTGAAGTTGAAAATAACTCAACATCATCTTCATTATATTGAGCAAATATGCTTAGGTTATTGATGAAAAATGAAATAAAGATGAATATATAATTTCTCATATTTTATTCCTGAAGATTAGGGTGTTTTAGTGGCTGCTCTATTTATCAATATTTTGAAAAGCAAAACAGTTATTTAGAAAGTGAGATTTTTTTACATCCTTCTTTGGTAATAGTAAAAGAACCATTCCACGTTAGTTTGCCACAAACGGCTTTGTATTTATAAGTTCCGGTTTCTAAGCGAACCGTTACCATTGCGTCTCCCGTGTCGCTGCAGGTTGGCGAATATTTTGGATCCGAAAAATATTTTGTCAGCGTTCCAAATTTATAGTCTCCTATATAAATATCTATATACCCAATACTTTCCTTTGTATAAAAGGAGACGGTTCCTTCGCTATCGTTATTTTGGTATAAGCGCCAGTTAACATCTGTTGTTGTCGTATAATTATTAAGATTTACATTTAAAAAACAAAACGCGTTTGAACTGCATTCACCCTCCATTAAACTAAACTGTCTGATATTTCCCGGTAGCCGATCAAAACAAACTACAAATCTTGATTTGGTTCCCTTATAAATGACCCTCGAGTTGTTCTGTGATGACAAATCGGTTGAGCGTGCATGATAGATTTCGCCGGTTTCTAAATCAACCAGCCGATAATCTTCCATGTAAATGGTTTGATTTGCCAACTCACTATTTGTCATATCGTAAGTAAAATAAAAACAGGAATTGTCTTCAAAGTTCGCCATATAATCTAATGACAATTCTGGGATTTCAGATTGAATGATGCCAATGTCATAGGTTTTATCCTTCTCATAATAATTTGTTTTTTTAGAACTGGCAGAAGAAGAACCTCTTGTTTTAAGCGTTGAAAGAGAAAAAGGATTTTCTTTTTTAAACTGCAACAATACCTCGAGATAAGATTTAGGAATTGCAAAATTTAAATTCTGTCCCTCTGTCAGCTGGCTTACAGATATCCCCACAAGCTGCCCCCTCGCATTCATCACAGGTCCTCCACTACTGCCCGAAGAGATGGGTGCAGTCATCTGAATCAGCTTGTATTCGTCGAAGTCTCTCATTCCACTGATGATGCCATCAGAAATGGTTGCCGGCAATCCTTTCGGGCTACCAATAACATAGATTTTTTGGCCAGGAGAAACTGTTTCTGTTGCCATAGGCAGAGAAGGCCTACTTAATGACGACACCTTTAGCAAAACAAGATCCACCGATTTATCGGCCGCAACGTATCCGTCAATTTTATACTTTACAGAAGAGTTATTTAAATAGCAGTATGCCTGAACGGCTCCTTCCACAACATGGTAATTAGTGGCTATAATATTCGGCGCAACAAAGAAACCAGATCCTAGTCCATTATCTGTTTCAATGGTGACTGTTGAATTCACCGTATTTTTATAGATTAATGTTGCATCCTGGGATAAGCAAGTCGCTGAAAACACGATTGCCAAAGAAATAAGAAGTGCTTTCATTTTATTGTTTTTCTGATTATCGCTAAGGTATTTATTTTTTTGTCAAAAACCGATTCCATCAAGTATCTCAACGCCCTATTTCAGCGAAATAAACGCCAAATTAATGAAAGACCCGTTTGAAATTAATCGTCGTTTAAAATACTTTAGTCTGATAGAAATTAGATTAAACTTATAATATATTTTTTAGTATAGTTGTAATAGCCATATGTTGTATACTATATTATCGCCTAGCTGAATCAGACGCCTTCCTTATAGGTATTTCATAAACGAAAAAGGAATGAGGTGAACCATATAGTTTTTCATATGTAGTTAAGTTATGCTTCGCTACCTGATTCTTGCGCTGCTTATTGCAGGTTGCCGCAAATACGATAAAAATACGGGTGGAATAATTCCCCCTGGTCCAGCTGTATCAGCAAAAAGCTTTTTGGCGCTGGGGGACTCCTACACCATTGGTCAAGGAGTAGCAAGCACAGAACGTTTTCCTGCACAAACAACAGTATGGCTTCTACAAAGAGGAATCACCATTAATGCCCTTAACTATATTGCTACAACCGGATGGACAACAACAAATCTTCAAAACGCAATCAACACACAAAACCCTGGGCTTTACGATGTGGTTACTTTACTTATTGGTGTCAATGATCAATACCAAACTCGTGACACCACCGGTTACCGTCAGCGTTTTACCACGCTACTTATCAAATCCGTTGAACTAGCAAGAGGCAAAAAAGAAAATGTGGTCGTACTTTCAATTCCGGATTATAGTGTAACACCTTTTGCTTCCGGAAATGATACGGCTCGCATAAGAAAAGAAATTGACTGGTTTAATGCCATCAATAAAAATGTAACAAACAGCTATAACATCAACTATCTTGATATAACTGTTTCTACACGTGAAGCCCGAACCAACCCTGCACTTATTGCCACAGACGGACTTCACCCATCTGCATTAGAATATAAAAAATGGTCTGAGCGTTTGGGTCCGTTACTGGAGGCAGTGCTGAAGTGAATTGAATCTTTTGCAGAAATAGACAAAGAGAGAGTGGTTTCCTAATGTAGGATGAACTGACGCATCAAGAATGAAATTGATACTTCACCGGCAACTAATTTTTTTTAAGCCCCATATTATATATCAATACATACTATTTTAAGTAAGGAAATTTAAATGGGAATAAATATTTGAAGAAGTGGCATTTAACCAATTCCCAATAATAAATTCAGAAAATTTCGGGGTCGGTTTATCTTAACAGAAACCGTTTCGCAAAGAAAAAAACTCACAAACTATTGATATACAAAGGTTTAATTTTGAATCTGTGGTGTGGGCCGAATGGCAAGCCACAAAAAGGGCATTTCAATATAACTTGATGATGTTTGGCTGAAACGCTTATCAGGTAAAGGTTTCAGCGTATTATTTCTTCAGCAACTCAATAGTTTCCTGCTTCAAAAGAACTGATAAAAACAAAGCGTGCTCGGCTTGTGCTCGTGTTATCAAAATAAAGGTACAGCAATGAAGCGAAAATCGCAAAGTGAACCTTGAAAAATGATGGATTTGTTCCGGTTAATTTTTCATGAGCGGGCAAAGGCCTTAAGTAAAGTATAATCACCTTTATCTGCTTCTTTCACTGCTTTTAAATATACTGACCGAATATCGCCATCGTTTGAAAGATTGGCTGCTCCCCAGCTGAACACCGGCATTCTGTAAATTTTTTCAATGATAATATCTGCCATCAATCTGCTATGTCTGCCATTCCCATTTGGAAAACAATGTATACTTACAAGCCGATGCTTAAATCGAACAGCCATTTCATCAGCCGGGTGAACATTGTTTTCATATGTGAATCGTTATAGTTTTAATGGTCATATGTTATGCCCTTTTATTCTCATCCGCCGTTGGTATCGGCCTTTCGTTATGGGCATTTCATACCAATAGATGGCATCATTGAGTAGATTTTTCAACTCAGTGGGTATTTGCCATTTATCTGTACCGATATTCTTATTGGTTTTACGAAATTCTCCCGCCCACTTCCATACATCAGCATACATTCGCTTATGCACAGTGAGAATAAATTCTTCCGTGAAAACATTTTCTACTTTAAAAGAGCGCCCCATTACCCACTGTATCGCCTGTTCAATGTTTTGTTGTTCAAATTCATCAAGTTCACCTCGGGTTGCTATAGTTGAAATGAGAAGTGCCTCTTTCTCCTCTTCATCTAAAGGGGTTTGTCCGTCTATATAGTCAATATCTAATCCCATAAAATTTTAGGCATTTCGTTTTTTATTGCTGCGGCTCTTTCCTTAATAGCTTTTTCAATCCGCTTTTTTGAATTGGCCTGATCTTCGAGTTTCATCGTATTGGCAGTACGCAGTACGATTGCTTTAGCAAGTTCGGTTGCTCTTCTTTCAATAAGCGCATCCAAAGAACCATCATTAGGCACAAAACCATATACCAGTTCCATATCCATCGCCCGTGCAATTTCCTTTAAAGATTTTATAGTTATGGAGCCGTCTTTCTCACGTTTTTCGATATCAAGTACCGCTTGCTTAGAAACGGATAGTTTATTCCCCAGTTGCTTCAAAGACATGCCAATAGCGGTACGGATGGCTTTAATCCATCCGGTAGGCGGAATCGCCACTTTTTGCAGAGAGACGAATCCCAACATTTTGTCGTTGAGCTGTTGGAATAGAAGAGAGTTCTTTGGCATAAAGTAAAGTTATAAATTGACTATTAATGCACAAAGGTAAATGTATAGCTTTACCTTTCAAAATTTTAGTCAAGTTATATTTTTACTATTACTAGGTTTATATTTTATTGATTATTAGTACTTATAGTAAGGACGTAAGAGATAATTTAAACTTTTCAGGTGACAAGAACTAATGAAATTAAGTTCACGTCCCACGCTAATGGTGGTTATAGATCACATAACAGAGAAGAATTTTTACGTGAGCACGAAAACAAATGGTATAGAACAAGCCAGTATGAAGAGGAGAATCGTTTTCTGCTTCAAAAGAACTGATAAAAATACTGTGCTTGGCCTGTGTTCGAGTTATCTAAGAAAAGGTAACACAATGAAAGGAAAATCGCAAAGTGAACTATGTTATTATTTATATTTATAGTTCGATGAATAAAATAATTAATCAGTATTATGATGAAACTCACCTTAACCTATACTTGCACATTATTACCTATCGGATGTGGGATAGAAGCAATAAATGAGGGATCGATTACGTGTATATGCTAGTTGTATGCAATTTCTAAGGAAACTAAAATAATAAAAGAGTAATATGAAAGAAAAAATAACCACAATCGCATTTTTGATTTTAATCGGATGTAATCAAAACAATTCGAATAAAAAAGAAAATATTGAATTCCCGGATTCAACCAACACTGCAAAAGAGGTAGGTATTAAAAATGATAATGAAAAAATCAATTATAACATTATTGAGGAATTTATTGGTCAAGATGGCCTCTATAAATTTAAGGCACCTAAAGGGTTATTTAAAAGAAGTTCTGGAGATGAATTTACAAGCGAATTATTACAAGCAAATATTAGATTCACACTAATTCGAACTGATCGATTTGATGAACAAGGTATATTTAGTAAAAAAGATTTAATAAGTAAATATAAAAGAAAAATTAAAACATCTTATTTTTTTGACAAGAACGATTGGTTTGTTTTATCAGGTAATGATTCAGAAAGCAACATTATTTATTTAAAAGGTTTTTATGAAGAACTTGAAAGTATGCAAGGACGGGATGAGGGAGAGCCATCATGGCTCTGGTCTAAATCAGGTGTTCTTGAAATTCAGTATACTGAAAAAAATAAAGAAGAGTTCGATAAACTAATCCCTTTAATCATTAAATCATTTAAATGCGATTTCTCACTTATATAAAACTGCATACAACAGCACCTACAAGAAATTGGCGGTTCAGTACTTCGTATGACAGTTTTGTGGTTGAATGAACATTTGTGGTAAAAATCGCCAACTTCATGTAGCTGCAAACCGTTATGGGCAAGTTTAACACAAAAAAACCAAGGCGGTCTGCGAAAGCCAAAGGGCTGACTACCCAATGTGATAAAAAAGGAAAATAAAAAAGTGGAGACAAGAAAACCACTATAAAAAACGGGGCGAAACCTAAAAGCCTTATGAGTAAGAACAAAATTTAAATGTAAAGAGTATGAAAAAAGTAATGAAAATTTTCGGCACAATAATGATTATCGCATTAATGCTGACAAGCTGCGGTGGAGGTTCAAATGACAAAAAAGTAGAAATAAAGATAGATGATACTTTAAAATCTAATATAGACACCTTCAAAGTGAATGATAATAGCAATGCAGAATCTGAAAAAGAAATAAAACCTGCCAATGTTTTAGTTAAAATATTTTTTAGAACTCGAGATATGTCCGGATATGAGGGATATGAAGATTATAAACCAGAAACATCAGAAAGAGATGAATTTAGGAAAAAATACAAATACACTTTCTGTTATGATTCAGAAGAATTTAATAGTCTTCAAATATCTGGTACTGGCGATAAATTGTAATTTCCAGACAAACAGACCCCACTTGATCAGTCTAAACTGACCCCTCATTTTGAGGTTGTATTCTTTTTTGATTTTCTGCTGTTTTTAGCATGTCAGGCCAGGTTAATATTTGTT
>JAULVS010000105.1:0-13887 GCA_032110905.1 Chitinophagaceae bacterium | reverse complement strand
ATGCGGAAAATAACCAAGTTTTCCGCTTTCCTGCACCAAGTGGCTTTTCTATCTTGCAATCGTTTATTTCCTAATCCAAACCCTCTGAAACCATGCGAAAGCATTTATCTATTATTGTACCCGTCCGTAATCAAAACGAATTTTTACGCCCGTTTTATTACGATCTCCTGAAACATATTGGCTCCTATGATTATGAAATCATTTGGGTAAATAATGCCAGTACCGATTCCAGCTTAGAGGAGATAAAAGATTTAATGAACAACGACTGTTCCATCCGATGTATCACATTAAAAAATGAAACATCTTCAAGGGCTGCTGTGATTAGTGGACTTGACTATGCTAAGGGGGAATTTATCGTCGTTATGAAAGGAGATCTTCAACATCCTAGCGCGATGATCCCTAAGATGATAAACATACTGGAAAAAGGGACCGACATCATTAATATGCATCCCGATAATAGCGTGAAAGCTTCACTTCTGAAACGGCTAGTGTTTGACTTTTTTTATAATCTTAATCCCAAAATGAATACTCTGCCTGTAAAAGATATTAGTGATTTCCGGGGATTCCGCAGAGAAGTAGTAGAAGACATTGTATTTATTCAAAAAAATCATTTCTTTATTGAGGAATTCTTTAATTGGGATGAATACACAAATACAGATCTAAGCTACTACAACAGAAGGCATGCAAAATATTTATTTAAATACAGTATTGCCAATCTCTTATATAACCTTAAATTAATTCCGGATCAGGCAAGTCCCGGTCAAATGAAAAAATTTGATTTTGTAGGAAGAGTAGCCTTTACCACAAGCATGTTCAGCATAATTTCATATTTATCGCTGGATCAGAGAATATTAAACATACACCCAATTTATTACATAGTAGCTATCATCATTGGTATGCTTGGTCTTCAGCTTGTTATTCTCAGTAATTATAAAAGAAAGCTAAAGGAAGATATGTTTTACTGCAGTAGAAGCAATCAATATATTGTAGACAATATCTACGATAATAGTGAGCCTGCTGAAGTTGCCGATTTAAGAAGAGAAGAAAACGACATCAGGATGAGAAAGGTTTCATAGCTGCATTACTCTTTTTTGTAATGGCCGTACAGAATCAAAAAAGATCATCGTGAATTATATGACCAATTGCTGATTGCAATTCATCAACTTAAAATCATTTCACGCGCACTTATCTCTGCTTTGATGTAAAAAACCTAGCAGCACAAGCAAGAAAACAAAATCCAGCTTATCTCATCAAATACATTTTTCCATATCCCCTGTTAAAGAACATATCAGTATTTACATCCTGAGGATTATATTTTTCAAGAGACTGTCCATTTTTATTCGTCAGAACCCGATAGAGATAGACACCATTAGCTAACCGGTTTCCATACTGATCAGTGCCATCCCATTTAAACTCTGTGATGTTTCTGCCTATTCTGATCGGGCCCAACTCACTCATTGTAATTTCCCTAACTACTTTTCCTGTTATTGTCAGAACTTGAATACGTAAATTCTGAGGCAGTTCGGAACCCGTTAAGGTAAAAACAAAAGCTGTGGAAGTTGTAAACGGATTTGGATAGTTCAGAAGATTTGAAATCATTGGCTTGTTGACAACCTGGAATGCAACTTTATACCCTAAATCACTTGCTTTGTTGCCAACACGATCATTGGCTGTGATAGTTAATTCATATTCGCCGTCTTGAAGAAGGTTTGGAAATAAGTCGATCACAGCCGTATTTTCACCTGTATTCAGATTAGCCGGAGTAAACCGAGCAGAATCAGAACCGAGTTTGTATTCTTTTACAGATCTGTCGGGGAACCTGATTGTTGCTTTCATACCGGTAGTATCATTTAAGGCCATAAACTTGCTTTCGTCTTTCAACTTAGCTGTGATATGCGGTTTTGAGGAAACAATATCGCGATTCAATATATGAATACCATCAAATGTTACATCCAGCCAGGGCTGATAGACATCCGGCTTAACGAAGAAACTCTTGTAAATAAAATTATTAAACAGAAGCTGTTCCGGCTGATCATTATCCGGATTTACAAATAAAAACATTGAATTTAAACCAGGTAAATCTTTTGTATCTGATGTATAGGAAATCAAAATCGTATCTCCGCTAACTAATGGCTTTTTCTTAGAAAAGGGAATCTCTTTGGGCACATTATTCCGGTCTGTAATAATGAATTTTAATTTTAGGCTGTCGAATGCTGGCTCACTGATATTTTTAAATGCGATGTTGAAATTCAGTGGTTCGCCCAGATCTAAGGTGTCTTTAAAGTCAAGGCGGATATTTGGAGCAACGGCACCTTCTGGAAACATTTCGCCAGTGAGCCTCCAGTACTGAAGCTGAAATGGCGAAAGACTCACCGGATCATTTGAGAACATACTCATCCTTAAAAAAGGAAAGTTCTGGGCATCTATTGATGCAATACTAGTATCCCTTGCGTCCTTCACAACAGCAAGTAATTGTTCTGTACCTGTTGTAGTTCTTCCATAGATCTCGAATGAAGTTGAATCTTCAGGCATCTGGCCTCCCTTATAATAGCCATCCCACTGAAAATTTTCCCATTTTTTGGCAGGACCAACCCATGGCGTTTCAAATTTACCTGAAACAAACTGAGCTGGCATATTAACATCCACATCTACCAGATCACTCGCATTTTCAGTTATGTATTGATATACAAACTCTGGATTGTCTTTTTGATAGAGAAATGCAAATGAAAGATTGCGGGTAAACTTATCAATTTCAGTTATGCCATTTTTAATCAATGAGTGATAAATGCTATTTCCGGTGCCGTATATAGTTGTATCGCTCATCCATTGGCCTATAAACGATGTATTTGTAGGAACAAATGTACTTGCGCCTACGCCCTGATTAAGAATTAGTACATAATGGTCTTTAGGTACCTGTTCAAGAAATAAACGCAAGTTATTCCTGGATGTTCTGTCGCCCATAAAATACTCAAAGAAGTTCCTGCCCTTTTGCCCTGCTTGACCACTACAAGGGAATAAACTATTGTAGGAACCAACGTTGCCCACCGGTAAATTTACCCATGGTTTTAAGGATTTGGGCTCAAAAACATAAACCGAAAACACATTCCAGTTACACCTGAATTGATCTATAAATTCAAGATCAAGATAAACATTGTTTCTATCAAAATCGTAAAAAGGGAATAATCCTGTCTTGATATTTAGCTTACGTACAATGTTTTGAAATTCAAACTTCCGGGTGTTTGAATCAACTACTATTTTATCGAAACTATTTTCTTTGAACTGATAATAGTGAGATTGGTTGTACCCATCAGAAAGATCCGGTCTGTAAACAAAGCTGCTGTTATTCCATGTAACCAGGTTGCTATTGAATACATTCACACCAACTCTCCAATAATAGACGACATTATCACTAAAGGATTGCCCCTTGGGATCAAATCCAATCAAACCTCCCAAAGAAAAAACTGAATCCTTGTATTTAATGGGTGAATTAAATTTAGCTGTTGTATCTAATTCAAAAAAATATTTCCTTTCGGAACTAAAAGGGTTGGCAGTTGAAGCATAAAATTTAAAGTCGTTTTTTTGAACGATGGAATAATTATGCGGGAAGATTGGTCTTACTTCATCTTCATATATAAATACATCTTTAGTTATTATGTTATTAGTTTCGCAAAGCTCATCTATTTCATTTTCTGGATCTATTGTAACGATGAACTTATTTTCACCTTTATCTGTAATCGGGTTGATCGTCACCGATATTTCTAGGGAGTCGGATTTGCCGAACCCACTTCTATTTTCATTATAGATAACCTGCTGTGAACCATCCGGAAATTGACGCTTTATATTGATCCTTAAAGAATCGTTGGAGTATCTACCAAGATTAAATATTTTGAGATTTACATTGAAAGAACGTTCTGCAATTGAAATAAATTCGGGAGATATCTTCACATACTGGGGTTCTATTGCATAATCGGGTTTTTCTCTACTGTAAAAGCGCAGAGCAGGATCTCCGTGTAATACATTTTGCTCTATGTGTGTTCTTACGAAATAATCATTGTCAGTATAACGAGAAATCAGCGTGTCTGAAATATTTGCATTTATTTTTCCGATCGACTGACCATAGGCCGATTTAGTAAACTGGTTGTAATATTCATCAGTATATAGGTTAAGATAATTAACAATGCCAAGATGTGTGCTGGCAATAAATGCAGCGCCTCCCCTCTGAGGATATCCAACTACATATTTTTCAGACAATGTAAGACTTCCATTTAACCTTAGTGTGTCATATATAAACAGGTTCCCTGCATTACATCCGTTTACCAAAAAAATCGGATACTTCCCTGTATATGGGTAGCTTTCAGGATTATCCAAATTAAACTCAAGCGTATTTGGAGAAGAGTGGCCAAAATAAGTAAGAAGAGAAAAGCCATTATTAAAAAGATTGTTCACAATATCATTAGAAATAATCTGAACATTAGAAAGAGAAGATTTTTGCACAGTTTCAACATTGGCGCCAAATAAGGTGTCCTCAGCCTGTCTTTTATATTGGTTGAGGTAGTACATAATCTGCTCACCCAGAAAATCATTTGCCCCACCAACATGCAGAATATCCTTCTTCCAAGCTTCGTCGTCTATCTTACAAGATAAGACTGATTGAGATCTTTCATACTCAATTATTTTATCAAGATAATCTCCTACCTCCTTTGCAGATACCACATTAATTCTACCAATTGGAGTTTTAATAACATACTGTCCTTCTTCTGTCGCTAAAAGCATATCAGATGCCGGTATACCGAATGTAGGAACGAGGTTGATATTTTCAGTAATCGGCCGGCGTTCATTCGTTTTATAATCCCTTGGATTAACCCCTTTACCTATCAATAAACAATACCCCGGCTTCACATTAAACCTAGCTCTGGCAAAACGAAGAAAATTCTTAACAGATAGAGGATTGTTTTTAATGCCATATCCAAATTGATCAAGCAGCTGTTCAATATCAAAAAGCTTGGCGTTGAACCCGCCTCCGGCTACACTGTTTCTGTACTGACGATATCTCTCAATCTGATCAGTTCCATTTTGATCCTTATATATTTTAGGGTTTGAAATAATCAAATAATTTCCTTGCTCAGAAGGGTCATTATAATCGATAAAATTTCTTTTATTAAAAGTAGTTACAGAACGGAGAAGAGAAGTTTGTAGGCCTGAAATCAGAATTGTTCTGGGTTGTGAGGATGGAGGTAAAACAACCTGTACTCGGCCCGGAACTGATATATCTGCTATTAACCTATAACCGTTGGTCATATCATATAAAACAGGACTGATTCCTCCATGGTTAAAATTTGTAATAACCAACTTGTTCCCGCTTTCATTTGCCGGTAGCTGAAACTGGAAAAGAGATTGTCCGCCAAAATTAAACTGTCGTGGATAAGTTAGCTCGAAAAAACCGATCACCATCCTGTCTGATGAAACAGTTGATGTATTAAAAAACTGAAAATTAGCCGCGCCGCTGTTTAACCAGCTAAGTGGTATATCAGAAAATGAGGAGTCTATGATTGAACTAAAATAATTTAATGGCTTCTCTCCGATTGTGTTGCCATTCATTACAATTCGCAGATTTCTTAAGTTCAAGGATCTGCCGGCTGCCGAATAAACAAAACTAGCATTGGGACCAGTTGAATATACAAATAAATTACTATTGTTTGCCGCCAAAGGAACAGCAGGCCCAAATGCAGAACTGGTGTAGCCTTCTCCTTCATCATAGGAAGATGAATAAACGATATCTCCAACTACAGCACCAAATCCTAAACTATAAGCTGTAGCATACCTGCTCCTCAGCTTATGCATAAAAAAAGAATCAGTCGGAAGATTTGATGAAAGATTATTAATCACTTCCTGATATCTTTTGTTATTACCTATTGGATTAATGGTTAAAAAGTATGAAGCAGAATCTGTTAAGACACTTACCTCTTCGTTAATTTTATATTCCGGTTTTAAATACAGTCGCTTTTCCCATGATCCATTATTTATTTGACCATAGAATTCCAGAAAGCCCCCTGTTGGCAAAACGCCTGATTGAACAGATGTGTAAATTGGAATTTCCTGACCATTTTGCCAGAGCTGAAAATGACTAACATCTGTATTGGCAATTCCAATGGAGTCTAATTGCCGCTGGGTAATGCGATAGATGCCGTTTGCGGCAACCCTGAATCGGTAATATGTTTTATCATAGTCGATCCACTCATTCATATAAGATTGCGCAGAAACGGTTGTCGTAAAAGACAACAATAAAAAACTAAAAAACAAGACCAATTTAAAATTCCTCATCATTCTTCGGTTTTTCTTGCGGTATTTTTCAGATCCAGCCTAAGAGAGATAATATGTGTAAACAAGGGATTCGACTGGTTTGCAAGGTTTGTAAATGCATAATCAATATGAAAGGACTTCCCCAATACAAACCCGGCACCGGCAGCTGGCTGATAAATCCAAACTTTTTTTCTATTCAAAGTATCTCCGTCGGCAAATGTTCTCTGGAAGTTATAGATGCCCGTTCTGATAAAAAACTGATCCTTTAAATTAAGTTCTGCTCCGATCCTGGGATCTGCGTTGAGTGCATCAGAACTTAATAAGGTATTGCGACGACCATCAAAAGTAAAGTCAAGATTCGCCTCTGCTTTCAAATGAACACCCCCGCTGATTCTGAAATTGTATGCTCCGCCAACTACTATTCGTGGAGCCGTTAGCTCGGTAGAACGAACAGGGATCTCGTTATTCGTTAAAAATAAAACTTCTTTTTCACGCTCTGTAAATGTAAAATTCCAGGAATTGAATGTTGTTGTGATATCTTTCCCTACTATACCAGCCGACCAGTTCTTCCCCCTCATTTGCAGTGCAGCGTCTACTCCAAAACCCCATGCTCTTGCAAATGTTCCGATATTACGATGTATGACCTTCGCATTTACACCCAGACTTAAGGATTTGCCATTCACTTCCTTCAATGTCTGAGCAACTGACAATAAAAAAGCCCAGTCGGCACTGCTGAACGTACGAATATTTGCATAATTTATATTCCCGTCGGGCTCTATCAGATAAAGCGTATTTGGAATATCATCTACTGCAAAGCGAAGAACAGAAAGTCCGATCGTTCTTTTGTTATTTGCCACAGGGATGGCAATACTGCCAAAATCATATTTACCAATACCCGCAAAATATTCAGCATGCATCAGCGACAAAGAGGGATTGTCTTTCACTGAAGTAAGCCCGGCTGGATTCCAGTATCCTGCAGTGGCATCAGACACCGAAGCAACCTGGGCACTTCCCATAGATAAACCTCGTGCTCCTGCACCTATATTTAAAAACTCATTGGAATAAATACGTATTTGACTAATGGCATCCAATGACATCAGGAAAGTCACAAAAAGGATTGCAATCCGGTTTTTCATGCAGTCGGTATAAACTATAACAATGATTCTATGCTTATGGGCAATTTACCCACGTATACAAATATAATCAATCTGATCCGGCAGGAAAAAGATTGTTGAACCCTACGTTAGGAAGACCAAATAGGAAGTGGTTCTAAGTTAACCCGGCTTCAGTAATTTTGCGTAAACAAGCCCAATTTATTATGTCGCTTATAGCCGAATTGAAATGGAGAGGAATGATCCAGGATATTATGCCCGGAACAGAAGAACTACTTGAAAAAGAAATGGTAACCGGGTATATTGGCTTTGATCCAACCGCAGATAGTCTTCATATCGGCAGCCTGGTTCCTATCTTACTACTTGTTCACCTTCAGAAGGATGGACATAAACCAATTGCCCTCATCGGTGGGGCAACAGGTATGATTGGCGACCCAAGTGGAAAAAGTGAAGAAAGAAACCTGCTGGATGAGGCAACCCTTCAAAAAAATGTATCCGGTATTAAACAGCAACTTGAAAAATTTCTGGATTTCAACCTTGGCAACCACAATAGTGCAGAAATAGCCAATAACTATGATTGGTTCAAAGATTTCAGCTTTATTCATTTTCTTAGAGACATTGGCAAACATATCACCATCAACTATATGATGGCAAAGGACAGCGTTAAAAAAAGAATTGAAAGTGATTCTGGCATCAGTTATACCGAATTTGCATATCAGCTGATGCAGGGCTATGACTTTTTATGGCTTTACCAACAAAAAAAATGCAAACTTCAGATGGGTGGAAGTGACCAATGGGGCAATATCACTACCGGAACAGAATTAATCAGAAAAAAAACCGGAGAGGAGGCTTTTGCCTTCACCTGTCCTTTGATTAAAAAGACCGACGGATCAAAATTCGGAAAAACGGAAAAGGGAAATGTATGGCTTGATGATGAAAAAACATCTCCTTACCAGTTTTATCAGTTCTGGTTTAATGCCGCCGACGAAGATGCAAAATCATGGATTCGGATTTTTACTTTTCTTGAGAAAGCAATCATTACTGAACTTGAAGAAGAACATCTCCGGAATCCCTCATTGAGAATCTTACAGAAAAAACTTGCTGAAGAAATCACCCGCTTTGTACATGGCGAAGCCGGATTGAATGCCGCACTGGAAACAACAAAAAAACTTTTTGAAGACAGCCGGAAATCTGCCGAAGAAATGACCCTTGAAGACCTTGAATCACTTGAAGGCGTTCAAAAAACAAATTATGGTCTGGAAAAAATAAAAGCAGGCGTTGACCTGATTAGCTTCCTCGCTGAATCTGGCATTTTCCCTAGTAAAGGGGAGGCCAGAAAAATGATCACAGGTGGCGGGGTAAGTATAAACAGAAAGAAGGCTGAGTCTGTCGACTTCTGCCTAAATGAATCGGCACTTTTACACGAAAAATACATTTTAGTGCAAAAAGGTAAAAAAAGCTACTTTCTTGTCCTCTGCAATTAAAGAGAATACAGGTATTTAATCTGTAAAATAGAAAATAAAGGATTCATTACCGGGTCGCTATCATTCTTTAAACAAAAGAAAAACGTTTGGCTTGAAAATATGAATATCCTATTTTTGCACTCCCTTAACCAGGGGTATTGCCCGATAGTATAATGGTAGTACGACAGATTTTGGTTCTGTTTGTCTTGGTTCGAATCCAGGTCGGGCAACAAAAAAAGACAACCTAATAGGTTGTCTTTTTTTTATAATGTAACTGATTTAAAGTTCCATTTTTTCTACATAGCATTCATTCAACAGCTCCCGCACTTGCACCTTTAAAAGAAATTCTTCCTCTAACATTGAGGCAAAAGTTTCAAAATAAAGAACGACATCTTCTCTGTTGTTTCGCTGCAACCACCGGAATCCGCCCGTAAGATTGTTTAAAACAGACCGGTCGTTCAGGTATTCAAGATGATGAATATCACTCGGTGTAAGTCCGATTTGCTGAAGCTTTCCAACCAACATCGAAACCGGAGCATCTGTTATCCCACAATAATCTTCTGCCAGCTCCGTCCACTCGCCCACTCCCGTTTTGGTATAACTTAATATCTCTTCGCGGGAAAGCCCGCCAATTACCTGTACCAGTTGCCCGCAATTACAGGCACCATGGTTGCCCCAGGCATAAACTGCACCATTGCGGAGTCGACCTGCAGCCTCTCGCAGAGCGTATATTAATTCAATTGTAGGATTTGCCATAGCATAAAGTTAAAAAACTGTAAGAGGTAAAGAAACTTTGTTGAATAATGAGCATCCAGGAAAAATAATTTCTGCTACATAGCGTTTAAATAAGATAATACAATGCGGATGAATTTTATTTTCAAATTTATATTGACACTGCTCCCGTTCTTATTGCCTTATAGATCAGCGTCTGCTCAGATGATCACCGGCGTTTGGCAAGGACGAATTGGCTCAGGAATAAAATCAATAAAAATAGAATTAAAAATTGTCGCTAAGGGCGACAGCCTGACCGGCACCTCTTATTACTACTCTTCAACCGGCAACTTTACCCGGTATTCTATAAAAGGCTATTTTGATGCCCGGTCAAACACGGTTATTTGGTTGGATGATGAACTGATAGAGCAAAAAAAAGAAGGGCTTCGTATCAGAAACACAATGTCCCTTCCGATACTCGCAGAAGCCGATTTCAACTGTCCGGGAAGTGGAAAAATGATGCTCGACGGAAAAGCATTTCAAAAAAACAACAAGGATGAAAAAGGTGAAATACACCTTACAAAAACAAAACTGGCTATAAACAAAGACGAATGGGATGATCTGATAACAAACTTTACAATCGGCGGCAATCACCCTGACAATATTAGCTACACAGAAAATATATGGAAAGCCAATTTACCGGAAAACACGACACCTGTCAACGAAAAAAGCAGCACAACAGCATCAGAAAAACCTGCACCGACAACAAATGAAACTGCCCTGAACAAACCCGTACAACAAGATCATTCCCCAGCCATTCCCTCTACTGGTAATGAGCGTACAGCCAATAAAACGACTCCTGTTCCTGAAATACAAAAAAGATTTGAAGAACGAAAAAAAATACTGAACCTTGATCTGCCACTCCGCGGAGACAGCATTGAAGTAAGCTTTTATGACAATGCCGAAATTGATGGAGACTCCATTTCATTGTTTTTAAATAACAAAATCTTATTCGAACATATCAGGCTTACAGAAAAACCCTATACAATTAAGTTTTCTGTGAAAGAGTTGAATGATGAAAATGAACTCGTAATGGTTGCAGAAAACCTCGGCTCAATACCTCCAAACACTTCTTATATGATCGCTTATATCAATGGAGAACGCATCACTGCAAACCTTGAAAGCACTGAAAACAGCAGCGCGATGATTCGACTAAAAAAAATAAGACAATGAACCGCTAAAGTTTAAAGCCCTTCATTTTTTGATCGGCATATTTCAAATGCGCAAGACGATAGATCTCCGGGCTTTCAAATAGCAACATCACAGATTGTGTATCAACCAAAGCGGAAGACTTCCTTGCTATTTCATCGTGAGAATGATATTGATGAGCACGATAATCTAAGACAACACCTTCTTTTTGTGCACAGGTATGAACAAAAAGCACCGCCTCTTTCAATGCTTCCATATCGCTTAACCAAATTCGTCTGAATGGTTTTTGGAACAAGCCGCCTTTTCTCTCCTCCATATAATTATAAGAATTCACATAAGAGACAAGCATACGATTCACCTGTCTTTCCATCATTGCATTGAATAATTCAGAGGATGATTCCTTGATAAAAGAAAGCATAGATCTGGTTCTGTCTCTGTAGGGAATCCAACTTAACTCTTCTTTTATTACATGATCTTCTTTGCATTTTATGACAAAATGAGCCTGATTCGGTAAAAATGAATAGGCCCAGAAGGTGGCAAAAGGTTGTAGAAAAAGATGACAGTTTTTGATAAAAACCTTTCGATGCTGGGTCGTTCTAAAAAGCAAAAGGCCATCAATGCTCAAAAAATTCAGGTAATAAAACTGATCTACGCGAAAAGGCGCACGTAAGCGAACAGGTATTGGCATAGGTTAATTGTTGTCTGGTGTCAGACAACAATATTAATCATCTTATTACGGACAAATATTACCTTTTTGGGAGGTTTTCCCTCCAGCCATTTTTGTACCGCAGGATCTGCCAAAGCAAGCTTCTCTGCCTCTTCTGATGAAATATCAAACGCAAGCGTTAATTCAGATCTCGTTTTACCATTTACAGCAACAGGATAATTTTTAGATGTTTCCGCAAGAAATTTAGCTTCAAAAAGCGGGAAGGTTGCATCCAGAATTGATTCCTGGTTTCCAAGAGCATGCCATAGCTCCTCACTTATGTGTGGCGCATAAGGTGTAAGTAAAACAAGCAGCTGCTCGAGAATCTTTTTCTTTCGCGAATTCATATCCGAAAGTTCATTCACACAAATCATAAAGCTGCTTACCGCTGTATTAAAACTGAAACGCTCAGTATCCTCATCAATTTTTTTGATCGCTTTATGAAGAATTCGTAATTCTTGTTCTGTCGGCTCTTCGTTTGTCCAAATCGCTCCTTTTGTTTCATCATAAAACAAACGCCATAGTTTTTTAAGAAAACGATGTACGCCTTCAATTCCTTTTGTATCCCAAGGCTTACTTAGCTCAACAGGGCCGAGAAACATTTCATACATCCTGAATGTATCAGCACCGTATTTGTGAACAAGGTCGTCCGGATTCACCGTATTGAACTTGGATTTACTCATCTTCTCAACTTCACTTCCGCATAAATAAACGGCTCCACTTACAGCCTCACCAGCTTTCAGGCTTGTTCCGTTTTCACATATAAAAACCGCTTCTACGTATTCACCATTTCGCCATTTACGAAACGCTTCAAGGTCAAGTTCATACCCATCTACAATCTGAACATCAACATGTAGTTTGTCTGTTTGTTTCCCTTCGTATTCGTCTTCTTTATTCAATAAGCCTTTCGACACAAATGTTTGTGTTCCTGTAATCCGATATACAAAACGCGAAGAGCCCTGAATCATTCCCTGATTCAATAGTTTTTTAAATGGTTCTTCAAACCCAATGAATCCAAGATCATACAATGCTTTTGTCCACATTCTGCTATATAGCAAATGACCGACAGCATGTTCCGTACCCCCGACATATAAGTCGACCTGACCCCAGTAATCAGATACCGTTTTACTGCAGAATTCCTGTTCATTATGAGGATCCATATAACGCAAAAAATACCAGGAAGAACCTGCATAACCAGGCATCGTATTTGTTTCAAGTGGAAGAAGATTGCCAGACCCCTGTAATGCAGCTTCCCATCCCTGGATATTGGCAAGCGGGCCCTCTCCTTCCGGACCAGGTCCATAAGAGTCTACATAAGGAAGATTAACCGGAAGCTGTGTATCAGACAAAGCATAAGCGGTACCGCTTTCCCACACTATTGGAAAAGGCTCTCCCCAGTAGCGCTGACGACTGAAGGCCGCATCCCTCATTTTGTAATTCACCTTTCTGTTCCCGCTACCAGTTTCTTCAAGTTTCTTAACAACAAGATCCATCGCTTCTCTCATTGACAAACCATTCAAAAAACCCGACTCCTGAAGAACTGCATCTCTTGTAGGATTGGCTGCTTCGCCATCAAAAGCGCCACCAATGATATTGGTGATCGAAATATTAAATTGTTTTGCGAATTTGAAATCACGCTCATCGCCACAAGGCACGGCCATGATTGCACCGGTACCATAACCGGCAAGTACATATTCGCTGATCCAAACAGGAATTTCCCTTCCACTAAAAGGATTTAATGCATAAGCTCCGGTAAACACACCCGTAATCTTCTTTTCAGCCATTCTTTCGCGCTCACTTCTGCTTTTCACATAAGCGATGTATTCCTGAACAGCAACAGACTGCTCAGGTGTTGTGATTTGCTCGATCAATGTCAGCTCTGGTGCTACAACCATAAAATCGACACCGAAAATAGTATCGGGCCTGGTTGTATATACTCGTAATTTTTCATTGTGCCCCTTGAGAGAAAAATCAATTTCCGCGCCTATTGATTTACCGATCCAGTTGGTCTGCATTTCTTTCATTGACTCACTGAAATCAATTTGATTCAGCCCCCCCAGTAATCGGTCTGCATATTCAGTTATCCGCAAATACCACTGACGAAGCTTTTTCTTTATCACCGGATGCCCGCCTCTTTCACTTACTCCATTTACCACTTCATCATTAGCAAGAACAGTTCCCAATGCCTCACACCAGTTTACTTCCCCGTAACCGCAATAAGCCAGCCTGTACTCCATTAATATTTGCAACTGGTCCTGCTCTGTCATTGCTTTCCATTCTTCGGCAGTAAATGTTTTGCCGGGAATTCTGTAGCCATGCACAACAGATCCTTCTTTTTCAAAGGAGGCGATCAGTAATTCAATCGGCTCGGCCTTTTGTTTTAAAC